>JANQNV010000307.1 GCA_028279425.1 Longimicrobiales bacterium | reverse complement strand
CATCATCGGAATGAACGGGCTGAATCTGGCGGCGGCCGACCCGGCGAGCGTCACCGGATCGAGCGGCTGGACACCGAAGAGAAACGAAGCGATCCAGCGCCCGGCACCCCACGACACGGCGATCCCGATCACGGCGCCGGCGATCGCGAGCCGCACACCGAGGCCCAACACGGAGCGTACGAGCCGGGCCGGCTCGGCACCCAGCGCGACCCGCAAACCGATCTCACGGCGACGGCGAACCACGGTTCCCGACACCACCCCGTAGAGCCCGAGCCCGGAGAGCACGAGCGCGGCGAGCGCGAACACAGAGGCGAGGCGCAGATTCAGTCGGGGACCGCCCAACGACTCCTCCACGATCCCGTCGAGGGTGCGCACCTCCGAGACCGCCAGCCCCGCGTCCCGGTCGTTCACGACACGCCGAATCGCCGGAAGGAGCGACGACGGATCCACCCCGGGCCGCGTGCGGGCCACGAAGCGGGTGTCGCTGCGCACCCTCATGGGCGCCGGGAGAAACACCTGCCCCCGGTCGTCGGCTTCGACCGAGTAGAGTCGGGGCTGATCCACCACACCGAGCACCGGAAGCGTGTCGCTCTCGAACAGGGCCACGCGCCCCCCGACCGCCTCACCCGAGGGGAACCAGCGCGCGGCGAGGACGTCGTCGATGATGACACCGCGAGCGACCGCACCCTCCTCGCTCCACACGGCGTCGCCCGGTTCGAAGAAACGCCCGGCCTGCAACCGCATCCCGAGCGCCTCGGCGTAGCCGTCCGACACGACGAAGCCATCGACCAACTCGCCGTTTTCGTCGCCCGTCGCAGGGTAGTCCGGAAAGTCGACCTGGAACTGGTTGGTGTTTTCCGAGAGCGGGAGTGCGTTCGAGAACCCCGCAGAGGCGACGCCGGAGATCCCTCTCACACCCTCGAGCATCGCGACCTGAGCCGCCATCACGTCGGGCGCGGTCACGTAGGTCGTGCCGCGGATACCGACCCGGAAAGTGATCGCCTCGGCGACGTCGAAGCCAGGATCCTGCCCGACCAGACCCTGCATCGTACGCAGGAGGAGCCCGGCGCCGACCAGGAGCGTCAACGCCATGCTCACCTGCGCGACGACCAGAGCCGCTCGAGCTCGCTCGGCCCGGACCGAGTAGCCGCCTCGCCGCCCCTCGCCCAGCCCCGCCAGCGGGCGCACCGCCACCCAGCGTGCGACGGGTCCGAGGCCCCCGAGCATCGCGATCAGCACGACGCCGGCGATGACCGCCAGGCCACCGCCGATCCCGAACGTGATCTCGTTGGCGCGAGGCACCGTGTCCGATACCGCTCTCTGCAAGCCCAGCGTCCCGGCCCAGGCCAGCGCGAGTCCTCCTGCGGCGCCGAGGACGGCCAAAACCAGGGGTTCGGCGAGGGCGGTCCGGAGCCGCGACCCGCGGGTCGCCCCGAGGGCCGCCCGGACCGCGGCACTGTCTGCCTGCTCGGAGGAACGGGCGAGCATGAGAGTCGCCAGATTCGCGCCGAGAATCAGCACCAGAATGCCGCCCGCACCGAGAACGGCGAAGAGGGGGCGCCGCACCTCGCCGATCAGGTCGTCCCGCAGTCCCACCGTCCAAAGTCGTAGCCCGCGATCGTTGAAGTGGACGTCGATCTCCGCCGCCGTGGACTCGAGCGCCCGCATCACCGCGCCGGGAGGGGTCGATCCATCGATCCGGGCCAGGGCGGCGAACGACCCGCTGTAGACGTCTTCGTTGGCGAGGTCGACCAGAAGGGTGAGGTAGGCATCGGCGTCGACGGCCGTGCCCAGCGACGAGCCCTGGCGCAGGTCGAAGTCTTCGGGCATCACCCCCACCACCGTGTAGGGCTCGCCGTTCAAAAACACGCTGCGGCCCACGACCGATGGGTCCGCCGCGAAGGCCTCGACCCAGAGCGAGTGGCGCAGGATCACCTCCGGGTGCACGTCGTCCCATGTGCCGGTCTCGTCGGCCGGAGAGAAGCCGGGACCCAGAGCCGGGCGTACCCCGATCAGATCGAGGTATCCGGGCGACCCCAGGAGGGTCCGGACGTCGACGGCACCGTTGCCCGACGCATCGGAGAAGTTCACGCGGCCGGTTCGGACCCCTGCCACCGCCTCGAAGGCGTCGTGTTGCCGAAGAAGCGCGATGTCGTATCCGGAGAGCCATCCTCGGGGAAAGTCCCCCCAGTAGTCCCTCCAGATCCAGACGAGCTCATCCGGCTCCCCGAAGGGCATGTCGTCGAGCACCACATTCGACACCACCGCGTAGGTGGCTCCCCACGCTCCCGACGCGACTGCGATGGTTCCGACCGCGACCGCCGCGAAGCCGGGTGCCCGCATGAGGCGGCGTGTCGCCTGGCGTAGTTCCGTGATCCAGCGTCCCATCCTCTCCCCCCCTTCATCCCGTGAATCCCTGTCTCTCCACTCCCCCATACCGTCTGCCATCGCACCGAGCACGAGCCTCCAACTCGTTCGCGCCAGGAGGGCCACTCGACGCAGTCGATCGGGCGTCGCCCGCCACTGGTCCGCAAACGTCTCGACCAGGTCTCGTCCGTATCCCTCGCGGAAGTCCCGCGGATAAAGCAGGAGGAGCAGCCGAAGCCAGCGCCGCAGCATGCGTCAGCCCGGGAGCAGCCCAGCGGCCTTGGCCGACCGGAGAAGCGCAGCCATGCGGGCGCTTTCGGCGGCGGCGACGCGGCGGCCGAGCGGTGTGATGCAGTAGTGGCTCCGGCGGCGGTCCTGGCCCGGCGGCTCGGCGGGTTCGATCAGCTGCTGGTCGACCATCCGCTTGAGGGCTCGGTACAGCGTCGCCACATCCGAGATGACCGCCTCGCCCGAGCGTTCGGCCGAATCCTGGATGATCCGGTACCCGTGGCGCACCCCCTCGCTGAGGCTCAGGAGGATGTGGAATTCGACCGGCCGAAGCGGCAGGAAGCGATCGACGTCGTCGGACATGAGGACCTCTCGAGTAATATTCGCGTGACGCCAATATATGCGCGACGCGAATATCTGCAAGAGGCCTGCGAAGAGACCTGGAGACGACGGCCGGCTAGCGCTGCCCCAGATAGAGCTTGAAGCCCACGTGCGAGGCCGTGAATCCGAGGCCCTCGTAGAAGCGGGCGCTGTCGGTACGAGCGGCGTTCATCGTGAGCTGGATGAGCCCACACCCCGCGGCACGGGCCCGGGCCTCCACGTCGGCAAACATCTCGCGTCCGATGCCTTGCCCGCGCAGGTGCGACGCCACACGCACCGACTCCACCTGGGCCCGGCGCGTCGCCGCGAGACTGAGGCCGGAGATGAACGTGATCTGGTAGGTGGCCGACACCACGCCATCGACCTCGCCGACGACCACATGATTTCGACCCTCTTCCCGCATTCGTTCGAAGGCCGCGAGGTACGGCCCGAGTTCGGTCCCTTCTCTCGTGACGCCCAGGCGGTCGTCTCTCAGTAGCGCGAGAACCGCGGGCACGTCGGCGTGGGTGGCGAGGCGGAAGACCATCGTCGGGAGCCCCCAGGGGTGGAGTCGATACGAGCCCACGAGCCAGAACACGAACACCCGAACGGGCACGACACCGACACGATGGGGCGGGACCGACCGGATGTCACTGCCGGCGCGTCTTCAATATTGTTGACACCGTATACTTAATGACGCATCCTCGTCGAGACCGCGACCGGCAAGACCGCGAACGGCAAGACCGCGACCGGCGGGACCGCGACCGGCGAGACCCGGCGGTGCGCGGAGCGCAGGGCGGAGCGGCGTAGCCGATCGTGGGCTCACACCGCGAGGAGGGAGCGATGCCCAAGGGAATGGGCGAATTCGAACAGATGGTTCTGCTCGCGATTCTCCACGTGGACGGCGAGGCGTACGGGGTGCCGATCGTGAACGAGATCGAGCGTCGCACCGGTCGCTCGGTCTCACGTGCGGCGGTCTACGTCACTCTGCGCCGCCTCGAGAAGCGCGGACTGGTGTCGTCGTGGATGAGCGAACCGACGGGGGCGCGGGGGGGCAAGGCTCGGCGATGCGTGAGGGTCGAAGCCGAGGGCGCTGCCCTCCTGCGGGAGGCCCGCCTCGCCATGGACCGCATGTGGGAAGACCTCGATCCCGACACCGTCGGGCGGCCGTCGTGACGCCCTCGCCCCCGAGGCTGCTGCGGAGGCTCCTGGAGCGCTCCGTGCCCGGCGACCTCGGTGAGGGGATCGTCGGGGATCTCGACGAGGTGTATCGGGAGCGCCGGAGCGACGCGGGCCCGGTCGCCACCGGACTCTGGTACGCAGGCCAGGTCGCGGCCATCGCGACCCGCCTGACGTGGGAGCGCGCCCGCGACACCATATCGGCCGCCCACGCATCGCTCTCGCTCGACCTGCGCCTCGGCGTGAGAATGCTGGTGAAATACCCGATGCTCACCCTCGTGGGCGGCATCGCCATCACCGTGGCGAGCTCGATCGGGGTGGGTGCGTCGGAGTTCGTACGCGACATGCTGATGCCGACGCTCCCCCTCGACGAGGGCGAGCGCATCGTGCGCGTGGTGCAGGTCGACACCGAGGCCGGTGAACGCACAGCGCCCACGCTCTACGACCTCGAGATCTGGCGCGACGCCCTCGGCGCGCTGGATGATCTGGCCGCCTACCGCACCCTCGAACAGGGGATCGTGACGGACCGCGGCGAGGTCGGAACGGTGAGTCTGGCGCGAACGAGCCGAGAAGCCTTCGACCTGACCCGGGTGCCGCCGCTTCTCGGCCGCGCGCTGATCGACGCCGATGCGCGGCCCGACGCCCCCGCGACCGTCGTCCTGGGCTACTCGGTCTGGCAGTCGGTGCTGCAGGAAGACCCCGACCCGATCGGTCGTACCGTACGACTCGGCGGAGTGCCGACCACCGTCGTCGGCGTGATGCCCGAGGGCTACGGCTTCCCCCTGATGCAGGACGCCTGGGTCGCCATGCGAGCCGACAGCAGCGCCTTTCAGCCCACCACCGCCGGGCGTGCGAGCGTCGTCGCTCGGCTCGCGACGGGTGCCACGCTCGCATCGGTCCAGGTCGAACTCGATGCGGTGGGCCGTCGCCTGGCCGACGAGCATCCCGAGGTCTACGCGCGCCTGACCCCTCGGGTCGAGAGCTTCGCGGATCGCGCTTCGTCGGGAGTAAACGCCCTGATCCTCTCCGGCGTCGGCATCGTCTTCGCCCTTCTGCTCGCCGTGGCGTGTGTCAACGTCGCGACGCTCGTCTTCGCGAGGACCGTTACGCGCGAGGGTGAGATCGCCATCCGGCGCTCCCTCGGGGCCAGCCGAAGACGCATCGTGATGCAGCTGTTCGCCGAGGCCCTGGTGCTCGTCGGCGGGGCGACGGGGCTCGGCATGTTTCTCGCTTGGTGGTCGCTGGGGCGCATCGCACAGCTGTTCTTCCAGGTCCAGCAGGCGCCGCAGCCCCCCTTCTGGTGGGACGACAACCTGTCGTCGACCACCCTGATGTACGGGGTCGGCCTCGCCGTCGCAGGGGCCGTCCTCGTGGGCGTGGTCCCGGCGCTGAAGGCCACGGGAGGCCATGTCCAGCCGCGGCTGGGCCAGGGCGGGTCGGGGGTCGGACGCCTGAACTTCGGCGGTGTCTGGACCGCGGTGATCGTGTTGCAGGTGGCGCTGACCGTCGCCTTCCTCCCGGTCGCCGTGGCGCAGGCCACGGAGGCCTTCGCAAACCCGGTCGATTCAGGCTTCCCCGCCGACGCGTTCCTGACCGCTCAGCTGGGACGGGACCCCGTCGCACCCCCGCGCACGCTCGACGAGCACGAGGTGTTTCTCGACGAATCGAGTCGGCTCTTCGAGACCGTCCGAGACCAGATCGCTCAGCGTCGCGACGTACGCGGCGCGGCGCTGGCGAGCGGGTTGTCGGCCATGAACCATCTCAACGTGCCCGCCGAGGTGGTCGACGACCGCTCCGGCGAGGGCACTTCGGGCTCCGTGCGGATCCTGCTCGTCGACCCTCACTACCTCGACCTGATCGGCGCCACGACGGTCGCGGGCCGCCCGCTCCAGAGCTCCGACTTCTTCGCCGAAGGCCGCGCGGTCGTGGTCAACGAGACCTTCGCCGAGCGCCGCTTCGCAGGGCGGAATCCAGTGGGCGCGACGGTGCGCTTCCCGAAGCGCCGCGGCGAATCCGACGGGGTGAGCCTCTTCGACGAGGGGGAGGCGGTGCAGATCGTGGGCGTCGTGCGCGATCCGGGCATCGACGCCTTCGGACCGGGCGTGCACCCCGCGCTCTACGCTCCCCTCTCCGTGGCCCCCGCGTCGCCGCGGACCGTCGGTCTCGTGGGCATGCCCCAGGCCCCCGCTACGCAACTCTTCGTGCGCATGTCGGACGAGGGGGGGCTCTCGGCGAGCCATCTGTACGAGATCGCCGGCGCCATCGACCCCGACCTGCGCCTCTCGGAGATCGCCACCGCGGCCGACGCCTGGGCTCCCGTGCATACGGGTGAGCGGCTCGCGGGATGGATCGTCGTCGCCATGGCCGCCATCGTGCTCATGTTGTCGGTGGCGGGCATCTACGCCCTCATGTCGTTCACCGTGTCGAGGCGCAGTCGCGAGATCGCCATCCGCCTCGCGGTCGGGGCCTCGCGGCGGCGCATCGTCGAGATCGTGTTTCGGCGAGCCGTCCTTCAGCTGCTCGCTGGCGTCGCTCTCGGATCGATCGTCGCACTCGCCGCCTTCCGGGGTGGCGATACCTCCAACGCCCTGCGCGCACTCGGGGTCGTGGCGGTGCTGCTCACGTGCGCGGGCACCGCGGCGTGTTTCGTGCCGATCCGCCGCGCGTTGACCGTCGATCCTGCTGCGACGATGAAGGGAGACTAGCTCGAAAGGCGGTGCGTGCACCGTCGATGCGCTGAACTTCCTGGACCACTACCCGGGTCCCACCCCGGGAGCCGTGCGCCCCAACTTGGCCGTCCCCCCGGGCGGCGTCCATGTCGGAGGCACCGATGCGTCGCAGGGGCCTATACTGATCCGGGCCGCGAGCGGGCCGCTCGCTCGAACGAAACGAACCGGAACACACCCCATGGCCAGCAGAGTCGACGAATCGCTCTTCGAGCGGATGGTGTCCCTTCGGCGCGACCTCCACCAGCACCCCGAACTCAGCTGGGAGGAGGAGCGCACCTGCTCCCGCGTGGAGGAGGCACTGACCCGCCTCGGGATCCCCCATCGGCGCATGGCCGGTACGGGGATCGTGGGCGAACTCCCCGGCCCCGAGGGCGTTGCCCACGTCGCGCTGCGGGCCGACCTGGACGCCCTGCCGATTCTGGAGGAGACCGGGCTCCCCTTCGCGTCGAGTCGCCCCGGGGTGATGCATGCCTGCGGTCACGATGGGCACACCAGTATGCTCCTGGGTGCCGCCGAAGTCCTCCTCCGGGCGACGGCTCGTCCGGCTCCGATCCGTCTCATCTTCCAACCCGCCGAAGAGACCGGTGAGGGCGCGAAGGCGATGATCGACGAGGGGGTGCTCGAGGGGGTGGGGCTCATCTTCGGGGGACACCTCGACCGCCGCTTCGCACCCGGTTCACTGATCGTGACCGAAGGAGCGGTCAACGCCTCCACCGACACCTTCCGGATCGAGATCGGAGGCCAAGGGGGCCACGCGGCCCGTCCACACGAGACCGTCGACGCGGTGGTGGTGGGCAGCCTCATGGTGATGGCGATCCAGACGATCGTCTCGCGCGAGGTCGACCCGGCCGACCCGGCCGTCGTGTCGGTCGGTCGATTCGATGCCGGGACGGTGGCCAACGCGATCGCCGGCCAGGCCTACCTCGAGGGAACGATCCGGACGCTGCGCCCGGTGGTGCGCGACCACTTCCGGGCGGCGATCCGACGGATCGCGGAGTCGGTCGCCAGCACGCACGCCGCCGAGGCCACCGTGACCTTCACCGCCGGCACGCCGGCCCTGCACAACGCGCCCAACGCCACCGCCGTCGCACGAGAGGCCGCCGTCCGCGTGGTCGGGGAAGGCGCGGTCGACGAACTGCGCCAGGCCAACATGGGTGGCGAGGACTTCGCCTACTACCTGCGTGAAGTCCCAGGCTGTTACGTGCGCTTCGGAAGCCAGATCGCGGGGCAGCGCAATTTTCCCGCCCACTCGACCAAGTTCGCCTTCGACGAGTCGGCGCTCGCGTGGGGCGCGTCGTGGCTCGCCGAAGTCGCCGAGGTCGGTGGGGCGGCGCTGGCGAGTGGGCAGACGTTCGCCCTCCCGGCGCTGTAGAGCTTCTCCTTCGCCGCGGGCGGGCGCGCCCGCCTCAGTCGTCGAATCGGGTAGGAACCGGCGCGAACGGGTCGTGGAACGCCGGGATCAGCGCGGTGAGGGCGATGGCCCGAGACAAAGGGTCCGGAGACGCGCGCACCCGAGCGAGGTAGGGCTCCACGAGCCCGGCCTGCCGAATGAGAACGCCGACCTTCGCAGGAATTCGGAAGAGCACGGTCGACGGTTGCCACTCTGTAAGGGCCTCGGCGACGATGTCGTGCGCCTCCGACCACCGACCTGCGTCGAGTAGCCGAGCCGCCCATTCGAGCCGAGTGACGAGGCGCGCATTGCCTTCCATCGCATCGAGGACTCTGTTCGCCTCATCGAGTCGACCCATCTGTACGAGAAGCAGATGGGTCCGGGCCGTCGCCGGGTAGGTGGTCATCAGCTCGCGGTGCACCGCGACGGCCGTCAGGGGCGCGACCTCCCACGCCGACCGGACGAGTTCGTTGACGGCATTGACCCGGTGCTTCGGCGAGTCGATCAAGGCGGCGAACGACCCCGCCCGTCGGGGGTCCCGCGCGGCCCAGAGCGTCGCGATACGCAGCAGAAGCAGGTCACGTGCTTCGCCCGGCTCCGCCCGGGCCGATGCGTCTTCGATGCCCGGTATCCACGCGTTGAAGAGCGAATCAAAAGGAGCCAGATCGCACGACATCCATCGACAATGCGAACGGCTGAGCCCGTACGCCTCGAGGGCGCGCAGGGAGTCGGGCGCGATCCACTCCATCCACTCGCGGCGCCGTTCGAGGGCGACGTCCCAATCCCCCCGTCCCATGTCGTTGAGGAAGTCCACCCAGCGAATCCCGGCGGGAGCCTCCAACGTGCAAAACGTCAGTCTCTTTCGGCTACACCCCTGCCGCAGGCCCGCCTGCAGACCCAAAGACGTCTCCCCCACGTCCAGCGTTCGCAGATCGGACTCGACCTCTCGGGCGACCGATCCCGCGATCCCGGCCGGCACTCGGGAGCCATGAAGAATCGCAATACCGACCCGGGCACGGTCGACAGGCTCCAGACCCGACACCCGGCTCCAGGCTTGGTCGGGGGCGCAATATGCCAGGAGTCGCAGCACCTCGACGTGCGTCTCCTGCCGCCTCACGGGGTCGTCGATCGTCTCCTCGACCCAGGCGAGGATCTCGTCGACCCCGTCCGTGAGGTCTCGCCATGAGAGGATACTGGAGACGGCTTCCGGCAACCCGCCGAGGGAATCGGCAAACGCCAGCGCCTCGAGGGGGGCGAGGGTCTCGCCGATCTCCCGGAGTGCGACCCGCCGCCAGATGTCGCGACGCCGCGAGGCGCTGTCGGCGCGCACTCCGGCTTCCCGGGCCTCGTGCCTTTCACCGTCCCTAGCGAGCCGCGCGAAGGTGGCCTCGGGTGGCGTCGAGTCCGGCTCGGGAGGAGTCAACGTCACCCCGAGCGCATCCGCGAGCCGCTCGAGTCGGGAGAAGGCGTACTCGACCCGGGAGACCACCGGTCGTGCCGTCGCCAGAGCTCGCCCCGCCTCGCGAGTAAGCGCGACCGCCGTGTCGCGGGCTCCGTCTCGGACGGGGGGCGGGGTGGGCTCCTGGGCAGAGACGGCGCTGGCGAGCAGGAGCGGTAACGGGATCGCGAGTCTCACCACCGCCTCCTGTGGACCTCGAGCCAGGCCTCCGCGATCGCGGCGACCGCCCTCGCCCGCGCCGTGGCATCTGACGTCGGGGCAAGCCGCTCCAGAAGAGCCTCGACCGCGTCATACTCCTCCAGCTCCGTCCAGAAACGCGAGAGGTACATCCGCTCTCGACCGGGTGTCCACTGGGCGATGGCCGCCATCGCCTCGTCGCGTGCGGCAGTGAACTGCTTGGTGCCGAGGAGTATACTCGCCCACTCCAGACGCGCCCCGAGGCGAACGCCCTCCTCGAGGAGTGGAAGCACTGCGGCCGCGCGATCGGGCTGCCCGATCCGGTGGAGGAAGGAATAGATGTCCTCCGGCCTGTAGATCGGCTGCGGAGTCTTCGCGAACTCGATCCAGAGGTCGATCGCCGGAAGCGGGTTCACGCCCCACGCCCGTTGGACCGCGACGACGAGGATGGAGTCGCGACTCGCCGACGAGAGTCGCGATACCGCGCCCCGGCCTCGTTGAGCGTCGCGGGGGGCCCAAGCGAACACGATGTGTGCGCGCAGACGGTCTGCCGTCTCCGGCGGTAGCCGGCGTTCGATCTCGTCGAGTTCCGGCATCCACGCGACGAACGCCGAGTCCATCCGGGGATCACAGGCTCCGTTGGCGAACGGCGCCGTGGCCTGGGCAAGCGCAAGTGCACGAAACTCCGCGACCGCGCGCGTCGGGGCGCCCGCGGCAGCAAAGCGACGATCCTGCTCCACCACGTGGTCCCAATAAAGCCGGGCGCGGTCGCACGGGCGGAATCGCGAACCGAATGCCCCAGGATGGAGACGTCCGTGAAGCCCCGCCGCGGGGCAGGCGGAAAGCTCGAGCCGCCAGCAGCTGCCGAAGAGAGAGGCCTCCAGGCCCGGCCAGTGGGAGGGGTCGACCTCCCGCAGTGCTTCGACGGCCTCTCGAGCCACACCCTCGACGAACCCGCGCGGCGACGTGCTGTCTGCCCTGCTCAGCACCCACGACCCCACGTGTGCAACCTCGTCGGGGTCCGCCCGGTCCACCGCCTCCCACACGTCAGGGGGCGATCCCCCGATCATCGCACCGAGTGCTGCCTGGCGGGTCAAGCGTCGCTCTCGGTCGGACAGGCTCGCCGCGTCGATCGCCGAGAGTACCGTGGGGTCCCAGGGGGCCGAGCCCCCGCTTCCGGTCAGGGCCGCCCAGACGGCGTTCGACGGCCGTTCCACCTCGCGCAACGCGAGTTCGAAAGCACGCGCCCGTCCGAATCGGTCCGAAATCAGCGCGAGTGCATAGGCGGGGGAGCCACCGATCCCTCGCCGCGTGTCGGCCTCTGCCGCGAACCTCAGGGCCGCCTCGGGGCCCTCCGCCTCGAGCACAGAGGCAACGTCAGGCCTCGGGTCGTACTGCGGTCGATCGGGTTCGGGGTTGGAGTCGGCGCTCGGGAGTTCGACCCCGAGTCTCTCGGCGTGTTGCCGCAGCCCTGCGTAGAGCTCCCTCTGGACTGGATCCATCTCGGGCGAGCGAAGCCCTTCAGCAGCCGTCCGGATCAGAGCGACAACGCGCGCCGAATCCAGAGCCGCGCCCCCGAGGCTCGTCGCCTGGACCGGCGCCTGCCCACCCGCGGGTGCAGCCAGCAACGTGCCCGACGGCCCGGCGAGCAACGCACTCGCCGTCCCCGCCAGGACCAGCAATCCGAAGCAACGCAACGAGAGAGTCAGCATACGGCGCGGCGCGTTGGGGAGCCGGACGGGGCGGTCAGGAGGTGGTCGGGGCATGCCGATAGGTTAGGCGCCGCCCGCCGCCGGGGCCACCTCGCCGCGCCTACTCTGCGCCGCCCCCCTATCGACCCCCGCAGATTCCCCCATTGACCTCTCGCAGTCGCTCATGTAGACTCCGCGGAGTGTACAACGCAGACTCCGAGGTCGAAGATGCCCCCAGGTCATATCGGTGAGTTCGAACAGATGGTCCTCCTCGCCATCCTCCAGGCCGGCGACGAGGCCTACGCGCCCAACATCCGGACGGTGCTCGAGGAGCGTGCCGGGCGGAGCGTGTCGAGGGGGGCGCTCTACCGCACCTTCGATCGTCTGGGTGCGAAAGAACTCCTGGAGTGGCAGACGGAGGACTCCGCTCCGATCCCCGAGCGCGGCGGCGCGCCGATGCGGCGCTTTCGCGTCACCGCCGAGGGGCGGCGGGCGCTTCGCATCTCTCGCGAAGCTCTGCTGAAGCTGTGGGACGGCGTCGAGCCCGAGTTGGAGAAGGCCTGATGCCGATGCCGCCTCGGACCGCCGAACGTCTGCTACGCTGGTGCCTGCGATCCGCCGGCCCCGCCGACTTCATCGTCGGTGATCTCCGCCAGGAATACGCCGCGCTGCGGACGCGTCGCGGCGGCGTAGCGGCCACCCTCTGGTACTGGTGGCAAGCGCTCGCCGTCGGCGTCCGCTACCTCGGCGGGTCGCCCGAGGCGACACCGGGCTCTGCGCCCGGAACCGCACCCGGCGGGAGCCCCGGCACGGCCCGGCTCGACGGCCCCGGGTCCTCCTTTTCGCGCGACGTCGTCGCCGAACTCGTCGCGGCGCTGCGGGTCTTCCGCAGCGCCCCGGGCTTCGCCCTCGCCGTCGTCGTCACCCTCGCGCTGGGTCTCGGCGCCAACGCGACCATGTTCGGCGCG
Organism: Longimicrobiales bacterium; assembly: GCA_028279425.1. Lineage (GTDB taxonomy): Bacteria > Gemmatimonadota > Gemmatimonadetes > Longimicrobiales > Gaopeijiaceae > Gaopeijia. The sequence goes on along the minus strand of JANQNV010000307.1, from coordinate 31,169 downwards.
GTCGACCGGGTGCTGCTCAGCCCGCCCGAGCACGTCCAGGACCACGAGAGCCTGCGTTTCCTTCAGCTCGACGGTCTCGGACAGCGGTCGCTGAACGGACCGATGGCCTACTCCTTCCCGGACTACGAAGCCATCCGAGACCTGCCTGTACTCGAGGGAGCCGCGGTCTATCGGCCTCGCCGACGTTTCACGATGGGCTCGGGAATCGACGCCCGCCGGGCACTCGTTCAGGGCGCGGGCTTCGAGTTCTTCCCGCTGCTCGGCGTTCAACCCGCGCTCGGTCGGTTCTTCGACGCCGACGACGATCGGGCCGGCGCGCCCCCCGTCGCCGTACTCAGCTACAGCTTCTGGGATCGCGAGTTCGGGCTCGACCCGGAGGTCGTGGGCCGCGTCGTCACGTTGGGGACGCACGACTACGAAGTCGTGGGCGTGGCGCCGCGCGGCTTCACCGGGGCGGAGATCCGCTCGGTCGACCTCTGGGTGCCGGTGCGGATGAACGTCGCCCTGGAGAACTCGTGGGGGCCGATGGAGTCACGGGGCGCGTGGTGGTTCCGGGTAATCGTGCGACTCCGGGACGGCGTCACCGACGCCCAGGCCTCGGCGCGTATGACCGAGGCGCATACCGTCGCCGTAAACGCCGCGATCGAAGCCGGTGAAACGGTAGGTCCCGACGAGCAGGGCGGGCGCGTGCGGACGGGCGCCTTCCTGATGGCCCTCGGTCCCAACTCCACGACCGACACCTCGATCACCCTCTGGCTCGCGGGCGTCTCACTCCTGGTGCTCCTCATCGCCTGCGCCAACGTCGCCAACCTGATGTTGGCGCGGGGGATCGACCGGCAGCGGGACCGAGCGGTCCGGCTCGCCTTCGGCGTGAGCCGTCGACGCCTGATCCTCCGGGCCCTCTCGGAAGCACTCGTCCTCACCGTGGTCGGGGGTGCGGCGGCAACGCTCGTCGCCCGATGGAGCGGCCAGACGCTCTACGGCTTGCTCCTCCCCGGTATCCCCCTGCCCGACCAGTGGCTGGACCCGCGCCTGTTCGGGTTCCTGGCGATGATCGTGTTGGCGACGACCGTGGTCGCGGGGGTCCTGCCGGCGATGCAGGCGCTCCGTACCGACCCCGGCGACGTGCTTCGAAAGAACCGCCGCGGATCGACGCGGGGGGGCGCCCGGGCGCGCGACCTGCTGACACTCGGGCAGGTGTCGCTGTCGACGGTGCTGCTCGTCGGCGCGGGGCTCTTCGTGCAGAGCCTGCAGCGGGCGCTGGAGTTCGACGTGGGTTTCGATCACGAGGTGCTCATCAACGTCGAGCTCGAGATGCACGGCGGCGTCGAGTGGGAGCGGCAGGACCAGCTCCATCGCGAAGCCCTCGCAGTGCTCGGTGCGATGCCCGGCGTCGAGCGAGCGATCCTCTCGTCGAGCCAGCGTCCCCTCTACGGGTGGGACGAGATGCACGACATGTGGACGAGCAACGGAGACAAGATCCCGCGCGTCCCGCAGGGCGGCCCCTATACGTACGCCGGCACCGAGGGATACATCGAAACGGCGGGCCTCCGCGTCACCCAGGGACGCGCCTTCACCGCGAGCGAGTACCGCACCGGTGCCCCGCAGGCGCTGATGGTCAGCCGCTCGTTTGCCGAGGGTGTGTGGCCCGGGCGCGATCCCGTTGGCGAGTGCATCAGCCTGCGGGTGCGCGTGGGAGAGACCGACGGGCCCGGCCCCTGCCAGCCCGTGATCGGCGTCTACGAGGACATCATGGTCGGCTCGCTCGGTGACCAGAGCCAGTGGTCGGTCACCTGGCCCCTACCCCTCGAGACGGAGGGCCTGAGAGGTCTTCTGCTCCGCGTTGACGGCGATCCCGAGGCGATCGTCCCGGCGCTCCGGGAGCGGATGGCCTCACTCGGCTCCGACATCCGCTACGTCAGCGCGACCCCTCAGGTGAGCCGCATCCGTTCGATGCGGGGTTCGTGGCGGGTGGGCGCGACGCTCTTCACCGCCTTCGGTGTGCTCGCGCTCGTCGTGGCGTCGCTGGGCCTCTACAGCGTGCTGTCGTTCGCGGTGGCGCAGCGGAGCCGGGAGATCGGGATTCGCGCCGCCCTCGGCGCCCAACGTGGCGACCTGCTGCGGTTGATCGTGGCGCGGGCGGCGCGCCTGGTGGCGGCCGGCCTGGTCGGTGGCCTCGCGATCGCCCTGCTCACGGGCCGCTTCCTCGAGGCTGTGCTGCTCGACGTCCCGACGGTGAACCCGACTGTCTTCGCGGCGGTCGCCGCGGCGCTCGCGGCGGCCGCCCTCCTGGCCGCGTGGGTGCCCGCGTGGCGCGCCGCTGCAATCGACCCGGCGGGGGCGATGTCGGCGGAGTGATCGACGGAGGGAGGGGTCGGCCGGCCGGCCTCATTGGTGCTCGGGCACGATGCGTGTTAGTGTCCCGTGTGCGAATGAGAATCAAACTCAAACCCCCATGATGATCCGCTCTATCTCTACCGCGGCTCTCGCCGCTTTGACGCTGCTCCTCGGCGCCTGCGCCACGGCGCCGGGCACCTCGACTCCCGGCGGCGACATGCGTCCTGCCGCGGCTTCCGACGCCCAGAAGTTCGAGCGCGATCGGCAGTCGATCCTGGCCATGGCAGGCGACCACGCGGTCACCTTCGACTTCACGGAGACGGTCTCCTTCGTGGAGGGGTACGAGCTGAAGGAGCCGAAGGTCTCCGGAGCCCGCGAGTCCGTGCGTGTGATCGAGGACCGTGGAGACTTCATCAGCCTCCAGCACATCCTCGTGACCGGTCGCGATAGCGATCCGTATATCGTGAAGCACTGGCGCCAGGATTGGCAGTTCGAGCCCGAGGGCGTCCTCAAGTTCATCGGGGGGAACGCCTGGGAGTGGGAGGAGCTGAGCGAGGCAGAGCGCGCAGGCGCCTGGTCTCAGACGGTCTATCAGGTGGACGACAGCCCCCGCTACGGGGCCGTCGCCGCGTGGACGTACGACGGTGAGGTGGCCGAGTGGGAGCCGGCGCGTGAGTGGCGTCCCCTTCCCCGCCGCGACATGACGACGCGCGATGACTACCACGCCGTCGACGCGGTCAACCGCCACGTGCTGATCCCCGGTGGTTGGGTCCACGAGCAGGATAACTCGAAGGTCGTCCTGGAGGGCACGCCACACGTCCTCGTCCGCGAGGTGGGTGTGAACACCTACCAGCGCTTCGACGACTACCCCGCGCACGCGGCGGACGCCTACTGGACCGCCACCGCCGACTTCTGGGCGGGTGTGCGCGCGGAGTGGGACGCGATCATCGCGGAGCACCCCCGGTTCGCGATCACGCAGCGGGGGGAGACGGGCGACCTCTACGGTCCGCTCCTCAATTGGGCCGGGGCCGTCGAGGAGGGTGGCTTCACTACGGAGGAGGCGCTGGCCAAGGCGATCCCGCACATCCGGAGCTTCGTGACCCCGGACGTGGGCCGACTCGCCGACCGCCTCCGGGAGCCGGCCACGGAGCCGGAGGGCGGCAGCTAAGGCTCCGATCCCCGTCCAGCACCCGAGGTAGCGTCACCGCGGTAGCGCATGGCAGTATTCCGGGCGTTTCGTTGTCTGTACGCCCCGAACTCAGCCGCCATGATCCGCCCGACCCTCGCTCTCCTCACCCTCGCTGCCTCGATCCTCCTCCCCGAGGGGGCGCGTGCCCAGGACGCGTTCGGCTCTGCCGTCGCCCTCACCGGGCCGGACGAGGTCGTCGCCCTCAAGCCCGGTGCGGCGCGGGGCCCCTCACAGGGAGAGGTCTTTCGCTGGTCGGGTGAGGGGTGGGTGCGCACCCAGAGGCTCGGCATGCTCCCGGGGGGGATGCCGGGGGAGACGCTCACCCCGTGGATCACCGCCGGCGCCGGAAGTGTGCTCCTCGGGGCCGGCGATCCCGACGGAGCGCTGGCCGGTCACCTCTACCACCGCGAAGGCGAGAGATGGGAGGCCGTCGTCCGAGTCCCCCTCGACCCCACGCGTCCCTCCCCAGCCGGACTCCCGGACTCGGGATTGGACATGACCACGCTGATGGCCCTCATGTCGCCTCCACCTCGGAGGGCGGCGCTGAGTCGGGACGGGACTCGTCTGGCCGTCGCGGGAGGAGCGCTCGGCGACGAGCGGATACGGGTGCTGCGCGGGGAGAGCTCGGCCTGGGAGATCGAAGCAGAGCTCACGGTACCCGACGATGTGGATGCGTCGGGACTCGGGGCTGCGCTCGCAATGCATGGCGACCTCGTCCTTGCGGGGGCTCCAGGGATGACGGGAGGAGGAGGCGCGCTCCTGTGGCAACGAGAGGCTTCGGGCGAATGGCGTCTCGTCGCCCGCCTGACCTCGGAGATCACGACCCGGGAGGACAGAGGCCGTCTTGGGAGCGCCGTCGCGCTGCTCGACGGGGAGGCGATCGTCGGCGACCCGGGGCGAAACGAGGTGCGGCGATACCGACCCGACTCCTCGGGGACGTGGTCGCTGGCCGGCGTGCTCACCCCCGAATCCCCGGCTGCAGAAAGCGCCGACGGGGATCGCGCGCGATCCCTCGGCTTCGGGAGTGCCCTCGACGCCTCACCGACCCACCTCGTGATCGGCGCCCCGGGCGGGGCGACGGGGGGAGCGGTGTTCGTCTTCGGTCGCGACACCGAGGAGGGGTGGAGCTACGAGGGCCGACTGGCCCCGGAAGAGGTCGACCCCGGCGACGGCCTGGGCAGCGCCGTCTCTCTCGACCGGAGCCGGATCGTCGCGGGTGCGCCGGGAGCACTCGGCGGTCAGGGACGCGTGGCCGTCTTCGAGGTCTCCGACCTTGCGGCTGACCCCGAGTGGCTGGAGGGCGCGACGACGCTCGAGGCGGTAGCTGGCGAAGACCCGATCCTCTGTGCGGAGGGGTCCGCTCAGGGCTTCGAATGCGACGCCGTCGACCTCGTCTCCTTCCTCCCTCTCTCCGGTATGGGGGCCGCCCCGGGCGAGCGCGTCAGCGACATCTGGGGGTGGACGGACCCGGAGACCCGCCGCGAGTACGTCCTCGCCGGGCGCACGGCAGGGATGGCGGTCGTGGATGTGACCAACCCGGGCACGCCGATCTTCGTCGGCCTCATGCCGGGCAATCCGAGCGGTGCCCGGGACATCAAGGTCTACCGGGACCACGCCTTCCTCACGGGGGACGGCGCAGGGGATCACGGGCTTCTGGTTCTCGATCTGAATCGGGTGCGGGGCGTCTCGCCGCAGGAGATGCCCGTCACCTTCGACCCCGATGCCCGCTACGACGAAGTCGCCAGCGCCCACAACCTCGTGATCGACACGGAGAGCGGGTTCGCGTACACCGTGGGGACGAACACCGGGGGGCAGTCGTGCGGCGGCGGGCTGCACATGATCGACATCCGAGACCCTCTGAGCCCCGCCTTCGCCGGGTGCTTCACCGACTCGGAGGGGCTGATCTGGAGCGGCCGCACCCACGACGCCCAGTGCACGGTCTACCGCGGTCCCGACGAGACCTACCGCGGTCGACAGATCTGCTTTGCGGCCAACGAGACCGCGATGCGCATCGTGGATGTGACGGACAAGGCGAATCCCGTCTCGCTCGGGTCGATGGTGCACCCGGGGACGGCGTACGTCCATCAGGGATGGCTCACCGAGGACCACCGCTATCTCTACGTCAATGACGAACTCGACGAGATCGTCGGTACATCGGACCGCACCCGGACGCTGATCTGGGATGTGACCGAACTCGACGACCCGATCCTCGCCGGGGAGTATCTCGGTCCCGACCAGTCGACCGATCACAACCTCTACATCCGGGGCAACCGAGCGTACCTGGCCAACTACCAGGCCGGGATGCGCGTCCTCGACATCTCGGATCCCGAGTCGCCCGTCGAGGTCGGCTGGTTCGACACCACTCCGTACGGCGCGAACGCCCCGGGATTCGGAGGGGGCGCGTGGACCGCATGGCCCTTCTTCGAGTCGGGTCTGGTGGTCGTCTCGAGCATGAACGAGGGACTCTTCGTCCTCCGTCCCCGTCCGATCATTCCCTGACGGCCGACGCCTTCGACCCGACTCAGACAGGCGTCTTGGCTCTGAACCTCACGGAGTCGAGCCCGTCGAAGTCGGCGTCCTGAGTCCAGAGCTCCGCTTCGGCTGCCAATGTGGTGGCGTAGATGATGCTGTCGGCCATGAGAAGCTCGAGCGATGCTCCCAATTCTGCGGCCTCGATCGCGAGCCCCTCGTCCAGGTCCACCACTCGTCCCTGTCTCATGGTCGCGGCTGCTTGAAGAGCGTCCTGTCTTCCGCGTTGACGCAGGACGTAGCGATACACCTCGAGGACGGTGATCGAGGGGACGACGAGCTCGGTCGCGTCGCGGATCGCCTGCTCGAACCACTTGGCGTTGGGGCCGTCGACGAAAAACTCGATCCACCCTGAGGAGTCGACGACGACGTTCAAAACTCGCGGTCCGGCTCGCGCTCGAAGCCAGGATCCATCCCCTTGAGGAATCCCCGCATCTCGGAGATCGGGCGGACCGGAACGAGTTCGATCCGCCCCCCGATCGCGAACGCCTCGACCTTCTGCCCCGGCTTGATCTTCAACCGTTCTCGGACGGCCTTCGGGATCACCACTTGATACTTGCTCGAAATCGTGACGGTGGACAAGAGCATCTCTCGATCGATGGGACGTTCGTCTTACGATCGGAATACGCCATTACTGGGCCAGGGGTTCCAGGGGGGCTCACTCCACCCGGAGCGCCTCCACCGGATCCATGCGACTCGCCCTCCACGCGGGCACCCAGCTCGCCGCCGCGGCGACGCCGAGCAACAGGAGCGCCACGGACCCGATCGTGACCGGATCCATCGCACCCACCTCGAACAGCAGGTCTTGCAGCGCCATCCCAAGGGGCACCGCCAGCGCCGTCCCCACGAAGGCACCGAACACGACCGGCACGAGGGCCTGCCGCACGACGAGACTCCGGACCCGCCCCGCGTCGGCCCCCAGCGCCACACGCAGTCCGATCTCCTGCGTCCGCTCCCCCACGGTCAGCGAGACCACGGAGTAGATGCCGACGGCGGCGAGCGTCAGGGCGAAGGCACCGAACACGGTGAGCATCAGTGTGACCAGGCGGCGCGAGCCCGCCGCTGCGGCGAAGGCTTCGTCGACGGTCTGGATGGCGTAGATCGGCTGATCGGGATCGGCCTCCGCGACGATCCGGCGCACCTCAGGAAGGATCGCGGCGGCATCGGCCTCGGTGCGCAGCGTGAGGAACAGCTGATTTTGCGCCGCGCCGATCTGTTCGTGGACCGCGAAGACCTCCGGGAAGGGATCCTGGTCGAGCCCCAGATTCCGGGTGGTGCCCACCACACCCACGATCCCGAACCACGGTTGTTCGGCATCCGGCCCGCCCACCTTCAGGCGTCGACCGACCGGGTTCTCGCCTGCAAAGTAGCGATCGACCGCGGCCTCGTTGACCACGGCCACCAGCGGTCCGTCGGCCCGGTCGCGCCGATCGAAGGTGCGGCCCGACCGCAACGGAATCCCCAGTGCCTCGAAGTACCCCGGCGTGACGATCGTCGTCTGTGCCACGGGAAGCGTCGCATCGGGGTTGGCGTCGGTGCCCTCGAACCAGAGCTCCCGGTAGGCGAAGCCGATGGGTGGGAACTGGGTCCCGGCCCCCGCAGCCTCGATGCCGGGGGTGCGTTCGAGGCGGTCGACGAGGTCCACGAAGAAGGCCGGCACCGCGGCCCCCTGGTATTCCTCCCGCGGAAGCGTGAGGCGCATCGTGAGCACGTTTTCGTGGTCGAAGCCCGGGTCGACGCGGCTCATGCGCACGAAGCTGTTGACCAGGAGTCCCCCTCCAGCGAGCAGCACGAAGGCGAGCGCGACCTCCACCCCAACGAGGACCCGCTGCAGCCGCTGGCGGCCTCGCCCGGAGGTGGTCCCCTTCCCCTCGGACTGCAGCGTGCCGGAGATGTCGGTGCGCGACGCCTGGAGCGCCGGCACGAGGCCGAACAATACCCCGACGCCGAGGGCGATCGCGGCGGTGAAGGCCAGGACCGGACCGTTCACCGCGACGCTGCCGGCCACGGGGAGCCCCGCGTTGGTGATGAGGCGCTGGAGCGCCCCCGCCCCGAGGACTGCGAGTCCGACCCCGACCGCCCCTCCCAGACCGGCGAGGACCACACTTTCCGTCAGTAGCTGGCCGATGAGCCGGGCCTTGCCCGCGCCCATCGCGGTGCGCACGGCCATCTCCCGCCGCCGTGCCTGAGCCCGCGCGAGCAGCAGACTCGCCGTGTTGGCGCAGATGAGGAGCAACACGAAGCCGACGGCACCCATCACCATCCAGAGTCCCGCGCGGAAGAGCTGCGATGAGACGTCGTTCCACCTCTGCGCCTGCATGCGCCATCCGGCGTACTCGTCGAACTCGGCCACGTGGGTCTCTTCGGTGCGCCGCGCGAGTCCCTCGAGCTCGGCATTCACCGTGCGGAGGTCGACCCCGTCGCGCACCCGCGCCATCAACTGGAACTGCCGGCGGTTTCGCGGAAACACCTCCGGCGGCGCCGGCATGACGGTCCAGAGATCCATCCCGTAGAGATTCACACCCTGGGGCAGAATCCCGATCAGGGTGTTGGGCTGATCGTTCACCACGAGGGTGGTGCCGATCATCGTCGAGTCGGCGCCGAAGCGGTCCCGCCAGATGCGGTAGCTGATCAGGGCCACCGCGGCTCCCGTCTGGATCTCGTCGTCCGAGAAGCCCCGACCGAGGTGCGCATTCATCCCGAGGGTGCGCAGCGCGTCGCCCCACCAGAACCCCGTGAAGACGTTCTGCGGGGGACCCTCGCCTGCGATCTGGCGATTCCCCATGTCCCACGCGACCACGTGTTCGAGCGTTTCGCTTTCGTCGCGCACGTCGGTGAATTCATGCGGCGACAGATTCTCGAAGAAGCCCAGGTTCTGCCCCAATCGGGGATAGGCCGTGCCCACGCCCACGATCCGGTCCGGCTCGGGAAACGGGAAGGGGCGGATCACGAGCCCGTAGACCGCGCTGAAGACGGTGGAGTTGGCGCCGATCCCGATGCCGAGGGTCAGGACGACCACGGCGGTGAAGGCGGCGTGTTTCCGGACGGCGCGCAGCGCCATGCGAACGTCGTGGAGCAGCGTCGTCATCATCCCATCCCCTCGGCCGGTGGAGCGTGCGGGCCGTCGGGCCCGAGCGATGCGCCGTTTCAGATTCGGTAGCGCCGACCCCAGAGCTTGTCGGCGAAACGCCCGGGCCGCCTCGCGCGGATCACGACGGGCGCGGTCGTGGAACTCTTCTTCGAGGTCACCCAACTGGGCGTCGACCTCGTCGGGGGGTGCCGACCATCGGACCAGCGCGGCCGCCCAACCCGGAGGCCGCGGCTCCCGGGCGCTCACGCTCCCTCGGCGGGCCCCAGATCGACCCCCTTCCACATCGGGTCGAGCATGCCGGGACTCGCCTCGAGCGCACGGGCCCCGGCGGGCTCCAGCCGGAAGTGGCGGCGCGCACGCCCTCCCCGACGGGGGGTCGCGTCGCCCTCGTACGACGAGGTGAAGCCCTTCTCCTGCAGGCGCGCGAGGGTCGAGTAGACGGCCCCGACGGTCACTTCGCGACCGGTGCGGCGCTCGATCTCCCGGCGTACCGACAGCCCGTATCCCTCGCCATCGAGGTGGGCGACAGCGAGGAGGACGATCTGCTCGAACTCACCCAGGAATTCCCCTTTGCCCACGCCTCTCGCCTCGCGTCTGGTGGTGCCTATTCAGGCGCCGGAGCGGCGCCCTCACCCATTTGTTCTACAAAACCGAAAACGAGATCGCAAGGGTTTTCTATCGGGCGGTTTGATCAGCGGAATCAGCCTTGTTACACCTTTGTCCACCCTAAAGTGAAACAAAAACTCCGCATAGGCGTACCCGAGGCTCACAACGTCTCACATTCGAGACTTTCTCATACCCGAGGGCACGACATGGAAGACACGAAGACCTGGCCGGATCTGGCCATTGGCCTCTACGACAAGCTCACCGGCCGTAACGCCGAGATCACCTACGAGATGGACAACCTCGAGGTCGAGGTCCCGTCGAAGGTGGGCGCCGACGCCGAGCACACCCCGTGGCGGCTCAACGGCACGGTCCGGATCCGTACGCGCGACGACGCCACGTCGTGACCTTCGACGTCGAACTCGATCTCGAGATCGACGGACCCTTCGGGTTCGGGCGGATGCAGGCGGATGGACGGTCTGCGACGTTCGAGCCCGGAGGGTTCGGGGGACTCGTGCGAATGGCGTGGTGGGCCGCGCGGAACCGCCGCACACTCGCTAGAATTCGTGGGCGGTGGACGAGGCACCTGGGGATCCCCCTGTTCGTCCGGCTCCCCGGAGGACTGCGGCTCCCGCTGATCCGCAGCGCCTAGATCGGAGAAAGGCTCATGCTCGTAGGCGTCGCAGGCGCGTCGGGGTTCGTGGGGCGGAATCTTCTGGACTCGAGGCTGCCCGGGGTCCACATCCGGGCGATGTCCCGGAGGACACGTGAGCCCGCACCTGGAGTCGAGTGGGTGGCGGCCGATCTCTTCTCCTACCAGAGCACGCTGAAAGCCCTGGAGGGGGTGGACGTCGCCGTCTACCTCGTGCACTCCATGCTCCCGTCGACCCGGCTGTTCCAGGGGTCGTTTCAGGACACCGATCTGCTTCTGGCCGACAACTTCTCGCGAGCGTGTGTCGCCTCGGGTGTGAAGAGGATCATCTACCTCGGAGGTCTGATTCCCGAGGGGAAGATCAGCACACACCTCGAGAGCCGCCGCGAGGTGGAAGACGTCTTCGCGGCGAGTGGGATCCCCACCACCGTACTCCGCGCGGGGATGGTGGTCGGGCACGGAGGGTCGTCGTTCGAGATCCTCAAGAACCTCGTGCTCAACCTCCCGGCGATGATCCTCCCGCATTGGACGAAGAGTTCCACCCAGACCATCTACATCGATGACCTGGTCCGGGTACTGAACGCCTGCATCGAGTCGGATCAACTCGCGGGCAAGACCATCGACGTGGTGAATGGTGAACACATCACCTATGCCGATCTGATCCGACAGGCGTCGAAACACTTCGACCGCAAGACCGCGTCGATTTCCGTCCCCGTCAACTACCTGGGTCTGTCGAAGTTGTGGGTCAGTGTGTTCGGTCAATCGGACTACGAACTCGTGTCGCCTCTCGTCGACAGCCTGCGGTGTGACCTGCCGTCGCCGGAGGTCCCGGAGGAGCTCTCCGAGCACATTCGATTCCGGTCGTTCGCCGCCATGCTGGGCGAGATCCCGAAGGCGAAGTACGAGAAGCGGGCGAAGAAGAGGTCGTCCGGCGACAAGACCGTGCGGTCGATCCAGAGGCTCGCCGAAAACCCGCTCAGCGAGATGGAAATCGGCGAGGAGTACTTCGACTGGCTCCCGGAGAAGCTGAACGGACTGCTCCGCGCCGAGAAGGAAGGCGACCTGATCAAGTTCCAGGTCATCGGACTCGGCGCCCCGCTGCTCGTGTTGAAGCTGATCAAGGGGCAGCAGAATCTGGACCGGGTGAAATTCCACATCGTCGGTGGGCTGCTTACCCAGACGACCGACACCGGCTGGTTGGAATTCCGGTCCGTGGCCGGAGGCAAGTACGTGCTCTCGTCCGTGAACGAGTTCATGCCCTCGCTGCCCTGGTACGTCTACAAGCTGACGCAGGCGCCCGTGCACGCCTGGGTGATGCACGAGTTCAGCAAGCATCTCGCGTCGATGAGCGGGGGTGGCGAGCGGGTGGAGCGGGAGGCGGCCCTCTCAGGCCACGAAATCGCTCAGTCGTAGGGCTCGCTCGGGTCGAGTTCGCCCCGGCGGAGATAGCCGCCCAAGACGTTGCGCCACTCGCTCCGCCACAGCAGAGGAGCCGCCCATTCGGAGTCCTTGGCCAGCGCGGCCTGAGCGGCCGGGGTGTGCTCGCCTTCGACACCGTCGGGTGGCCGCAAGTCATGATCTCGCTGCAGTAAGCCCTCACCCCCTGCCCGTCGAAACGAGCAGGGGGCGCGACTCACACCGGCGAGACGGCAGGCGCTACCGCATCTCGAACGTTCCCGTGCGTTCGTCGACCCCAGACCCGATACGCCAGACGCAACTGACCTCCGGGCGGGACCCCGCGTGCACGATGCGAGCGCCGGCACCATCGCCCGCGGCGCCCTCGCAGACAATCGTTCCTGGGAATCCACCCTGGTCGATGGCGCGGCCCTCGTCACGCGTCCACGCCTTGTGGCGGTTGCCGTTGCGGTAGTCGACCATGTCGACGACCAGGCTGACCTCGTAGGTGACACCCTCGTCGACGAACGACCCATCGAGCGTGGTGCGCTCGGGGCGGAACGCCTTGAAGCGCGGGGGTGACGGGGAGAGCTCGGGTGCGCCGAGCTCGAGCTCGACCGTTCCGCTCGGCCGGTTGCCGGGACCGTCCTTCCACGTGCAGGTCACGGCCGGTTCCGCCCCCTCGGCCACCGCCTTCACACCGGGGCCGTCCGTGGGGCAGTTGAGAATCTTGGTCCACGTGCCCTTGTCGACCTTGTAGTCCTCCGGCTTGAGCCACACCTGGTGCTCGGAGCCGTCGCGGTAGCGCACAGCATCGAGCGCCAAGCGGACCTCATGCACGTCTCCGCGGGGATCTGTGAACGACCCGACGAGCGTACCGGCGTTGAACAGTATCTCACCGACGATCGGCTCGGGCTCGACGACGACGAAGGGCGACAGCGATGTCGTTGTGCCGCAGATGATGTCGTTCGTGGTGTCGAGTGACGTGGTGACATCGGCCCACCCCGTCCCATCGTCGTGGAACAGCCGCAGACCGGGCTCGTCGGTGAAGGTCTGCGCGCTGTAGTCGAAGCAGGATTCGATGGCGCCGGTGTACGTGGCCGTCGTCGTCACGTCGAAGTAGACGGGAGGTGTTCCCAGCTGGAATCCACTGGGAAGCGTGGGACCGGTCGCGGAGATATCGACGACCACATGACCGGAAGCGGTAACCTCGCCGAAGGTGAGAGCAACCGGTGCGGAAGCACCCGTGTTTGTGGTGGCGTCCACGGCCACGTTGCTACCCGGCAGGATCGATCCCTCGGCGATCAACGGGAACTCATCGCACGCTGCCGGAATGCCATCGCCATCGGCATCGTCGGCGTCGTCCCAGCCCGGGCAAACGTCGAAGGCGTCCGGCACGCCATCCCCGTCACTATCCCCGAGGTCGGTGGCGGCGTTGCACCCGGGCGCGTTGTTCGCGATCGAGGGCGTACCACCGATCGACCCCGACGTGTACGCGACGGACAGGGCTGAGCAATCCGCGAGCAGGGGGTTGTCGCGCAGGGCCAGGAATCCGATGGAGGTGAGCGACTCCAGGCCGGCGAGGGTCGGCAGCACAGCGTTCTGTGTGATCTGAAGCGTCCCGGTCATCGTCTGAAGCGAAGCCAGTCCCGTGAGGTCGGTGAGCAACGGGTTGTTCGAAAGCGTGAGCGACTGCAGAGACGTGTCCGTGAACCCCGACAGTCCCGAGAGATCCGTCAGCAGGGCGTTGCCCGAGATTTGAAGGACGTTCGCGTTCTCGAGACCGGAGAATCCGGAGAGGTCGGGGAGCTGCGGATTGTTGACCACACTCAGCTGCCCGACTCCGCGCACCGACGACAGCGCCGACGCGTCGGCAAGGACCGGGTTCGAAGCTACGGCCAGGAACCCGACGCTGGTGAGCGGCGCCAGACCCGCGAGGGACGTCAGCGCCGGGTTCTGCGAGATCCTCAGCCGTGACGAAGACTGCAGCCCGCTCAGCCCCGACAGATCGGTGAGCCCAGCCATCGTCAGAATGTTGAAGTTGGTGACGTGCGAGAGCCCGCTGAGTGCCGAGAGATCGGTGATGAGCGGGTTCTCGTTGAGGGTGAGTTCGGCCAGGCTGGTGATCCCGGACAGGCCGCTGATGTCGGTGAGCTGCGCGTTGTCGAACAGGACCACATTGGTGAGGTCCGACGTGGGCGGCAGATTCTGGAGGTCCGTCAGATCCGTGCCGCTCAGGCTCAGGTCCTTGGTCGGGATCGCCTGCAGCCCGTCGAGGCTCTGGATCGGCCCCAGCACGTCCAGCTCGTCGAGTCCGGTGAGCGACGTCAGGTCGGTGAAGTCGGTAACCCCGTCGACGTTCAGCACCCGCATGCGGAGCGCGGTCTGGAGATTGCCGAAGTGGCTGAGACCCTCGGCCGAGGCCGGCAGGTCACGCAGGATGAAGGCCTTGATTGACCGGTTCAATCGAGTGCTCGCGGGCATCGCCGGCTCGCCGGGGCTCCAGCACGTCAGCTTCGTAGACCTCCGCGGCGTGCTCTCAACCACCCTTCCGAGGGAGTACCGAGAGTGGTGGTCGGACGAGTTGCATCCGACGCGGAAGGGATTTCGTCGAGTCGCGACTCGGATACATGAGCGGCTGGAGGACCTGCTGTGAGGGTTGCGCGACCCGACTACGAAGACCAGCCAAACCCCAACTGACCCTGTCAAATGCAAATCCCGACACTTCCGGTCGACTTTGAGGTCATTTCGACTAGTATCGCCGCCACTTCCCTCCTCATCACATTGATCTCGTTCTACCTAAGCTGGCGGCAGAGGGCGAAGGCCTCGGAGCACGAGATAGATGGACCCGACGCGATGGTCCCTGATCCCCTGATGGACCTCGAGGACACGGAGCGGGAGCGAGTACTGCGTCTGGACGAAGCGCGAGAGGCGCTCGCACGGCAGGAGTCGCAGGCGCGGCGCCTTCGCTTCGCAGCGCGGGGCCTGGCTGCCACCGAATACTCGGTGGGGGCCGCTCTTGCCTCGGTGTTCGTCTCGCCCCAGGACCTTACCGGAGGCCCCTCCAACTGGGTCGCCATCGCCGCCTTCTCCGTCGTAGCCGCGCAGACCCTACGACTGTTCTTCCGACCCGACGTGCGGGCCGCCGGCGCAGCGCATCGAGCCTTCCACCTCAGATACGCCATTCGCAGAACCGAGAACCAGATCCGGCGCGCGCAGCTTGAATGTGGCCCAGTGAATGTCCATGAGCTAATGAGCCTGATCCTAGACGCCATTACTCGCGCGGAGCAATCGGAAAACGAGGAGCTCGCAGAGCGGATGCAGGTGCTGCAGGAATTGGAGACACCTGCGCCGAAAGGGGCCATTGAGGATCCGAAGTGAACGGACGTGCCCCGCCCCATCTTCTGCGCTCGGTGGTCAAAGATCAGCCCCAGAACGTCACGGGGCGCAGGCCACCGGCTGTCGGCCGAGTTCGCGTAGGCTGGACGCCCCCTCAGCACCAAGGTCGGGGCCGCTGTCAGCTCCACCTGAGATGCTCGAGAACTGGACACCAGAGCCGCGTTGCGAGGCCTTACCACGCGAGCCGATCCAGCAGGAACGGCAGGCAGTAGTGAGTCTTACAGCGACTATCGCCGAAGGAGCCGCGAGCCTGGACCGCACCCACTACGCGCCGACACCGCCGCCTCCCGATACAGCCACCCGGGCATCGCGTGCTCCAGATCCCACTCGATCCTGGTGTCGAGCAGGGCGACCTATTGAAGCGTGAAGCGGCGGCGGTTGGTAAGCGCCCCGCATGCCCCTATCGTACGGCGACCGGCGGGCGAAGCGAGTAGATGTAAACCCCGCCCCCTTCCGTGAAATGGGCATTGCCCAACGTGTACATGGTGCCGTCGGGCGCGACCGTCCCGTTGAAGTAGCCCACGCCCCCACTAGGTCCCAAGCCGCCGGTCTGTGAGAGGATCGCTCCTTCCGGGGTCCCCACTGTGACCGGCCCGTCAAACGCGAACACATACCCCTGCCAGGTCGCTGCCGGAGTCACAGTCGTCGGCACATCCCAGCTCCACCTGCGATCGCCCGACCTCACATCCCAGCCCTCGAGCCGGTTGTTCGACGTGGAGAGTACGGCCACGTCGCCCAGAATCGTCGGAGGCAGGTGGTAGCCACCAACGGGCGGAGTGTCCCCATTGGGCCGTGACCAGAGCAACTCCCCGTCGGCAATCCTCACAGCGTAGACCCAGGCTGCCTTGCCCGAGACAATCAACTGATCCTCCCACACGACTCCCGCACTGACGGCGCCGCCGGAAAGCGGGAAGCCCACCGAGTCAGGGAGCTCGAAACGCCAGAGTTCCTCTCCGTCTGAGCGACGGAGGGCAACGATGTGGCCCGCGCCAAGTGGCCCCTCTCGCTCGGCCTGACCGAAGAAGCCCCGCGTCGCGAAGAGTACCCTGTCGCCCGCAACGACCGGCGAAAACACAGACTCCCCGAGGTCGACGCTCCAATGAGCTTGCCCGGTGGCGGCGTCCAACGAAGAGGCCCAACCCAAGGCGGACGCCGCAAAGATGGTGTCGCCCGACACAGCACCATCCCGGGTTCCGGCCGCTCCGTCCGGCCCCCCGAAGGACCACAGCACTCCCCCCGAAGCGGGGTCAACCGCCCAAAGCTCGTAGGCGGGCACCACGACCACGCCCGCACTCGACAAGAGGCGACTACCTCGAATTCGCCCTCTGTTCAGCTGAGTCCGCCAGGCCTGGCCACCTCCTTCGCGCCACAGGGCAAACACGGATCCGTCCTGGGAACCGAACAAAACCTGTTCGTTGAGGACCAGAGGGAGGGTTCTCGCCGACGATGATTCGACCCGCCAGAGGAGATCCCCCTCTGGCGGGCCGGGGGCCGACGGGTCGGAGCAAGCCCCGCCAGCCGCAACCACCAAGGCCAGCCCGACGCCGCGCCACCCCATGGGCCCTGTCAGAAGACGCATTCCGGGGCCGACCCAGATACCGAAACGTAGACCTGTGAACTCGCTTGCTGCTGGTCTGCAGAAGTAACGGTCAAGTTGAGCCATCCCGACTGCGGCACCGATCCGAGAAACTGCGACGCTGATCCGCTCAGGACCCCCGACCACTGATAGCTATAGGGGCCCAACCCGCCACTAGTTACCGCCGACCAAGCACAGGCCTCTCCGGGGCGCACGGATGTCGGGCCGGATATGGAGCTGGCCAGCGGAGGTGGTGGGGGCGGGGGGAACTCGATGCCCAGGTCCGCATCAATGGCGTTCGACATCAGGATGCGGAACGTGTCGTTGTTGTGGTTCGGGACGTCGTCTTGCTGCTCGTAGTGATGGACCCACGTTTGCACGTAGGGGAGTTCGTAGTTCGCAGTCGACCCCGGGTGGGCAGACGAAACCCACGGCACGATACCATCATGCTGACCGAGGCCACCAGAACCAACAAAGTACTCCCAGTCCGACGGGATCAGCGAGAGGGCAAACCAAAGATCCCACCACTTGTAGGCGTTACCGCTCAGTTGCGGGTTTGCATGGCCCAGGTAGTAGAAGTAGGCGTCGTAGGCGAATATCGCGAGATCCTGACGTACGTTCTCCCAGGCTAGGGCCTTGAAGCGACCGAAAGACTGGTTTCCCGTAACTGCCATGTAGGGCGCCAAACTCGGTTCGAAGCTGGTCGAGATACTGACCCTTCCGCCACTGAGCGCAGCGGCTTCGGCCGCCAAGCTCGCGGAAGAGTTCAACTGCGCAAAGGTCGAAGAGAAGGGCGACATCTGCGCAACCAGGGCAGTCGTCGGCCCACCAAACTTGGACACTGCCAAAAAGCCGAGCTCATCCTTGAAGGCAAGGGGAAGTCCAAGTACCAAGAAATCGTAGAAGTCGGAGGATAGCAGTTCTATGATCGGACCCGGTGTACCTCCGAACCACAGGGTCGGCCAGTCGATGTCATCGTTGAAGGCAAACCAACCGACGGTCGAGGTAATCTCCCACGCCAGGTTAAGGGCCCAATACGGAAGCGTACCATCAAGAATCGCCTGCGCCAGGTAAGCCCCGCGGTGGGGCGAACCCAGCGAGAGATGCCGATCCACCACTGGTGAAGACGTATTCTGCAGGTACTTCCTCAGCACCACCCCGCCGTTGCTATGGGTGATCGCTGCAACGTCAGACTGGCCCGGGTACGTGGTCGAAAGGCGCTGAGCGAGCTGAGTCGCCTGGACGTCGTAGGTCTGATCACTGGTTAGGGTGGGTGCGTACCCGAGCAGCGGGTGGTTTGCTTCCAAATCGGGTACGATGAACTGCCACTCGTGCCCCGACTGCATGGCACCGTGAACGAAAACCGCGTCTGTCGTCTGCGCCCTCACGGTTTCGGGCATCGGCATCACAACGGCCGAGGACAATCCCAAGCAGGTGGCCAAACGTGCGAACGTGTTCATGATCCGCCTCCCCTTTCGGCGGTGAAAGTGACCTCGACTGTTCGCAGTACCTCCCCGGACTCACCAACCCATTCAGTCTTCGCTTCAGACCGGGCGAATCCGTCCTCGCCGTCGGGGCGAAAGAGGAAGCGCGTTCGGACTTCGACATTGTCGGGTCGTCTCGACGTGGTCGCGACGACACCTCCCACCCTCGGATCGAAGACCCACGTGGTCACACCACCTTCTCCGGCCCGCTCAAACTTGAGTCGACCGTCCACCATTGCGGTTCCTTCGCCAGCCATGGCACGAAGGTCGGCGAGAAGCTTCGCACCGGACTCAGGCGTCAGGCGACGGCCGACCCTCGCGGCCGCATCACCCGGCCGGGTGGGCCTAACGGAGGCGCCGCGTACTCGCGGAGCAAGACCAAGTGATTCGCGCCTGGCGGCGGCCTCCGCTTCCGAAGCAGGGTCGATGGAGGCACCGTGGCGATCGAAGGCTTGAAGGCCCCCGGATAGTGTCAACGAACTCGAAGCGATCGGCCCACGTACTGGTCTCGGCCGCTCCCCACGCCATTGCATCGCGATTGCCGACGGCGCGTCGAGCCGATCCACCGCTACCCCGTCCTCCAGTTCACGTAGTCTGAACGATAGCTCTTGCTCGAACTCGGCCCCCCCCACGCCCGTCGCCGACGCCCTGACCTTGACCAACTCTGATCGAGAACCAGAGTCGATTGACGCCGCAACAGCTCGAGGTGCTTGAGTATCAGGCACCTCAAGCGGGCCCCCGTCCGCACAACTCACCGTCGGCAGCACGCAAAGGACACGCAAGAGATACTTGCCGCCCACTACTCGGCGTCTACCGACGTCGTGCCCAGCCTGCCCGTCCAACAACCCCGTCGCCCGGTAATCCGGCACCCGCGGGAAGCGATCAACCAGCATGGCGTCCTCCACAGTTCAGGTTATCCGGGGGGCCTGCCGGTATGCTACGTTTCTGCCGCCGTCGAAGTCAAGTGCGGCGGCACACGACGGGAGGTCATCGCCGACGAGCCGGTCGTCACGGCGGCTCGTCGCCGCATCCCCCGAGGATCGTCGGGTGACTTTTCGCCAGTCGGTTCGCGTTCCTCAAACGGGAGGACCTGGGTGAGACCCTTCCAGCCCCCGCCGACGTGCTTTCGAAGAGGGAGACTTCTGGGAGCCAGACCTCTCTTCGACGGGTTGGAGGGCGCTCCCAGTTTCTGAGCGATCGAGCGTGGAAGGCGCGCCCGATCTGGTAGCTGGTCTTTCTTTCCTCGGACGACCGCGACCGAGCAACAAAGGGACCCGGCCCGAGGACTGGGGCCTGACCATGATCTTCAAGCTGATCCAGACGGCCCAGGACCGCAGACGATGACTCAGCAGCTCGCACCTCCCCTCCCTCGTGCGGGCCGGCGTTCAATTCACCGATGGAGCCGACGTCGAGAGGTAGGAGAACGGCGAGCCGAGGGCTGCCATAAATGCCAAGATTCACACCTCTCGACGACATCTCACAACGCCGCGTTCTGCGGCAATCGGCCCTACGGCGTCTGGCGACGACCCGAACGGCTGCATCGCGAACGCGGCGACGGTCACCGTTGCAAGCGCGACTCCGGACCTCAGGCCGCCTCTGCCCCGGTCCATGCAGGTCAGCGCCGCCTCGGGCCCGCCCGCATTCGGCCCCACGGTCTGCGTCGGCCGGCGGCGTGCCGTGGGGTTCTGCCTAGCCTCACATACGACCGGATGCGAGTTCGGTCGGTCGTTTTCGTGATCGGGGGTGCGAGGCGTTGGGCCAGTCCCGGGTTGGTCACCGGTGGTCCTGGCATGAGGAATCCCAGGAGGATAGATCGCCGCATTGGCGGTCGATGGGTGGGACTCGAGAGGGCCTTGCCAGTCCTCCCTCCTTCCGGGGCAGTCCGTCGCGTCGGATTGGAAATGCAGTTGGAGCTGTCCGTCTGAGCATTAGTTGCGATGGTCTCGCTCGCTTCGCGGACGATCGCCAGACGTGAACTCCTCCCTCTTCAACCTAGGGGCCTCGATGCACTCGATACCCGGTCAACTCAAGCAGGCAACCGGACTGTTCGCCGCCATCGGGTCCTTTCCCGGTTCTTCTTGAAGGGCCCTGGCCGTGCGTAGAACATGCGTGGCGCGTGCATTCAGCCTAGCAGTGGCCGCTGCAGTCACGGCCTGCTCATCAAGCACGCCGGCGCCGACCGGGTCCACGCCTGCCCCGATCCCAAGCGTGAGCTTGGACGCACTCCGACCAGGCGCGGAACCCAAGTCGGATTCCGTGGCGGCGGGAAAGCCTCTTCGGATCGTAATTCAGAATATCAATCCGTTCCTCTACAACTACCGGATGAGCGTGGACCGCACCTCCACCACCGGGGCGACGCCAGCCGCATTTCTGAAAGCGTCCGGTTTGGGTCTTGGCATACCGGAGTTCGTCGATCCGCCGACGGATCGACAGGCTGCGTCGACACTCAACGTCGAAGGGCGCCGCGCCTTCGCGTGGGGACCGATTGAGGAGGAAGCCTTCTGTCTAGCAGAGGTTCCCGATGCTGACGAGGCCCTCGCCCAATCGATCAGCGATTCGATGAGGCTCGACCGAAAGCACGTCGAGGCGCTTCGTGAGAGCTTCGCCGAAACTGCGACTCTAGTCCGTCAGGAAGTGGACCGCGCATCCAGTGCGGTCGCTGAGAGAACAGGCGAACTCTACCAGAGTACGGCGACGGCGGGTGAGCTTCAGACGAGTGCGGCGGCGGCGCTTCGTCTAGTGGATGGCCTTGAGGACTTCTTGAGCGAGCGACTCGTAGCATCACGCGCGACTCTGGGCGCCTACTCCGCCGCCTCGCGAGACCTCGCGGCCCGTGCTACGGAGGCCGCATCTTCGTTCCCGAAATGCCCCCGGTTGGCGTTGGCGGCGGCGGCTGCGCGGAGTCTGGCCGCCGACTCGGCGCCACAATAGCGATGGCTCGACTCGGTCGATTCGATCCGGCGGTTGGTGGCCGCCAGAGCCGACTCGCTGCGTCCGCTCGCTGGCGACACGAGTCGGTTCTCCCTGGTTGCAGCACTGCCGTCGATTCAGGACGACTCACGACTCGACATCGTCGTCGAGCGGCGGCCTACGCAGAGTGACACGAGTGCATTCTCGCCCTACATGGCGACCAACCTTCGTGTGGGAGAGCCGTGGCGCTTCTCGACGGGGTTCGGGCTTGGACTAACTTCGTCGGCCCGCAAGAGGTTCACCCTATTGCCTACCGAGAGCGACTCGATTCAGCCGACTGTCGACGGGGTAGTCGACGATGCACGCTTCCTGCCCTATGTCTGGTTCGACACCCGGGTATACGGGGTCTTCGGGATCACTGTTGGGGTTGGAGCCAAGCTCGAAGGGGAGACGTCGGCCGACATGATCATCGGTGCCTCTGCCTCGTTGTGGCGTGACAAGGTTAGGCTGCTACTCGGAGGTGTGCTGGGTGAACAGGAGGCACTGCCCACCGGGGTGCGAGAAGACAAGAGACTTCCAGTCGGCTTCGATGACTTGGAGGTGAACATGGTCCGCAGGTTCGGCCTGATCGTCGGGCTCAACTATGCCATCTGGTGACACGGTGCTGGACTGTCAGCCATACCGAGACCGAGAACCACTACCGCGCCAACACCGCCGCCTCCCGGTACAGCCACCCGGGCATCGCGTGCTCCAGGTCCCACTCGATCTGCATCGGACGCGCGCCCTTCCACAACCGCAGCTTGGCCGGGCCCAGAAACACGAAGGGCTCGGCCAGGCCATTGGGGAGCTTCTGTCGCTGCCGTACGAACAGCAGCACCTGCGACGAGCCCTCCAGATACCGCCGACCCGTAGGCGTGTCGGGGTGCGCCGTGTGCTGGCTCTCCCAGTGGAAGATGGTCCGGGACACAGCGTGGTCCCGGTACATGGTCTTGGGTGAGAAGCCCTTCTCGGTCTTCTGCAGGGTGACGAAGAGCAGGTCGGCGCCCCGCTCCTCGGCGTAGAACACCCCCGCCTGCACCCGGGGGATCCTGCCCTTCCGCGTCACCTCAAGACCGGCCAGCACTTCCTCGCGGCGATATCGGCCGTGGATCGCGAGCGGCGCCTCCAGCTCGTTGAGCCACGGCTTCGGCGCGGCCCGCCGGCGATCGTCGAGCACGTTCAACAGTTCGCACGTCTCGGCCACGAACTCGACATCGTTCCTCAACGCGGCCAAGTGCTCGTCGAGATCCGCCACCGGCTCCCGATCGAAGAAGGTCGTGGCCAGCATCAGCTGCAAACGGCGCGCCTGAGCATCCCGCTCGATCCGCCCCTCCAGCACATCCCGAAACATCCGCAACCGCCCGTCGTCGTTCGTGTGCAGCAGCGCACCAAGACGCGCGAAGCGCTTCCGCCGCTCGTCGCTCCAGTCCTCTCCGCCGAGGCCGACCTCCCCACCGAAGGTGTCGCGCTTCAGGCTCGTGAAGCTGCGCGTCTTCCCGTCGTAGAGCTCCCCCAGCTCGGTACCCGTCTTCTCCAGGAACTGGGCCAGTGACACGTCCGGCCCCAGCGACCTGAGCTCCTGGGTCAGCCAGCGTTTCCCCTGCGTCGCGATGGAGCGGATGTTGTCCAGCGCCACCTTCCGCGCCACTCGATCCAGGCGCATGGCGCAGCCGGGGGGTAAAAAGGGGAAGTCCGCTTCGACTTGATTGCGAATCTGCTTCCCGGTGCCCCCGAGGAGCGCCCTGTAGCGCAGGTCGAAGCGGAAGTTGGCGTGGGCGTTGCCGATGAAGTCCAGCACGGTCAGGCACGCCTTAGACTCGTGGAGCCGCAGTCCCCGTCCCAGCTGTTGCAGGAACGCCGTCGCCGACTCGGTGGGCCGCAGGAACAGCACGGTGTCGACGCTGGGGATGTCCACGCCTGCGTTGAAGAGGTCCACGGTGAAGAGGACCTTCAGCGTGCCGTCCTCGAGCTGGCGGATGGCGTCCCGGCGCTCGACCCGGGAGGAGTCCCCCGTCACCGCCACGCTGGGGACCCCGGCCTCGGTGAAGCGCTGCGCCATGAAGCGGGCATGATCGACGGACACGCAGAAGCCCAGGGCCCGAATGGCAGTGGGGCTCCCCATGACTCGCGCGATCTCCTGGAGCACCAGCCGCACCCGCGCGTCGTTGCCCGTGTAGAGCCGGCTCAGCTGCGCCTCGTCGTAGCGGCCCCGGGTGAAGCCAACGTGGCTCAGGTCCTCGCCGTCGTGGATCCCGAAGTAGTGGAAGGGCGCCAGGAGTCCCAGATCGAGGGCGTTCCACAGCCGCATCTCGTAGGCGGTGCGTCCGTCGAACCACCGGCGCACGTCCTTGCCGTCGTGGCGCTCGGGGGTGGCGGTGAGTCCCACGAGGATCCAGGGACGCAGGTGCTTCAGCAGCCGCTCATAGGTAGGGGCCTCGGCGTGGTGGAACTCGTCGACGATCACCACCTCGTAGTGCTCGGGATCCAGGGCGTCGATGCGCCCACCGGCGTGGAGCGACTGGATCGAGGCGAAGACGTGGTCGCCCTTCTCGGGCCGCGCGCCGCCCACGAGCTTCTCGCCGAAGTCCGAGTCCTTCAGCACGTGGCGGAAGGTGGTCAGGCTTTGATCCAGCAGCCGCTCCCGGTGGGCCACGAAGAGCAGGCGCGGGCGGACCTGGCTTTCCTGGGACTCGATGCGGGCGTAGTCGAAGGCCGCGACCATCGTCTTACCCACGCCCGTGGGAGCCACGACGAGGTTCTTCGTGTGCCCGTGCTCCCGCTCGGCCGCGAGCGTATCGAGCATGGTCTGCTGGTAGCCGTGGGGCTTTAGGTCGAAGAACGACAGGATGGGGTCGGGCCCGCTCCCGCCCCGGGCTTGGTCCAGCGCCTTCCGCACGACCTCCATCTGCTCGACGTCGTTGGGATCGAAGGGCCGAAACTCCTCGCTCTCCCAGTGGCTCTCGAAGGCCGCGGTGATCTTCTCCAGGAGACTCGGGGACTCCAGGGCGGCGAGGCGCACGTTCCACTCGAGTCCCTCGAGCATGGCCGCACTGCTCAGGTTCGAGGACCCGATGTAGGCGGTGGTCGCACCCGTGTCGCGGTGGAAGATCCAGGACCTAGCATGAAGCCGGGTGCGCCGGTTGTCGAACGAGATGCGCACCTCGGCGCCCCAGCCGGCGAGGGCCGCGAGGGCGTTGGCGTCGCTGGCACCTGTGTAGGTGGTGGTGAGGACGCGGACCCGGCCGCCCCGCTCGTGGATCAGCTCTTTGAGGGGCTCTTCGACGAGGCGGATCCCGCTCCACTTCACGAACGCGATCAGGAGGTCGACCCGGTCGGCCGAGGCCAACTCGGCCTGAATCTCCTGAGCGAGCGCAGGTTCACCGGGCGCGTTCATAAGGAGCGCGCTGTCGGCGAGAGGGGTGATGCGGCGCTTGGTGGGTTGGGTGGGTGCGAGACCGCGGAGGCGGGGGCGGATCTCGAGGAGGCGAGGTGGGGATTTGGCGTGCTCGGGGGAGGCGAGTTCTAGTTCGCCGGGGGCCAGGAGGCGGGGGTCGGTGTCGGTTGGGGCCTGGCGGAGGTGCGCGATCAGGGCGGCCTTTTCCTCGGGCTTGGAAACGGCCTCGAGGGCGGTGCGGAGGGCCTCGGCGAAGAGGCGGCTGAGACGGTCGGGCGCTTCGGCGGGGTCGAAGGGCACGAGGTCAGCGAGGTGGTCGTCGTCGAGGGCGTCGACGAGAGCCTCGAGGCGACAGTCCACGAGGGTATCGTAAAGGCCCGGGAGAAGATGCCGTGGCAGAGTCATGGGTGGCAGGATACCGGACCGCCCAGATTGGAAGCGAGTCCTAGTCCTTTTCCCCAGCTCAACGCACTCTGGGCCAGCGGCGGAGTGACCTATGGGGCTGGCTCACCACCTCGCGCCTGGATACAACGGGCTCCCTACGCTGAGACCCCCGGGCTGCAAAGCAGGCCGAAGTCCCGGGGGATCCGGGCGAGATGCCACCTAAACCCATGACGGGCTGCGCCATCTGCCGTTCTTGCCGGAGGGAAAGCCGGCAGGCGACCTCGACTTAAGGGCGGGAAAGACGGAGGAAGCCCGCCTCGAAGATCCGCCTTACCAGCCGCCGATGCAACGTGAGCTTGGCGGCCGCGTGGATCCGATGCCAGGCTAGCCGCAACAGCTCCACCGCTGATACACTGTGGCATGACCAAGCCGACAGCCATTCGCAGGATCACTGCTCCCGTCTCTGAGCGACTCAATCGGCTCGCGGCGATCCTCTACGACTTCCTTCCGTTGAGCTCACGGCATCGGGCTACAGTCACTTTCCGAACCATCTTCGCCCAGAGTAGGGTCGAGGGCTACCTAGACGGCAAGGGGACCAAGAAACAACTGCTGACAAAGGGCTTCGTTGAGCTATACAGGAGACATGAGCGACTACCTAGGGCGATCGTTCGGAAGATTGTGCCCGCAGCCGTAGAGTACCGACGGTACCGGCGAGACCCTCTGCAACGCGCCGAGGTCGATGCCCTTTCGGAGTGCCTACTCTCGCTAGACATCGACATGCGGGCCGAGCTGTCGGAAGTCCAGCTTGATGAGATGCTCCCGCGGATCACAGTGCCCCCGAAAGACCTGAAAGACCGGCTTCGGAACCATGACCTTGATCCTACGATCACGGGGGAGCCCCTGGCCCTGTTCGAGAATGGGCACTTCAACGAGTCTGTGCGAAAGGCAGCGGAGGTCTTCGAAGACCGGGTCCGGACCGTTTCAGGGCTAACCGCGTTCGGGCGAGACCTAATGGCCAAAGCCTTCGCCGGCACCGAAAATCTGGCACTCGATTCTCTCCGCCCTGACAACCGAGCGGCCTTCAATCAGGGCTTCAAGTTCATGGCGATGGGACTGATGGCCTCCATTCGCAACGTCTTCAGCCACGGCGACGAGGAGCGCCGCGCGCCGGAGGAGTGCTTTGAGATGCTCATGCTCGTAAACTGGATGCTTCGAGCGTTGGCCTCGACGGAGCCAGACGAAAGTTGACCAGTAAACTCGACTGCCTGCCCGAGACCTGGCGAGCCGCTCCTCGCCGATGGGGGCACCCACTCCATAGCGTCTGCTCGTACCTAGCAATGTTCCCACCGCGGATCCCGCGCGTGTTCGTCGAATGGTTGAGCGAGCGTGGTGACGCGGTCCTCGACCCCTTCTCGGGCCGAGGGACAGCGCCGCTTGAGGCTTGTAGGCTGGGTCGAATCGGTCTAGGAGCCGACGCGAATCCCCTGGCGCACGTTCTGACGAGCGCTAAGGTGGACCCCCCTCAGCTCAGCGAGGTTCTTACCCGGCTTGCCGATCTGGAGGCCACCGTCCCGCCAAGACGAGCCTCTCGTGTACCTGCCGACATTCGAATGCTCTACTCGCGCAAGGTCCTTCGACAGCTTTGCCACCTCCGTCAGGAGCTCGACCTCAGCCACCGTGTGGACCGCTTCGTTATGGCACTCGTTTTGGGTGTGATGCACGCGAACTATCGACCGGGCCGCGCCATTAGGGGGCTGTCAGTGAGTATGCCCAACACGTTCTCTATGTCGCCGGCGTACGTAAGGCGCTACATAGAAGAAAATAAGCTGAGACCCCCGCCTGCGGACGTCTTCGAGCTGCTAAGGAGAAAGGCGTCGCGAATGCAGCTCCCAAGCCGTGACGCGTGTCGAGGGAGGGCTTGGGCGGCAGACGCCCGGGAAGGGGAGCACATCCCGGAGTCGTCGGTACGGCTCGTGTTCACATCCCCGCCCTACCTCAGTGTGATCAAGTACGGCAAGTACAACTGGATCCGACTCTGGATGCTCGGAAAGGACCCGAAGGCCGTCGACAGCGCTCTGGTTGCCACCGGGTCAAAGGCCAGGTACGTCACCTTCATCGGTGACGTCTTAGAGGCCCTCCTAAGCAGGCTCCGGCCGGATGGTTACGTTTGCCTAATGATCGGCGACGTCACCGACCGAGCGACCGGCCACACAACCAATCTGGCCCAGGAAGTCTGGGAAGGTTCGGCGCGCCCAGCGGGCTGGCGGCACCTTGGCACGGTAGTGGACCGCCTCCCCGTGGATCAAAAAGTCACCAGGATCTGGGGCGCCGAGAGACGGGGGCGTGCCACTAAGACTGACCGCATCCTCATTCTGGGCAGACCGGACAGCGTTCACCAGCTCCCGCCTCTACCCCCATTGCATGATTGGGACACCGCAACGGACTGGACAACCAGTCCGGCCACCCAGAACACCGCCTGAGCATGTCTATCGCTAATGCCCTTCAAGAGATCGCCACCCTCGACCTGTTTGCGGAGAGTGTGCGACCTGAAGCGTTCGTGGGTCGTCCCTTCTACTTCGACTTCTCGCGCATGAAGGTGCTCTCGAATGACCACTGGAAAGAGAAGGTTGGTGGCATCGCAGCGGGGTCCTTTCTTGTCGCGGTATACGACGACGCCGGCGATAACCCGGAGGTCGTCCTCCTTCGAGTGCTGGGGCCGACTGGATTGCCGACGGACTCGGACGTCGTCGCGGCAATGGTAGACCACTACAAGGAGAACGCGGCGCTCGACTCGTCTCCGTCCGGTTTGGACAGCTACACACGCTACGAGTTCCAGTTCAGCGGATT
Organism: Longimicrobiales bacterium; assembly: GCA_028279425.1. Taxonomy (GTDB): domain Bacteria; phylum Gemmatimonadota; class Gemmatimonadetes; order Longimicrobiales; family Gaopeijiaceae; genus Gaopeijia. The sequence continues at coordinate 3,340 of JANQNV010000307.1, read as the reverse complement.
GGACTGTCGAGTCCTAGGGTCGTTCTTCCGCGGTGAGGAGTCGACCGAGTTTGGAGCCGACGTAGACAACTTCTACGGGCCCAACAACTACTCGATATACCGACCCTCAGGAAGGTTGCTTGAGTACATAGTGAACTTTCGTGACGGAAAGGCCATTCCCGGGGGCAGTGGAGATCAGAGGATCGGCGAGGTTCGCTACGCCTCAAGCCGGCGCCATAGGGCAGCAGAGTCAGTTCCAGTCTACGTCTCTGCTCTAGACTACTTGGGCAAGCGTACCGCCCTGTTCGGTATGACCCGAACCGGTAAGTCAAACACACTAAAGAAAGTCATTCAAGCGACTGCCGATCTGGCCGATCCGAACGTGGAGCCTGTGGGCCAAATCGTCTTTGACGTCAACGGCGAATACGCGAACGACAATCAGCAGGATGAAGGGACAGCCATCTACCAGCTCTATGGCGAGCACGTGACCAGATATAGCATTCTGGACAAGGAAGGCTTCAGGGTCATGAAGCTGAACTTCTACCGGGATCTTCTGGCTGGCTTCGAGATGCTCCGTAGCTCCCTCCAGACGGATTCAACCGTCTACACTCAAGCATTTATGAACGTGGACCTTGAAGAGCCTGCGCCGGATGACCGGAGCGCAACGACCCGGCATGGTCGACGTGTCGCCTGCTACAAAGCGATTCTCTTCGAAGCGGGCTTCCCTCCGTCCGGGCAGAGTATCTTCTTCCAGGGCCGCAGGGAGATCAATGATGCGGTAGGGATTGACCCCAGTGGTGGGGTCACACCGGAACAAGCGGGCACGTGGTTCAAGTGGGTCTGGGAGAATTACGCGACCGATCCGTTCTTCACGAACTACAGGAACAACAACGGTCGTGAGTGGGCTGAAGAAGACCTAGTGACCCTCATGCGCTTCCTGACCCGTAAGCCCCAGCCCGGTGGACAGGCAAGCTATGCGGGCTTCAGGAAGCTCATTCCGTCGCGTCAGCTCCACACCAACACTGTTCAAGAACCCTTCGAGGACGAGGTGGTTGGGCTCCTACGAGACGGGAAGATCGTGATCATCGATCTTTCCCAGGGCGACCCAACGATCCAAAGGGTTTATGCAGACCGCCTCTGCGCGTCCATCTTCAAGGAGGCGATGGGTCGGTTCATCCAGAACCAAGAAGCCAACTATATCCAGCTCTACTTCGAGGAGGCTCACAACCTCTTCCCGAAGAAGAACGAGTCGGACCTCACGCTAATCTACAACCGGATTGCGAAGGAAGGTGCAAAGCTGCGGCTGGGACTGATCTATGCGACGCAGGAGGTGAGTTCGATCTCCTCCAACGTTCTGAAGAACACACAAAACTGGTTCGTATCGCACCTCAACAACCAGGACGAACTTAGAGAGATCGCGAAGTACTACGACTTCGAGGACTTCGTCGAGAGCCTTCGGCGTGCCACCGACAAGGGCTTCATCCGGATGAAGACCTACTCGAACGCGTTCATTGTTCCGGTTCAGATCGATCGCTTCAGCGCCGTCCCAAGCTAGCCCATGGGATACTCCTCGAAAGGTCGAAGGCCGATGGAACGGGCAAGCAAGATTGCCCATGTCGAGATAATCAAGAACCCCGAAGTGCAGGCCCTCATAGACGACTGTGAGCTACCATCGCCACCCGCGGCGGCCAAACTCGAAGACCTCTTCACCACGTTTGGCGCCGCCGACCAGAGTGGAGTATCGCTGGTAATCGCGATCGATGGTGGGTGTACGGAGACGTACGTACGTCAGGCGTATCCTTCCGCCCAGATAGCCTTCTTCACGTTCGGTCCGCTTCTCTTCAAGCTCGCCGACCTCCGCACGCTCGAAGATCAGCGGTTCATTGCCCCTGAGGACTTGCAGCGGCTCAAGCAGCTCGAACGCTACACCCTCGTCCTTCCCATTCGTGGTGTCCGAAGGAAGGGCGAACTATCACTCTCCGCCACCGTGCGCCGGACGATTCACGAGTTCTTCGCGAGGAATCGCGGCAACGAGCATGACCAACTACTCGTCAGTCTCCGCTGGTTTCTCTTCAGGAGATGGGCGAAACCGGCGGACGATTCGCTCGCCGTCGAGATCCCGAGCTGTCCCTCAGGATGTGGTGAGCGTGGAATCACCTTTCGGTACGTGGATCCCGATGAGCGCTTGTGCCCCAACTGTGGTGCACCGGTCTATTTGACGGATGTCTTCAGGCTCCACGAACGGGTGGATGAAGAAACCGGGGGAGGGGGCATCGTCTCGTACGTGATGACCATGCTGGAGCAACTCGTCCTGGTTCACTTGGTGTATAACGTGCTGCGTATCAAGCCTGACCTGTTGGGGCAGGTGCTCTTCATCAAGGACGGGCCTCTGGCGTTCTTTGGGGTGGTCGCTCCTCTCTATAGACCGATGAGAGACCTAATCGGCCACCTCATGAGCGAGCACATTGCCTCAAAGGGCCCGAGGATCCTCCTGGCTGGTCTCGAGAAGAGCGGTGCCTTTGTTGAGCATGCTGCGGCGATCAGCGACCGGATTCCTCGAGGCTCCTATGCCGTGCTCGGTGACAGCTACATCCGCCGATACGTAGTCCCGGGGGGCAACGACGGAGCCGTCTACGGAAACAACACATACTACGGCCAGAAGGTGCTATTCCGGGCTGACAGTGGCGAGCTCTACGTCGCAACCGTACCGGCAACCTCCTACTTGGCTGAGCCGGCCCCAAAGGACCTTCCTCATCTTGAGCTAATCCTTGGACTGATTGGCGAACTCCGTTGTAGCATGTACGACAACGCCTTGATCCCGGTGGCATTGGCGAACAAGCTCGTTTCGCTTTCGGATCACCCCAGCCAGCGCATTCTCACCACGTTCGTTCGACAGGTGGGCTCCGCTCGTTAGCACCTTCCGACCCCAGTCGCGTGCCCGACGAGTCGACGCATCCGGATAACCGAACCCCCATCCTAGATAAAGAGCCTAGGGATTCGACGGCGGCGAGCGACCGAAGACTGGGTGTGATCATGCTGCTCGACGGGGAGGCGTTTCTCACCACCTCCTGGCCGAGTGCGGGGTGCACGCGAGACCCCGCGATGGACGCCGTATTTGGATCTGTCGGAACCTAGGGCCAGGTAGTGTAGGGACTGACCGGAACTCTGTGCAGACGGCCTCGGGGTCATTCGGGCACTCGTCCGGGGAAGACGATGCCAAGTGATTCAAGGCGGCGGGCGAATCCTGCACGGGCCGGGTCCAGTGTTAGCGGCGGGTGAAGATTTTCCATTCGTGGCGGACGAAAACGTTACAGGCCCGGCGTCCAGGAATCGGACGCTGCGGGTGGCCTGCATGAGGCCG
>JANQNV010000296.1 GCA_028279425.1 Longimicrobiales bacterium | reverse complement strand
CGGCCTCGGGCGGGAGCCCTAGCTCGGCCCGGACCTCCGCCCGGGGAGCACCGACCGTGCGACCCTCGAGGAGCGCCTCGGTCGAGCTCAAGACGATGTGCGCCAGGAGCTCTCTCACGACTTCGATCGACTTGCCTTCCGACGCGACGTCGCGGACGAGCACTCGTTCCCAGGCGCCGTCGACCAGAAAGAGTCGCCCCGCGGTGGGATCGGTGAGGTCGATCCACACTCGGGCGACGGCGGGCTCCGCCTTTGGTCGGGGCGTGACCACCTCCTGAGGGTCGACGGTCTCGGCTCTCGATGGGGCAACCTCCACCGCGATGCGGCTGACGAGCTCGCGGACTACGTCGACCAGCTCGGCAGCGTGAGCATCCTCCCCGGCGATTCGGAGCTCCAAGCGCTTCACCTCCGGCGCTCCGGCGGCTCCCGTCGCGACCAGGAGCGCCAGGGCTGCCATGAGCAGGGCCTGGGCGTGACGGCGCACGACTCGAAGATAGGGGGGGAGCATGGGGAGGACAAACGATGTCAGCTATAGTTTGGGGAAAGATGCGGGTCGTCGGTTCGTGCGCTTGCTTCGCTCTGCTGGTGGCGTGCGTGAGCCCCAACGAAGTGATCGGAACGGTCGAAGACTCGGGAGCTGCAGGAGCCGGGGGCGCCTCGGGAGCTACCGGTATGGCGGGGGGTTCCGGGTCGTGTCCTCGGGGGCTGTCCGGACCCCGAATGGTCGAGGTCTCGACGCTCGACGGCGACCCCTACTGCATCGACTCCACGGAGGTCACCAACTCGCAGTACGCGCGGTTCCTGGTCGAGCTGGTTCCTCCCCAAGCGGTCACGGCGGACCCACCGTTTTGCGACTTCAACGAGACGTTCGGACCCACCGACGGCTGGCCTCCCGCGGCCGATCGGGCGAATCACCCCGTGGTGTACGTCGACTGGTGCGATGCTTACGCCTACTGCGCGTGGGCAGGAAAACGCCTGTGCGGTCGCATCGGGGGCGGCTCGGAAGAGTGGCTCGAGTGGCGAAACCCCCGACAGAGCCAGTGGTACAACGCGTGTTCGGCCGGCGGCGCGAAGCAGTGGCCCTACGGTTTCGCGTTCGAGGCCACCACGTGCAACGGGCTGGCTCGCGGGTTGGGCGACGTGTTGCCCGTCGGCGACTCGGCCGGGTGCGAGGGAGGCTTCGACGGAATCTTCGACATCGTCGGCAATGCGGCCGAGTGGCGCGACAACTGCGAGACCACCAACCTCGGTCGAGACGACAACTGCCTGCGGACCGGAGGGGACTTCCTGACCGAGTCCCAGAACTCCCTCGATTGCACCGACGGCCCCTGGTCGTTCCGGAAGGCGACCGGCCCCGCGACGGGTTTCCGTTGCTGTAGCCCCTGAATACTGCACGGATTGCCTCCGACTCTTGTAGTGGCGGTGGGGCGGGCGAAGTGATCACCGTGGCGCCCGCTCGGTGACGCGAGCGCCGGCTCCCGTGTGCTCGCAATCGCCCAAGTGACCGGACTCTTGGGATTTTTCGCCTTTGTCGTCGGTCGGCGCGCATGCGATCCTTTGAAGGGTTCGCTGGGACTCTTTGCTTGGAGGTTGGTCATGCGACGCAGCTGTTTCATCGGTTCGTGCGCCGCGGCGCTCTTGGGTGCGGCGACGTTGGGTTGTGGCGGGTCGGGAGGCTCGGACGACTCGGGGGGGGCCGGCGCCGGCGCAACCAGTTCCGGCACCGGTGGATCGAGCTCGGGCACGGGAGGGTCCGGCAATCGCGGCGGGTCGGGCGGAGGGAGCGGTGGTTCGGT
>JANQNV010000273.1 GCA_028279425.1 Longimicrobiales bacterium | reverse complement strand
CGAGCGCGCGCAGGTCCTCCGGCGCCAGCCCGTGCGTCGGCGGTGCGACCAGGTCGTTGAAGATTCGCGGGGAGCTGACGATCGCCGCCTGCTCCGGGTTGGCGAGCGGAACCTGGATCACCTCGATGCGGAACAGAGCCGAGTTCGGGTCCTCGCTCGGAAGCGCGCCAGAGCACCCCGCGAGCTCGGCCGCAGGCCGGACGCTCGCCGAGCCGGACACGTAGATGTAGACATGGGCATCATCGTTCGGGTCCTCGAGCACGGTGTGCGTATGGGATCCCCGGCAGGTCTGGACGTTGGCGATGTACTTGGGCGCCCGGATGTCGGTGATGTCGAAGATCCGGATCCCGCGAAGCCGATCCTGGCTGACCGCCTCGGCGACGCCCTGGGTGCCGCAGTCGAGCCGGCCCGTCATCCCCTCGCCCGACACGAACAAGAGGTTCTGATAGACCGATACGTCACTCTGCGAGGCGGGGCAGACGTAGGCCGTCGTCAGATCGGGCGACCGGGGATCGGTGATGTCCCACACCTGGACTCCGTTATAGTTGCCTTGGATCGCGTAGTTACCCGTGAAGGCGAGGTCGGAGTTCGTGATCCCGACGAACTCGGCGGGCGGCGGCGTGGCCGACAACAGGCGCATGTTCCAGATCGCCTCCTCGGCGTCGAACAGCCCTGCGCCGAGGCCGACCCGGGGATCGGGGCTCGGCGCGGTGATCCGGAGCGGCTGGGCCGTCATCGATGCGCCGTTGGAGGGCGCCATGCCCGACATCGAGTCGTTGGTGCCAGAAGAGGCGCATCCCGTGAGCGTCACGAGGGCGGCGGCGAGGGCGAGCCGCGAGGAGGGGAGGAAGCGCATGAGGGGAAGTCCTCTCTGGATGGAGTGAAGGATCACGAAGGAGTCGGCGACCCCGCGGGGAGCGCCTCCAACATGCGGCGCATACGCGCCACCTCGGTCGTCTGGTCTGCCTGGATGTCGGACGCGAGCTTGAAGACGAACTCGTCTTGCGCCGCACCGTCCTGCGAGAAGAGCTCGTTGACCATGGTGACCGCGCCCTCGTGGTGCTGGATCATGAACGTGAGGAACAACCGATCGAAGTCGGCCCCTCGGGCGGCCCGCAGCTGCTCGAGCTGCTCGGGTGAGAGCATCCCCGCCATGCCCGAGTGGTCGGCGTGATCCGGCGGACCGGCCATGTCGTGGCCCTCGTGGGCCATCCCGTCGGCCTCGACCATGCGACCGTCGTCGGCAACCTCGGGCACGGGAAGATCCCGCTCCCGCAGCCAACGCTGCATCACGGCGATTTCGTCTCGTTGGGCGTTGATGATACGTGCGGTCAGCGTGCGGATGGCCGGGCTGGCCGCGTTGTCGGGTGCCATCGCCGACATCACCAGTGCCTGCGCATGGTGGGGAATCATGCCGTTCATGAAGGCCACGTCGGCCTCACTGACGTTCATCCGCGCGCTGTCTTCGCGGGCACGGTAGATCGCCTCGAGTTGCTCCAGCGATGCCGACGTACCGGCCGACGCCTCGTCGGCGGAGAGCACCCGGATTCCACCGGGCTCCTCCGGAGCGGGGGCCGACTCCGATGGCGCGGGGTCGGAGGGTGCACGGTCCGGCGCAGCGCTGGCGCACCCGCCGGCGACGAACACCGTACCCACCGCGAGGGCCGTCAGGGTGAAGCGAGGTCGCATGGCGAACGGGCGTAGATCGAGGTGCGAACGGGAAGACCCGCCAATATATACTCTCGCCGTCGTCTCAGCCCCCCACCGCTTCTGCCAGCGCCGTTTCGAAGTCGCTCAGCCGCTCCAGATCACCCGGGGTGGGTGGATCGAAGTTTCCGTCGTAGAAGCGGCCCGCATCGCCGAACGAGCGGGTGAATCGGAAGATCTGATTGGCCAGCGCCCGCAGCGCGGCCACATCTCCGTCACCGGCCCTCATCGCCACCTGGGCGCGACGGGCGAGGGCAGCGGCCCGTAGCTGGAACGCCTCGGCTGCGCGGTAGTCGGCATCGGTATGGTCGAGAAGCGGGTCGCCGTCGACGCGCACGACGGTTCGCGACGTCACCCCCCGCGCCTCGAGCGTGATGGTGTAGTCTCCCGGCGACACGAAGGGGCCGCCTCCGGAACGGGGGGGGCGGGGGTAGTCCGGGTCGTCCCACGCCGCCCACACGTCGGGGGCGTCGGGGTCGCCGTGCCGGAGATTCCAGTTGATGCGGTGGACTCCCTCTGCGGCGGGCACCTGCATGCGGCGCACCACGGTGCCGTCTCCGCGCGCCACGGTCATCAGGGCGTCGCCGCTCCCAGGGGCGAGCCGGTAGGTCAGCTGGATGCCGTCGGGTGGATTCTCGCCCGAGAACTCGGCCTGCCCGCGGTAGGAGTTGTCCTTCCGGTAGCGGAACAGGGTGCCGGCATCGGCCGAGAAGAGATGGGCCGGGCTGGCCACGTTGTCGGCCGTCCACTCGGCCAGGAAGCGCGTATCGTCGAGGATCCAGATGCTGCGCCCGTGCGTGCCCATGACGAGGTCCTTTTCACGGGCGTGGATGACCATGTCGTCGTACGCTGTCGTGGGTAGATGGGGAATCCGTACCCAGGTGCGCCCACTATCGGTCGACACCCAGGGGGCGTGCTCGGTGCCGACGAACAACACGTTCGGGTTGTCGGGATGCTCGACGATGACGTTGACCGACCCTTCGGGCAGAGTGCCGTGCAGCGGCGTCCAGGTCGCCCCGAAGTCGTCGGTGCGGAAGATGTAGGGAGCGAAGTCGCCGTCGCGATGTGCGTCGAAGGTTACGTAGGCGGTTCCCAGGTCGTGGGCCGACGCCTCGACCCGACTCACGTAGGTCCCGTCTTCGATGCCCGGTACGTTGCCCGACACCTCGGTCCAACTCCGCCCCTGGTCGCGGGACACCTGCACGTTGCCGTCGTCCGTCCCGACCCACAGCAGATTCATGTCGATCGGCGACTCGGCCAGCGTCGAGATGACGCCGAACCCACCGACACCGTCGTTGGGCGAGATGTACACCTCGTCGAGGGGCACGCCCATGATCCGACGGCTGTTGCGATCGATCTGTCGATCGAGCTCGTCGGTTCGCTCCCACGTCTCCCCGAAGTCCCGCGAGATGAAGAGGCGGTTGCCCCCCAGATAGAACAGTCCCTCTTCGTGGATCGAGGCCAGCCCCGGCGAGGTCCAGTCGAATCGGTAGCTCTCGCCCTCTGGTGCGACCGGACCGATGGGGCGCTTCGTGCCGGCGATGACGTCGACCCGGTTGTAGCTGCCCGACGTCGCGGAGCTGTAGACGAACCGGGGACCGGCCTTGTCGACTTGCTGGTACATGCCATCGCTGAAGCCGATCTGAGCCCAGTCGTCGTTCAGGATTCCGTCGTAGCGCCGGGTCTCCGACGGGCCCATCCACGAGTGGTTGTCCTGCATCCCACCGTACACCCAGTACGGGTCACGCTGGTCGACCCCGATTCCGTAGAACTGGCCGACCTCGAAGTTGTTGATCTTCCGGTAGCTCAGACCTCCGTCGAAGGTCTCGTGCAGTCCGCCGTCGCCCGCCAGGTAGAAGTGATCCGTGTCGTCCGGGTCGAGCCACATCGCATGCATGTCGAGGTGGACACCCACGTCGTACGACGGTTGGGCGGCGATCGTCGACCAGGTACGACCCCCGTCGGTGCTCTTCACCGAGTTGGTCGCGGCGCTGTAGACCAGATCGGGATCGTTGGGGTCGATGAAGATGTGCGAGTAGTACATCGGTCGACCGTTTTCGTCGCTCATCTTCTGCCAGGTGGCGCCGCCGTCCTCGGAGCGGTAGGTCCCGGTCTCGCCGGGGTCACGCCGCCCGAATCCTCCGGGCGCCGCGCCTCCGGCCGGACGGTTGGGCGCCTCGACCAGCGCCATGACGACGTTGGGGTGCGAGGGCGACACTGCGATGCCGATGCGCCCCTTGTCGCCTTCGGGGAGTCCGTTGGTCAGTTCGGTCCACGAGGAGCCCCCATCGGTGGACTTCCAGATGCCGCTTCCCGGGCCGCCCCCATTGAACCCCCACGCCTTCCGCATGCGCTGGTAGGTGGCGGCGTACAGCACGTCGGGGTTGGAGGCGTCGATGTCGAGGTCCACGGCACCGGTCCAGCCGTCGACGTAGAGCACGTTCTCCCAGGTCGCGCCACCATCGGTCGTCTTGAACACCCCCCGCTCCTCGTTGCTGGCCCAGAGGTTGCCGAGGCCGGCGACCCAGGCCACGTCGGGGTCGTTCGGGTGGACGCGGATCCGACCCACGTGGCGCGTGCCTGCCAGGCCGAGGTGGCGCCACGTCGCGCCACCGTCGTCGGAGCGATACACGCCGTTGCCCCACGACGTCGAGTTGCGGTTGTTCTGCTCGCCCGTGCCCGCGTACAGCACGTCGGGGTCGGAGGGCGCGATCGCGATGTCACCGAAGGTACTCACCGGCTGATCGTCGAAGATCGGAGTCCACTCCTGACCCATGTTGGTGCTCTTCCAGATCCCTCCCGACGCCGTGGCCACGTAGAGGGTCGAGCGGTGGTCGGGGTGGATGGCGAGGTCGGTGATGCGGCCCCCGGTGACGGCGGGCCCGATCGAGCGGGATGTGATGCCGTCGAGGGCGCCGGAGGGCAGGAGGGCGATCTCCTGGGCGTGCGCGGGGAGCGTGGCCAGGGCGGCCGCGGTCAGGCCGGCCACCGCCGTGGCGACCCTGCGAGGGAGGGTCGGGCGGGTGCGGGAGGGGCGGTACGAGGACGGTAGAAGAGGGATCAAAACGGGCAGCTCCGAACGGCGTCGTCGAGGGTTGGGTACGGCCGTCGCAGACTACCGGACGGGACGGCGCGTGGGCAAGGCGAACGCAGAACTGCATGGGCGTCGTCGAGGGCGGATGGCCGGAATCGGCGGGCCGTCTCGCGACTAGGTACGAGGCACCCGACGCCGACGCGATCGGGCCGGGCGCCGGCTCCTCCGGGCTGGTTGCCCGCTGCCGAGCCGTCCGGTACCGTACTCACACCCACGCACACTTCGAATCCGGGGACCCCCTAGTGCCCGAGGAAAGCACCTCCTGCGCTTCCTGCGGCAAAGCGCTCCTCCCGACCGATGCGTTCTGTAGCGGCTGCGGTATCGCGGTCGGCGACCGCGGCATCGATGCCGGGGCCGAGCGCCGCACGATCATCCGGGAAGCGGTGCCCACCGCTCAGCGGCGCCATTGCCCCAGCTGCAATGCGCCGCTCTTCGCGGGGGACTCGTTCTGCGCGGCCTGCGGCGCCGAGGTCACCACCGACGTCGCGGAGGTCGTGCTCCCCGAGTCGACGGCGCGGCTGAAGGACCGTATCGAGGAGGCGAGCCGAGGCCGCTATCGGATCGTGCGGGAGATCGGCCGCGGTGGGATGGGCGTCGTATTCCTCGCCGAAGACACCGACCTCGCGCGTCGTGTGGCGATCAAGGTGCTCTCGGGCGGCGGGAGCGACCCCTCGACGCTGGAGCGATTCGAACGCGAGGCGCGTACGGTGGCCCAGCTCCGACACGAGGCCATCGTGCGGGTGCACGCCGTCGGCAATCTCGACGATCTGCACTACTTCGTGATGGACTACGTGGCCGGGGTCTCGCTCCAGAAGATCCTGAAGTCGCGCGGCCAGCTCCCGCTACCGATGATCGAGGCAGTTCTGTTTCGTGTCGGGGTCGGACTGGCCTACGCCCATACCCAGCCGCACCCCGTGGTGCACCGCGACATCAAGCCGTCCAACATCCTCGTCGATACGCATGGCCAGGTGACCCTGATGGACTTCGGGGTGGCCAAGGTGGGGGACGATTCGATCGGGTTGACGCGCACCGGGATGATCCTCGGCACGCCCGAGTACATGAGCCCGGAGCAGGTGAGGGGGCACGCCGTCACCCCGGCGACCGACCAGTACGCGTTGGGCGCGGTCGCATTCGCCATGATCACGGGCCGGCCGCCCTTCTCGGGACCCTTCTACCAGGTCTTGATCGCCCATCAGGGGGAGCCGATCCCCGACGTACGTACGCTCCGCGACGACCTGCCCGAGCCGTTCGTGGCGGCCGTCGAGCGGATGCTCGCCAAGGACCCCGCCGACCGGTGGCCCGACCTCCCGACGCTGTTGCGGGAACTCGATCTGCGTCCGCTCTCGCCGTACGATCCCACGGTCAAGGAGATGTCGGAGCTCGTCACCTCGCTCTACCACGCCGAAATCGAGGCCGATGCCGCCGCGTCGTTCGGGGGTTTCCCCTCGACGGCCAGCCGGCTTCGCATCGCCCTTCAATCCGATCGGGTCGAGGTCGGGGACTCCGTTACCCTCGACGTGTCGCTCCTCTTCCCCGACGGGAAGGAGGAGCCGGCTCGCGACCTGTCGTGGACCACCGACCCCCCCGGCATCGTGCAGTTCGACTCCGCGACGGGAGAGCTGGTGGCCTTGGCCGCCGGTGTGACACGCCTGACGGCCCACGGTGGCGACCTGGACGCGAGCATAGAGGTCGCGGTTGCGGCGCCCCAGGTGGACTCGGTCTCCATCCGTCCCGAGCGGGTGGCCCTCGAGCCCGGCGAGGTCGCGCTGTTGGAAGGCGTCACGCTGTCGCGGTCGGGTCGGGCGTTGGATCATCCCCGTACCTGGGCGTCGAGTGACCCGTCGGTCGTGACGGTCACGCCCACGGGTGAGATCCGAGCGCAGAAGCCGGGTTCGGCGAGTGTGGTGCTGTACTGCGACTCCGGGTGGGCTGCGGTCGCGGTCCAGGTGAAGGAAGAAGCCGCACCGGTCGCGTCGCCGCCATCGCCTCCGCCGTCCTCGCGTGCCTCGGCTCCCGGCGCCGTCGTAGGCGTCGCGGCGGGCGATGTCGGGCCAGCCGCGGGCGCCTCCGAGCCCGCCCCCAAACAGGAGTCCCTCGAGTCGACGGCCATCCGCCCGCCGGAACGGGGTGTCATCACGCCGCGCCGCCGGGGTGGACGGGAGGCCGAAACGTCGGGTCCTCCCGTCAAGGTGATCGCCGGCGCCGTCGGAGTGGTGGCGGTGATCGCGGTCGCGGCCATGATGATGCGTGGGGGCGGCGGCGGGGCGGCCGATCTGCCCCCGGCCGCCGGGGATCTGTCGGTGTTGATGGCGGGAGGAGGCGCGGTCGATCAGCCCATCGAGCTCGCCGCAGGAGAGGCGGTCGACCTCGACCTGCGTGTGCCGGAGAATCTCGACGCAGCCGGGGAGGTCGCCTGGTCGTCGTCGGATGCAGGAGTCGCACAGGTAGAGGACGGGCGCGTGACCGGGGTCGGACCCGGCGTGGCCGAGATCACCGCGTCGCTCGGCGGAGCGACCTCGGTGGTGCGTGTGGAAGTGCCCGCTGTTCCGGTGGGGCTGCAGCTGCGCACGGCGGCGGGCGCGGCCCCGAGCGGAGGGCGCCTCACCGTCGCGGAAGGTCAGTCGACCGCGTTGACCGGGGTGCTGGTCGACCAACAGGGCACGACGATCGAGGGGGCCCCGGTCACGTGGACCAGCTCGGATCCGGGTGTGGCCGACTACGCCGCGGGGGCCGTGCGCGGCGAGGGGCCCGGGGCGGCCGTGCTGACGGCGCGGTCCGGGGACTTCGAGAGCACGGTCCGGGTGACGGTCGAGGCGACGCAGGCCGCGCCTCCGAGCCGGCCGGCAACACCGTCACCGCAGCCGACCACCCCGCCGGCCGCCGAGCGAACCCCGCCTCCGGCCGAACGGGCGGTCACCGAGGCCGCTCCGGTGACCGGGCGCGGCACCCTGCTGATCGTGGTCACCCCCGGGTGGGCCAACGCCTTCCTCGATGGCCAACCGATCGGCGAATACAAGACGAACTACGAACTCGATCTCGATGCCGGGTCTTACCAGATCCGGCTCGAGAATCCGGCCTTCGCGCCGGCAGACACCACCTTGACGATCCGGCCGGGGCAGGTGACCCGGTGGGAGCGTCGTCTCGGAACCGGGAGTGATTCGTGAAGCGGGCCCTACTTGTCGTGTTTCTTCTCGCGCTGTCGGGTGCGCCCTCGGCCGCCCAACAGACCCGTTCCGACCTGATCGACACCGCGCTCGCGACTTCCGATCAGGGTGCGCGATTCGATCTGCTGGTTCGCGCCCTCGACCCCGATCTGGGCCCGCCCGATTCGCTGTGGGCGGTGGGCGCCTTCAGCGTGGCCTTCGGGCTCTCTCAGAGTGGGCAAGACGAGGAAGCCTCGCACTGGCTGCGTTGGGCGGCGCGTGAGGGGGCGGAGCTCGGTCTCGGACCGGCGGACTTCCCCGCGTATTTCCCGCCTCCGCTCGTCGATGCGTACAGCCGGGCCCGCGCCCAGGTCGACGCCCAGGCCGTCGCGGCCGACGGGCTCGTCTCGTCGGAGTGGGACTGGCCCGACACCTTCTCGGGAGATGCCGACGGATCGCTGGAGGTGCGTTTCGTCGGAGTGGGCGACGACGCCGAGGCCGAGGTCGAGGGCGTGGGGACGCTGACGGCCGGTCAGTCGGTGTCGCTCCCTGCGGGCACCTATCGTGTGCTGGTGTCGGGCGACGGCGTCGAGTCGCTGGCGGTGCGTCGCGAGGTGCTGCCCGGCGTGACGCGGGTGCTCACGGTCGCCGCGACCGCCGTCCTCTTCCCGGGCGCCCAGGCCCAGGCGGAGCGTAGCCTGGTCCGGCTGCGACAGGGGAGCGGCGGCGCGCAGATCTGTTCGAACGGTGTGGCGGCCGGCAACGGCAGCCTGGTCGTGGCCCCGCTCACCCTGCTCGACCAGGTCGGGCTCGAGGTGGTGGCGTCCGACGGTCGCATTTTCACGACCTTCGACGTGCCCGCGCGCAGCGACGATCTCGGGGTCGGCGTCCTCCGTCTCGGCGATGTGGGACTCACACCTCTAGCACGGAGTGAAGACGAGACAGCGGCGCTGACGTGGGCCCTGTTCCACAACGGGTGCGGCCCGGTGCAGTTGGCCCGGGTACAGCTGGGCGAGGAGGACGACGGTCGGCGGGCCGTCGAGGGGACTCCTGCGACGGCTGCGGGAGGGCCGATCCTCGACCAACAGGGACGGCTGATCGCACTCGGCCTGGGCGCGACGTCGGTCGTCGCCGACGAGCTCGACGACCTGCTGGAGCGGGCCCTCGACGCGCCGCCCCTCATCGCCACCCCGACGGGTGCCGCGCGCCGCTCCGAGAGCCAGGGCGGGGGCGGTTTTCCGATCAAGTGGGTTGCCGCCGGGGCCGCGGTGGTGGCCGTCGCGGCCGTTCTTGCCGGAGGCGGAGGTGGTGGCGGCGACGACGACGCCACCGGGATCATCTTCAGCTGGCCCGGAGGCTGATCGATGACCCGATTCACGAAGTACACCCGGAGCCGTTCGAGCATGTCGATGACCCGTAGCCGAATCCCACTCCTCGCACTCCTGACCACCGTCGCGATCTCGTCGTGCGGGGACGGCGATCCCGCGGGGGCGACCCCCTCGACGGCGCTCGCCCTCTCGATCGAATTCGCCGCCGGTGTCCAGGCAGACCAGGGCCGCCTGCAGATCGAGGGAGATGCGCGGCGCACCGTGACGCTGTCTCCGGGAGAGACCCGGGAGATCGAGCTTCCGGTGGGGTCGTACACGGTGTCCCTCGAGGGCCTCACCGGTGGCGTGGTGACCGGCTACTACGAGCGTCGCAACGTGAACGTCACCGAGGGCAATCTTACACCGGTGACCGCGACCCTCTCCGGTTTCGTCGGGCCGGCTCCCCAGGTGGTGAGTACCGCCACAGCGGGCCTGCCGATCACCGTGAACTGGTCGCCCGTCAACGGGGCCGAGGAATACGACGTCGAGGTGAGCGCCTCGGCCGCGTTTTCGGGAGTCCTCGATCAGCAGCGCGTGACGGGCACCACCACGCAGTTCACGGTCAACCAGACGGGTACCGTCTACTTCCGCGTGCGACCGATCACCCGCTTCAGCAGCGCGGGAGCGTACGGTACGGCTTCGGCCGGCACCGAGCTCCGACCCCGGGTCGAATCGGTCGAAATCACACCGCCGTCGGCCGACCTCGAGGTCGGTCAGACCCTCAGTCTCCAGGCGACCACACGCGGAGCCGGAGGGCAAGAGCTGATCGGACGCCTCGTGGAGTGGTCGTCCGACGATCCCGGCGTGGCGACGATCACCCCGACCGGCGTCGTGACGGCGGTGGCGCTCGGTTCGGCGACGATTCGGGCGACCAGTGAAGGGGCGACCGACCTCGCAGTCATCAATGTGGTCGATGCCTCGGTGGCGACGGTTACGGTCGAGCCGGTATCGGTCACGGTACCGCTGCTCGGGACTGCCGACTTCGTCGCAACGGCGCTGACCGCTGGAGGCGCGGTGATCGCCAACGCCCAGGTGACCTGGTCGTCGGCAGATGAATCGGTCGCCACGGTCGATCAGAACGGACGGGCGACCGGGATCGCAGGTGGCACCACCGAGATCGTCGCCACCGTCGACGGTGTGTCGGGCAGCGGCTCGATCACGGTCGAGGCGGGGCAGCCGCCGCAGGTGACGAACTACGACGTCGCCTTCGCCCCAGTGAACCAGGGGTGTGGGGTCTTCCAGGACTTCCGGACCAGCGAGCGCCTGGACTACTTCGACCCCGACGGCAACATGAACCCCTTCGGCGTCTTCACCGAGCCGACCAGTAGCGCACCGGTGAACATCGACTCCCAGTGGCGGGAGGAAGGGGCCACGGTGTGGAAGGAGAACGGTTTCGAGAAGACGTGGGACGACGAAGCCGGCTCCGGTGGGACGAATGGTGGGCTGCGTGCGCTCGGCACCTCGTGCTGGAGGTTCACGACACCGCCGACCTACATGGACTTCCGCGTGAGGATTCGCGACGCCAACGGTAACTGGAGCGCGTGGTTCGAGATTCGTCGCAAGATGCCCGCCTCCGTGGTCCTCACCCCCGCCGATCAGTTCGCGCTGTCGGCAGGAGGAAGCCAACAGATGCAGGCGACCGCGCTGGATGAAGATGGCGCGCCCGTGCCCGGGGACCCGATCAACTGGTCGGTCTACACCGGTGATCCCTACTCGTCCATCACCCCGACTGGGTTGTACAGCATCCAGGCGGTCGGCCCCGGCGGGCTCGATCATGTGGCGGCCCGCGCGGGGTATGTCTACGGCACGGTGCCGGTGCAGGGACCGTTCGCCGACGGGTCGTGGTTCGCCCCGGGGTGGCGGCTGACGTTCGATCTGGCCCTGAACGCCTCCCTCATGTACATGGTGAAAGTCTACGAAGGTCGTGAATACGCATTCCGGACGGCCGAAAACCCCAGCGCCGCCTCTTCGGGCGATCTCGACCTCTACATCAAGTTCAACGGGACGGCCACCACCACGGACTTCGACGCCCAGAGCGCCGGGAGCACCATGGTCGAGGAGATCGTCTGGACGGCCCCCGCGGACGGGACGGTCTCGGTGCTGCTCTTCGCGTTCTCCGCCGTGACGGGGGCCGAGTTGACGCTCGAGGGCAGCCGCGTGTCACCGAGGGCGAACGAAGCCATCGGGGTATCGGGGGCCGACCAGCGGAATGTGATCCACAACCGGGACGACTCCGGCGACCCGGTCCTGCTCCCGCCGGCGATCTTCGAGTGGCGACCGAGGCCGCCTACGGCGCAGGTCGTGCTTCCGGGCGGGGGCGGTGGTTCGAGGTAGTGCGGCTCACGATGGGATGGCGGGTCGCGGTGGCCACCTTGGTGTGGCTGGTCGCGGCGTGCTCCCCGGTCGCCGATGAGTCCGCCGACAGGCCCGCGGGGGAGGCCTGGCCGGAGGGATGGCGGAGCGACGTTTCGGCCTTCCTCGACGGGTACCTGCGCGCCACCGAGCGAGGGGATACCGCGGCGATCCGCGCCAGCTTCGCGGATCCCGAGGATTTCGTCTGGATCGAGGACGGGGCGGTGCGCTACCAGACCGCCGACGAGGTCCTGGCCGCCCTGGGCGCCTTCTCGGGCGGGATGTCGGTGCGCACCGAACTCGAGGGCCTCGACATGGTGCGGGCGGGGCCGTCGGCCGTCCACGCATGGGCGACCTACGAGACGACGATGGGCGACGGGCCCGCCGCCTTCCGTTTCGGAGGCGCGATGTCGTTCGTGCTGGTCCGCCGCGGGGCGCAGTGGGTGATCCTCGGCGGCCACGTCTCGTCACCCGCACCGGACCGCGGGTGACGGTCTCCCGCCTCGGGTAGAGTCCCCCCGCGGGGTAGGTCACCCGCGTCGGGTAGGGGACGCCGCTTGGCGTCGGGTAGGGGACGCCGCCCGGCGGCGGGAAGGGGACGCCGCCTGGCGTCGGGTAGGGGACGCCGCCCGGCGGCGGGTAGGGGCGCCGCCGTCGCGGTGAGGAGCGCGCTTACGGCAACGTGGTCCCGAGCGCCTCTTCGATGACGCGGCCGATGGCCAGAAGACGCTCGTCGTGGCCGCCGGGCGCGACGACTTGCAGGCCCACGGGCATGCCGACGGCGTCCCGACCCGCGGGCATCGTGAGTGCGCACAGCCCGAGGGTGTTCACGCCGCAAGTGGGGGTCAACGCCCTTCGATTGACGCCCAGGTAGTCGTCGAGGTCGTCGAGCGTGGCGACCGCAGGAGGCGTCATGAGGTGCCCCGGAAGCAGGAGGGCGTCGACCTCTTCGAACAAGGTGAGCGCTCGGGCCTGAAGGCCCTGCTGTGCTTCGCGCTGCGCTCGATACCGCCCGGAGCCGAGGGCGGCGGCGTCGCGCAACCGCGCGCCGACCAACGGGGCGAGCCGTTCCAGCCAGCCGGGCAACTCGACGTCGAGAAACGCCCGGCATTCCGCCGCGGCGATCCCCGACCCGAAATACCACTGGACCCCCTCGTCGATCAGCCCCCCGTCGGTCTCGTGCAGGGTGATGCCGGGGGTATCGGCGATCGTCGCGATGGCCTTCGAGAGGGCCTCGCGGATGTCGGGCTGACACGCCTCCCACACATCGCAACGCGGGACCCCGACCCGGAGGCGGGACGGCGTATCGGTGGCCCCCCCTGGCTGGTCGAGGGCCGTGGCGGCCAGGAAACGAGCCGGGTCACCCCAGCGGGGGTCGATGGCGCTGAAGAACCACGAGCTGTCGGCCACCGAGCGCGTGAGCGCACCCACCGTGTCGAGGGTGGTCGACAAAGGCACGACGCCGGTCGTCGGCCACCGGCCCTGGGTAGGCTTGTGTCCGACGGTACCGGTCATCGAGGCCGGAATCCGAATCGAGCCCCCCGTATCCGTGCCCAGGGCTACGAGTGCCGATCCCTCGACGAGGCTGACACCTGCGCCCGATGAGGATCCGCCCGGGATGCGGTGCACGTGGTCGTCCCAGGGATTCCGCGGGGTCGACCAGTGGGGGTTGATCCCGACGGCGCCGAAGGCCAGCTCCACGGTGTGCGTGCGCCCCACGAAGACCGCGCCCTGCGCCCGGAGGCGCTCGACGAGCCACCCGTCACGGGACCACGAGGCCGGGAGCTGCTTCGCCGTCCCGGCGAAGACCGGCTGCCCATGCATGCCGTACAGGTCCTTTACCGACACCGGAATGCCGCACAACGGGGGAGGCGAGTCGTCGGTGGCGAGACGCTCGTCGGCGCGCAGCGCCGCGGCCCGAGCGCCTTCGGGGTCGAATCGGATGTAGGCGTCCAGGGGCGGCTCCCGCTCGGCATGACGTGCGAGAGCCTCGTCCAACAGCTCCGTGGCCGAGATCTCCCTGGCTCGGAGACGCGAGGCCACCGCTGCGAGCGATCCCGCCGTCGTTCGGCTCAATCCCCGGAGAGTTCCTGCGACAGCATGTCGCCCAGCCAGTGGCCCGCACGCTGCACCTTGGCGCGCACGTACGGCAGGTTGTGTGGATTCAGACGTCCGTGCAGCGCGCTTCGCCGCACGACGGTGATGCCCGCCGCCTCCAGGGCGGCCACCTTGCCGGGGTTGTTGGTCAGGAGGTCGATGCGCTGCACGCCGACCTCCCCGAGGATCTGGGCCGCCATCTCGTACCGACGTTCGTCTGCACCGAATCCCAACGCCTCGTCGGCATCGATCGTGTCGAGCCCCGACTCCTGCAACGTGTACGCGCGAAACTTGTTGCCGAGTCCGATTCCCCGGCCCTCCTGGGCGAGGTACACCAGCACGCCGCCCCCGCGTGCCCGGAACACCTCCATGCTGGCCTCCAGCTGCTCGCCGCAGTCGCACCGCAGACTGCCGAACAGATCGCCGGTGAAGCAGGCGGAGTGCAGGCGGACGGGGACCGGGTCCGGCCAGTCCTCGGGCGCCCCGACGACGACCGCCACGTGCTCGGCGAGTCCGTAGATCTCGCGAAAGAGGATGAAGCGGCTGTCGAGCGAGTCGGGCAACGGCACGGGTGCCTCGCTCACGCGTCGCACGCAGGCTCCGGCCGCACCGATGAGCTGCGTGACCTCGTCGAGTTCGACCGAAAGGATTTCGCCACTCGCGACGGCGTCGGAGGCCGGCTCCGCATCGAGGTCGACCGGCGCAGCGACGGCCGCCGGAATGAGTCGTGCGAGACGCGCGAGGGCCAGACCGACGCTGGCGCCGCGCGGGGCTCGCTGCGGTGGAAACCCAGGAGCCGGCACGGTCTCGGCGGGTCCCGCGCTCAGTCGCCGTATGCGG
>JANQNV010000260.1 GCA_028279425.1 Longimicrobiales bacterium | reverse complement strand
CGTCGTGCGCGACCCCGGGGCGACACGACTCGGCGCCACGCTGTTCGGTGTGACTCTCCGCTGCGAGGGGCTCGCGATTCCCGTCGGAGCTCGTCCCGGCTGCGGCGACCGCGAAGGGGCGACGCCGGGTGCCCGAGCGCCGGGCGCCACGCTCCGGCCGGAGGGTTGGGCCGTCGCCGGGCGCGACGACGATGGCGCCGGAGCCCGGCGGATCACCAGGGGTGTCGGCGCCCCACCGACCACCCGCTGCCTGAACTCGAATCGGGGCAACCCGGGCCGAAGGGGGCGCGAGAAGACGACACGCGCCCCGACGTAGCGGGTGGCGGGGTAGAAGTAGGGGTCGTCGTACACGACGACGCGGAAGCTGGTGCAGCTGGCCAGATACGGATCCCAGGAGGCGTACGGACGGAACCCGTGGCAGTCGTAGCAGAGGAAACGCGGGTAATCGAAACGCTCCTCCACGTGGTAGGCGCCGAAGTCGAGGGCGTACGGCACGTACTCCCAGTCGGGAATCATGCGCTCCACGAAGTCGTCCATGGCCACATAGGGGTCCCGATACACCTGACGACCGACGCGCGACAGATCCCAGCCCCCGGCGTAGTAGGAGTATCCGAAGTCGCGGAAGTCGAGCGGCTCGGGAGAGGCGACCGCGAAGAAGTACCCGACGCCGGGATCGTCGGCGACGACCCACGACGACGAGCCCGGGAAGACGAGCCGGAAATCGCGCCCACCCCGCACGTAGTTGTCTTCGTCGGGCGATCGCGGGAAGACCATGCGGGTCGTCCCGTTGGTGTCGATGTGGAAGATCGCCATGAAGGCGTCTTCGGAGGCCCGATAGTACAGGCGGACCCGTTCGCCGCGCTCGAGCACGGGCTCGTCTCCGCGGTCGAGCCACACCCTCGTCGTGAACTCGGGCAGCGTCGGGTCTACGTACGTACCGTCGTATTCGTAGCCATGGTCGTCGTATCGCTCGTCGTCCCACTCTCCCGGCACCTGCGACGAAGCCGCGGCGGGCAGGAGCAAACCGACCAACGCGGAGAGGGATGCCACGACGCTGCACACCGGGCGGATCGCCGGTCGGCGCGATGCGGTCGTGGGCTCGAAGGGCATAGCTGCTCCGGGGGGGACGGATCGACGTAACCTATGGTAGAGCACGTGGCGTGCCAGAGCCCATGGCGTCCGGAACCGCACGAATCCCGCCCAGATCCTTCCGTCGACCTCGATCCGCCCCGTAGAGCGTCCCCCTCCGGGGACAATCGTATCTCGACCCGTGGACACCGCTGCCCGTGCTCCCCTATCGTTGCCCGTTATGGCCCGACCCAACGCGCAACGTGCCGACCTCATGGACCCTGCGACCCTCGCCCAACTCGGGGGGGTCGAGTTGGTGGCGCGCGAGGTGGTCGAAGGGTTCCTCATGGGACTGCACCGCTCGCCCCACCGCGGTTTCTCGGCCGAGTTCGCCGAGCTGCGCAACTACCAGCCGGGCGACGACCTTCGCTACATCGACTGGCGCATGTACGGTCGCTCCGACCGCTTCTACGTGAAGCAGTTCGAGGAAGAGACCAACCTTCGAGCCAACCTGCTCGTGGACGTCAGTGCCTCGATGGGATGGAGTTCCGACCCGCCTCGCCTCCCGACCAAGCTCTGGTACGCCCGCCACTTCGCGGCCGCCCTCTCCCTGATTCTCGTTCGCCAGGGCGACACCGTCGGGCTGTCGGCCTTTCACGACGAGGTGGTCGACCGGGTGCACGCGCGCGGGGGACGCCGCCAGTGGCACGAGATCGTACGCCGACTCGACGCACTCGAATCGGCCGGGGGGACGAGTGCCCAGCACGCCCTGCGTGACATCGCGGCTCGGCTCCGCCGACGGGGACTCGTCGTCCTGCTCTCGGACCTGCTCGTCGACCCCGAGGAAACCCGCACGGCGCTGCGCTTCCTCCGACACCGCGGGCACGAGGTGCTGGTCTTCCATCTCATCGACCCGGGAGAACGAGAACTACCTGCCGCCGCGGACGCTCGCTTCGTCGACCCCGAAACCGAGGCCGAGCTTCAGGTCTCCGTGGCAGATGTTCGCTCTGAATACCGCGACGCGGTGACCGAGGCACTCGCCGAGTGGGAGCGCAGCCTTCGCCCCCACGGCATCGACTACCAGGTGATCGACACGTCGCAGCCGCTCTCCCGGGGACTCCGGGCCTATCTCCGCAAGCGAGAACGGCTGGGATGAGCTTCCTGAGCCCGCTCTTCCTGCTCGCGGCAACAGCCGTGGCCGTGCCCCTCGCCCTGCATCTCTTCCACAGGAACGAGAGCCGGCGCGTGGTGTTCCCCGCCCTGCGTTACCTGCTCCGGACCGAGAAGGATCACGCCCGTCGCATCCGGATGCGCCAGTTGCTCCTTCTCCTCGTGCGCTGCGGAGTGGTCGTATTGCTCGCTCTCGCCGGCGCCCGCCTGGTTCTCTCTGGGCGGGGTGCGGCCCACCCCCCCACCGCTGTCGTGGTGATCCTCGACAACTCGCTGAGCGCAGGGCGCGTGATCGGCGACGCCCGCGTGCTCGACCGCCTGAAGGACGTCGCGCTCCGAGGTCTGACCGACGCCACGGCCGAAGACCGCGTCTGGGTCCTCCGCGCCGGCGAGCCGTGGGACGTCGCCGTGCCCGGGACCCCGGACGAGGCTCGGGTACGCATTCGGACGACCGAGGTGGCCGGCGGACGAGGCGACCTGTCGTCGGCGCTCCGCCGCGCTCACCAGTTGGTGGCCGACGCCGACATGACGGCCGGCGAGGTACACCTGGTGTCGGACCTCCAGGCGACCGCCTTCGACGACAGCGCCACGGCGATCGACGAGGCACCGCCGGTGTTGGCCTGGGCGGGGATCCCGGAGCCCGCCGCGCCCAACCACTATCTGCTCGAGGCCACGATCGGCGGCGGACTGCCTCCGCTCGCCAACCGGCGAACCGAGATCTCGGTCGGACTCGCGGGTGGCACGCCGGACGATGGCGAGGTGCCGGTGCGGCTCTTCGTGGGCGGCCGTGTGCGCGGCGCGGCCGCCGTCCGCTCGGGTGCCGCGGCCGTGCTCCCCGTCGGCCCCTTCCCCGAGGGATGGGCCGAGGGATACGTGGAGGCCGATCCGGACGCCCTGCGCGACGACGACCGGCGGTGGTTCGCCGTCGCGATCCATCCGCCCCCGGTCGTGGCCACGCTGGCGCCGGTCGGTCTGTTCGTGGAGTCCGCGCTCGCCGTCCTGGTCGACGCCGGGCGGGCCAGCCTGGGTTCGCCGGCGGCCGCCGACGTGTTGATCCTCCCGGCGGCGGCCGGCCTCACCGCGACCGGGCCCGCACGACGCGTCGTCCTGGCGCCCACCGACCCGACCATGGCCCCGGCCGTGAACCGACGCCCCGCCGACGCCGGCGTGGACTGGCGCTTCCGGGCCGACGACTCGGGCGGCGAGGCCGCCGTGACCGAAAGCAGTGTGCCCGTAGACCTGAGCGGAGTGCGGGTTCGAGACCGCTACCTCCTCGAGGCAGACCCGGGGGCGGCGGGCGCGGTGCTCGCCCGACTGTCGGACGGCACGCCCTGGATCGTGGCCATCGAGGGGCCCCGAGCTCCCGTGCTGCTGATCGGTTCGGCGCTCGTCGAATCGGCGTCCACACTTCCCGTCGATGCGTCCATGGTGCCCCTTCTCGAGTGGATGGTCACCGGCTGGGGAGCGAGCGGGAGCGGTCCATCCGCCCGGGTCGGCGAAGCCATCCCACTCCCTTCCTCGGCCACCGAGGTCGTGCGCCCGGATGGAACCACGATGCCGGTCGACGGGTCCGTGGAGGTGCGCACGCCACGGAGCGCCGGGATCTACCGTGTGATGCGAGGGGACTCGCTGCTCGACCTCGTGGCGGTCAACGCCCCCGTCGGCGAATCGATTCTCGACCCGATGCCGCCGAACCGCCTGAGCGACGTGGTTCCCAACGTCGAAATCGTCGACGATGAGCAGCGCTGGGCGCGAGCGGCCTTCACGCAGCGCCAGGGATTCGAATCCTGGCGAGTCCTGCTGGCGCTGGCCCTGGTCCTCCTTCTCGTCGAGAGCTGGATCGCGGCCGCCGGCGGGTCGCACGCACGCGCTGAACCCGTCGCCGCCACCTCCTGAGCCCCTCCCCCGCCCGACAGAGCTACGGTCCCTCCGTTGTCCCCCTCCGAACACCGCATTCTCGACGCCATCGAAAGCACGCCGGGCTTTCGACGGCTCTCGTCCGGCCTCCCCTCGCCCGGACAGGTCGTCCACGTCTCGGGCGCCTACGGATCCGCAGGCTCGGCGACACTCGCATCGCTCCATCGCGAACACCCCGAGCGACTCCTGGTCGCGGTGCTGCCGGATCCGGCCCGGGCGGCGGCCGTCGAGGCCGATCTGGAAGCTCTGCTCGGTGAAGGGCACTCGGTCCTGTTTCCGCAGCGGGAAGCCCTGCCCTACGAGTCCGACGAACCCCACCTCGAGATCGGCGGTCTGCGGGTCGAGGCGGTCGAGGCGCTGTTTTCCGGCCGAGCCCACATCCTGGTCACGACGGTCCGCGCGCTCCAGGAGAGGATTCCCGTCCCGGAGGGGATCGCAGACCTGAGACTCACGCTCGAGGTGGGAGCCGAGCCGGGGTTCCAGTGGTTGATCGAGGCCCTCGAGGAACGTGGCTTCGAGCGGGTCCCGCTGGTGGAAGAAGTGGGGCAATTCGCCGTGCGCGGCGGCATCGTCGATCTGTTTTCGTTCGGGTCGCCGGAGCCGGTTCGCGTCGAATTCTGGGGAGACGAGGTGGAGTCCCTGCGCAGCTTCGACGTGCTCGACCAGCGGTCGACCGGTGCCCTCGACGAGGTGCACGTGCTACCGGTCGACTTCCGGAGCCACGCCGATTCCGCAGCCACCGCGCCTCGGGCACTCCTCGAACTGCTCACGCGTGACGCGATCCTCTTCGACTTCGGCGGCGACGGCTGGGCGACGCTCGTGCGTCGAGCGTGGGATCACGCCGTGCGGATTCACACCGAACTCCGGCAGTCGGGCCAGCGCAATCTGGTCCCACCTCAGACCCTTCT
Organism: Longimicrobiales bacterium; assembly: GCA_028279425.1. Lineage (GTDB taxonomy): Bacteria > Gemmatimonadota > Gemmatimonadetes > Longimicrobiales > Gaopeijiaceae > Gaopeijia. Next base: position 3,874 of record JANQNV010000260.1, on the reverse strand, counting down.
TCTACCACCGGAGCAGGCCGCGTCGGCGTTGACGGCTTTCCCCCGCATCGAACTGCGCGACGACGCCGAGGGCGACCTCTCGATCGGAGCCGAGCCTCCGCCGGAGATCGAGCGCGACATGAAGCGCCTCTCGGCGATCCTGCGGGAGGGCGCTGCGCGGTCCGAGGCGACGCTCCTCCTCTGCGACAACGAGGGTCAGGCCCACCGGCTCGAAGAGATCCTCGAGGCCCGCAAAGGTCTCCCCCAGGGCAGCCAGGTCGGGATCGGGTCACTCGAAGCCGGCTTCCTGCTGCCCCGGGCCACGCCGCCGCTTCGGGTCTTCACGGACCACGAGATCTTCCGGCGCTCCCGTCGGCTGCGCCGCGGACGGCGCTTCCGCGGGGCCGTGTCTCTGGAGTCGCTCGCCCAGCTCACCCCCGGCGACTACGTGGTGCACATGGACCACGGTGTCGGGCAGTTCAAGGGCATGCAGAAGCTGGAGGTGGCCGGCGAGGAGATCGAGTTGTTGGCGATCGAATACGCCGGCGGCGAAGTCCTTCGCGTACCCGTCTACCGCCTCGACCTCGTGGAGCGGTGGGTGGGAGAAGACGACACCGCGACCCCGCCGCAGGTGCACAAGATCGGGGGGCGCAAGTGGAAGTCCATGCGCCGCAAGACCGAGGAGGCGATCGCGAAGATGACCGCTGAGCTTCTCGAGCTCTACGCGCGACGCGAGGCGGCGAGCGGCTTCGCCTACGGACCCGACACGGCGTGGCAGAAGGAGATGGAGTCCTCGTTCCTCTACGACGACACCCCCGACCAGCGCACGGCCACCGCCGACGTCAAGCGCGACATGGAGTCGGAGCGCCCCATGGACCGCCTGATCTGTGGCGACGTGGGGTACGGCAAGACCGAGATCGCGATCCGCGCCGCCTTCAAGGCCGTCCAGGACGGAAAGCAGGTGGCGGTCCTCGCCCCCACCACGATCCTCGCCGAACAGCACCGCCACACCTTCGACGAGCGACTGGCCGACTACCCGATCCGGATCGGTGCGCTCAGTCGCTTTCGAACGCCCCGCGAAGTCTCGGAGTTGCTCCATCGGATCGAATCGGGCGACGTCGATCTGGTGATCGGCACCCACCGGCTGCTCTCGAAGGACGTGCAGTTTCGCGATCTCGGCCTTCTGATCGTCGACGAAGAGCAGCGCTTTGGAGTCAAACACAAGGAACGCCTCAAACATCTGAAGTCGTCGGTCGACGTCCTCACGCTCAGCGCCACCCCCATCCCTCGCACCCTCTACCTCTCGCTCTCCCGGATCCGCGACCTCACGGTGATCCGCACCCCACCCCGCGACCGCATGCCCATCATCACGCACGTCCTCCCCTGGAGCGACGGTCTGGTGTCGGAGGCGATTCACCGCGAGCTGGACCGGGGAGGCCAATCGTTCTTCCTCCACAATCGGGTGGAAACCATCCACACGGCCGCGGAACGCATCCGCACGCTGGTGCCCGAGGCGCGCATCGAAGTGGCGCACGGCCAGATGGGGGCGCACGAGCTCGATCGCGTGATGACCGCGTTCGTCGACGGTGAAATCGACGTACTCGTGGCGTCGGCGATCATCGAAAACGGCCTCGACGTTCCCAATGCGAATACGCTGATCGTCGACCGTGCCGACCGCTTCGGGCTGTCGCAGTTGTATCAGATCCGCGGCCGGGTGGGACGATCCGACCGCCGCGCCTACTGCTACCTCATCACACCGGACGGCGTGACCGACGACGCGCGCAAGCGGCTCCGCGTGCTGGAGCACTACACCGAACTCGGGAGCGGGTACTCGGTTGCCCTTCGCGATCTCGAGCTGAGGGGGGCGGGCAATCTGCTCGGCGCCGACCAGTCCGGCTTCGCCAACGTCGTCGGGATCGACGCCTACCTCCGGCTCCTCGAGCGCACGGTGCAGCGGCTCCAGGACGAGGAAGCGGGGAGCTCCGACCACCCTGAACCCGAGATATCGCTCGCCGGGTCGGCCTACCTGCCCGAAAGCTACATCGACGACCCGGGCCAGAAGCTCCATCTCTACCGACGGCTTTCGAGGATCCGCAGATCGGCCGAGGTCGAGGAACTCCGCGGCGAGCTCGTCGACCGCTTCGGCGCCCTCCCCGACGAGGTGGAGCGCCTACTTGACGCGGCGACGCTGCGTCTACTTGGTAAAGGTCTTGGGATCGAGCGCATCCTGGTTCGCGGTCGCACGGCGCGGCTCAACTTCCGGGCGAACGTGGTGCCTCGGCTCCAGGCGTTCCAGGGCCCGCTGACCGACCGCCAGGTCTCGGTCGACATTCGTCGGATGGACCCGCTGTCCCTCGCTCTGACCCAGCACGGGGCGGAGCGCCTGACGGCAACCCTGATCGAGGCCTTGTCGGTCCTAGACGAGCACCGGGTCGCGGCCGCGGCCAATCACTGAGTCCGGGGATCCGGACCCGGACAAGGAGTCCTGAGTTGAAGACGTTGATCCGCAGCGGCGTGTTGACCGTCGCCTTGCTCTCCGCCGCCTGCGGCGACGGAGGCTCCGAAGGAGTGTTCGCGCGGGCGGGCGACCACGCATTCACCGTCGACGAGGCCGTTCGGCTGCTCGGTAGCCAGCCCGACCTCCCGAACGAGCCCCAGGTCGCGTCGGCACTGGCCGAGCTCTGGGTGGACTACACCCTCCTCGCCGTCGCGCTGTCGGAAGACAGCACTCTGATGAACGTCGACATGGAGCCGATGGTTCGCGGCAAGGTCGAGCAGGACATGATCCTCGCCCTGCGGGACTCCATCATCCTTACCGATACGATCGTCGGTGACGACGAGCTGAGGGAGTTGTTCTCGACTCAGGCGCCGGGCGCCCGCGTGAGTGCCCGTCACATCCTGCTCGGCTTCCCGCTGCAAGCGACCGACGCGCAACGCGACAGCGTGCGCCAGCAGGCCCAGGAGCTGCGCGACCGGATTGCGGGAGGTGAGTCGTTCGAGACGTTGGCCCGCCAGTATTCCCAGGATCCGGGAAGCGCGTCGAATGGAGGTGACCTCGGCTTCTTCAACCGGGACGAGATGGTCGCACCCTTCGCCAACGCCGCGTTCGCCCTCGAGCCGGGCGAGCTGAGCGAGGTGGTCGAAAGCCCGATGGGCTTTCATGTGATTCGCACCGACGAGAAGGAGACCCCCACCTTCGAAGAGGTCGCCCCCCAGTTCCGGGAGGAGGTGCGAGCGCGTCGTCTTCAGGAGGCCGAGTCGCTGTATGTGACGCAGATGCAGGAGGCCGCCGACCTGCAGATCCAGGACGGCGTCGCCGACATCGTACGCCAGCTGACCCAGGACCCGCAGACCTCGCTCTCACGGCGGGCTCTCGATCGGGTCCTCGTGCGCTACAACGGCGGCACACTCGACGTGTCCGAGCTGCGGAACTTCATGCTGACGCAGGACCCCCAGGCGCGGGCGCGCCTCGGCCAGGCCCCGGACTCCACCTTGCTCTCGAACGTGCTCCGGGGTCTGACCCAGCGGAAGCTTCTCGTCGCCGAGGCGCGTGCACAGGAGCTCGCTCCCCCGCAGGAGTACGTCGATTCGCTCCAGAACGCCGTGCGCGGCCAGCTGGTCGAGGTGGGCCGCGCGATGACCCTCCTCCCCATCGAGCCCCAGGGGAGCGAAACGATGACGCAGGCCATCGATCGCTCGGTCGAGCGGCTCCTTCGGGAAATCGTATCGGGCGGACGTAATGTGATTCCGCTCGGTGCGGTCGCGACGGCGCTTCGTGAGGTGCGCGGCGGCGACGTGTACGACACGGCCGCCGAGGCCGTGGTACAGGGCATCGCCACCGTCCGCGGTCCGACCCCGCCTCCTCCGTCGCTTCCCGCGCCGTCGGGCGGCCAGC
>JANQNV010000244.1 GCA_028279425.1 Longimicrobiales bacterium | reverse complement strand
GAGGGCGGGCGCCGACAACGCGTCGGCCTCGCTCCTCGAGTTGACGGCCGCCGGCGCAACCCGCAGGAAGAGCTCGATCGCCTCGTCGAGGGTGACCCTACGGCGCTCCACCTCCTGCCCGCGGATCCCTCCCCCACCCAAGCACAGCGCCACCGCTGCCAACGCAATCCCGCGTGGGAGGAGCGGGCGGCGAGCGGGGTTCTCGGGGGGGCGACGAGGGAAGTCGGGCACGGATCGAGGGTCGGTTGGGATCGAAGCGACGGCACAGAGCAGTCACAGAACCCCGCCTCCCCCGTCGTGATCCGTACGACGGCGGCTGGGCACTCCATTCACACGTCCGCATCGCGGCCGCGCGCTCCCCCTCAGATCGCGTCGATCACCCCGTTGAGGAGCGGGCTGGGCCGCATCGCCGCCGTGGCCCGCGCGTGGTCCGGCCGGTAGTACCCTCCCAGCTCCTGCGGCTCGCCCTGCGCAGCCAGGAGTTGGGCCAGAATCGTCGACTCCCCTTCGCGCAACGCCGTGGCCACAGGCTCGAAGCGCCTCGCCAGCGCGGGATCGGTGTCCTGGGCAGCGAGCGCCTCGGCCCAGTAGAGCGTCAGGTAGAAGGTGCTACCCCGGTTGTCGAGTTCGTTCACCTTCCGCGAGGGAGAGCGCGATTCGTCGAGATACAGGGCGGTCGCCTCCTCCAGGGCGTCACCCAGCACCCGCGCGCCGGGGTTGTCGAAGTGCTCGCCGAGGTGCTGAAGCGACGCCGCGAGGGCCATGTATTCGCCGAGCGAGTCCCAGCGCAGGTGGCCCTCGCTCTCGAACTGCTGGACATGTTTCGGAGCCGATCCGCCGGCACCCGTCTCGAAGAGACCGCCGCCGTTCAGGAGGGGCACGATCGAGAGCATCCGCGCGCTCGTTCCGATTTCGAGGATCGGGAAGAGGTCGGTCAGGTAGTCGCGGAGCACGTTGCCCGTGACCGAAATCGTGTCCTCGCCCCGACGTACGCGCTCGAGGGTGTAGCGCATGGCATCGACCGGCGCCAGCACCTCGATCACGAGTCCGTCGGTCTCGTGATCGCCGAGGTAGCGCTCCACCTTGCGGATCAGCTCCGCGTCGTGGGCGCGATTGCGATCGAGCCAGAAGACGGCCGGCGTCCCGGACGCGCGGGCACGGTTCACCGCGAGCTTCACCCAGTCCCGGACCGCGACGTCTTTGGTCTGGCAGGCCCGCCAGATGTCGCCCTCCTCGACGGGCTGGTCGAACAGGACGGCCCCGTCGTCGGTGACGACGCGCATTCGACCCGCCGCGGCGACCTCGAAGGTCTTGTCGTGCGAACCGTACTCCTGCGCCTTCTGCGCCATCAACCCCACGTTCGACACGCTGCCCATCGTGGCGGGATCGTAGGCACCGTGGGCCTGGCAATCTCGCACTACGGCGTCGTAGATGCCCGCATAGCTCGAATCGGGGATCACCGCCTTGGTATCCTCGAGCCGACCCTCCGCATTCCACATACGGCCACCGTCTCGCACCATGGGGGGCATCGAGGCATCGATGATCACGTCACTCGGCACGTGCAGATTGGTGATCCCCCGGTCCGAGTCGACCATCGCGAGTCCCGGGCGGGCCGCGTACGCAGCCGCGATGTCGGCTTCGATGGCCGCGCGCTGCGCCTCAGGCAAATGGGCGATCTTGCCCGCGAGGTCGCCGAATCCGTTGTTGGGGTCGACCCCCAGGTCGCCGAGGACGTCGGCGTGCCGATCGAACACGGTTCGAAAGTAGACCCGCACGGCATGCCCGAAGATGATGGGGTCGGAGACCTTCATCATCGTGGCCTTCATGTGCAGCGAAAACAGGACGCCCCGCTCTCGCGCGTCGGCCATCTCGCGCTCCAGGAACTCGACGAGGGCCACGCGTTGCATCGAGGTCGCGTCGAGCACCTCCCCCTCGCGGAGCGACAAGCCGTCCTTGAGCACCGTGGTCACACCGTCGTGCGACACGTGCTCGATCCGGACCACGGCAGGGGCACCGAGGGTCTGCGATTCCTCGTTGTGCCGGAAGTCGCCGGCCGACATCGTCGCCACGTGGGTCGCCGACCCCTCGGGCCATTCGCGAGTCCGCGGGGGATGCTTGCGAGCGAACTCCTTCACCGCGCGGGGCGCCCTCCGGTCCGAGTTGCCCTGGCGCAGCACCGGATTCACCGCACTTCCCTTGACCCGATCGTACCGCTGCTTGATCGAGCGCTCCGCATCGGTCGACGGTTCGTCGGGGTAGTCGGGAAGCGCGAATCCCTTGGACTGCAGCTCGCCGATGCAGGCCTTCAACTGCGGGATCGACGCGCTGATGTTGGGCAACTTGATGACGTTCGCCTCGGGCCGATCGACCAGGGCCCCGAGTTCGGCGAGGTCGTCCGACACCCGTCGCTGCCCCAGCTCCTCGGGGAACGCGGCCAACACACGACCGGCCAGCGAGATGTCGCGCGACTCCACCGGCACGCCGGTGGCCCCCGCGAAGGCCCGAATCACCGGGAGGAAGGCGTGCGTGGCGAGGGCTGGGGCCTCGTCGGTCCAGGTGTAGACGATGCTGGGCGAAGACGGCATGGGCGAACGGAGTGCGAGGGGGAAGGCGCGCGGATTCGCGCCATGATAGTCGACCGGCGCGGGCCGGAACAGACGGCCCGACCGGCCCCGCCGGTGGCCCACCCGGTCGGCTCTACTCCGCCTCGGCGTCGGGCCCGTCGAAGGACTCCGGCGCGGAGTCGTCTCCCGCGGCCGCCAGCACCTCGCCCCCCCCGAGCTCGGCCTCGCGAGTTCGGTAGAGCATGTCCTGCTCGATGAGGTAGTAGAACTGGTCCCGGAACTCGTCGAGCGAGATCCCCGCTGTCGACGCGAACTTCGCAAGCTCGTGGGGGTCGGCGAAGTCGTCGCGGGTCAGGCGCAGCATGTAGCTGCGCGCGATCTCGAAGTACTCGGAGCCCACGTCGACCATGCGCACCTTGGTGCGGTTCGTCACCGGGTCGAAGATCTCGTCGAAGCGTAGCGGCACGAAGTGGCCGTTCTGCACCGACACCATCGCCCCATTCCCGCCGGTCAGGAGGTACTTGGCCGCCAGGTAGCCGAGGTCGCGGGTGTACTCCATATCGAAGGGGATCGGGTCGGCACACCGCAACTCGTACCCGATGTTCTTGGCGACGATGATCGGAGCGAGGTTGAACTCCGCCAGCCTCTGTTGGACCGCCATCTTCACGATCTCTCCGAAGGTGACCTCGGCGAGCCGGATGTTGCCGTGCGCGTCGCGCTCGACGTTCTGCAGAATCGCGAGATCGTCGGGATGCATCCGCTCCAGGAGCCCCTCGGCGAGGATCGCCACCCCGTCGGTGCGCCCCTGGCTCGCCCGCTTCACGATGGCCCCGGCGAGAATGTCGACCACATGACGAAGTCGAAGCACCTCGTCGGGGAATTCCTCGGGGACGAGCGTCAGCGTGGCCCCGGCCGCCTTCCCGATCCCGAGCGCGAGGTGGCCGGCCTTGCGGCCCATCGAGATGATGAAATACCAACGCGACGTCGTCATCGCGTCGACCATCAGATTCTCGACCATCTGCACCCCGAGGTGCCGGGCCGTGTTGTATCCGAAGGTCGGGATGCCATGCGGCAGCGCCAGATCGTTGTCGATCGTCTTGGGCACGTGGGCCACACGAATCCGACCATCGGCTTTCTGCTCGACGCGGAGCGCACTGTAGGCCGTGTCGTCGCCGCCGATCGTGATCAGCTTGTCCACATTGAGCCGCAGAAGCGACGTGACGGTGTTTTCGAGGTGCTCTTCGTCGCGGGTGGGATTGTCGCGCGCGATTCCGATGTACGAGCCTCCTCGGAAGTGGATTCGGCTGATGTTCTCGATGGTGAGCGCCTCCACCTTCGACACATCGCCCCGCATGATCCACTTGAAGCCGTCCCGAACCCCCACCACCTCGACCCCTTCCGAGGCGGCCCGGATCGTCGCCGCTGCGATGACGCTGTTGATCCCGGGTGCGGGACCGCCCGCGACGAGAATCGCGAGCTTCTTGGGCGCCTTGCTCACGCGACGTCGATCGACGTGTCGAGATACACGTCCTGGATCGCGTTGAGGATGGCCACACCGTCCACCATCGGCCGCTGGAAGGCCTTCCGACCCGAGATCAGCCCCATGCCTCCCGCGCGCTTGTTGATGACGGCGGTCCGCACAGCCTGGGCCAGATCGTTCGAACCCGAGGCTCCCCCCGAGTTGATCAATCCGGCGCGACCCATGTAGCAGTTCGCGAGCTGATAGCGGGTCAGATCGATCGGATGATCCGTCGAGAGCTCCGTGTACATGCGATCATCGTACTTCCCGAAGCTCCCATTCGCGTTCATCGCCGGGTAACCCCCGTTCGAGGTGGGCTGCTTCTGCTTGATGATGTCTGCTTCGATCGTGACGCCGAGGTGGTTGGCCTGACCCGTGAGATCCGACGAGGCCTCGTGATTCACCCCATCGACCTTGAAGGCCGAGTTGCGCACATAGCACCACAGAATCGTGGCCATACCGAGTTCGTGGGCCATCGAGAAGGCCTCGGTGACTTCCTGGATCTGTCGTCCCGAATCCTCGGAGCCGAAATAGATGGTCGCGCCCACGGCGACACACCCCATGTCCCAGGCGTTCTGGATCTGGGCGAAGGGGATCTGGTCGAAGGTGTTGGGATGGCTGAGCAGTTCGTTGTGGTTGAACTTGAGGATCAGCGGAATCCGGTGGGCATACTTCCGCGCGACCGCGCCCAGCACTCCGTACGTGGAGGCGACGCCGTTGCAGCCGCCCTCGATCGCGAGGCGCACGATGTTGTCGGGATCGAAATAGATCGGATTGGGCGCGAACGACGCACCCGCCGAGTGCTCGATTCCCTGGTCGACGGGGAGGATCGACACGAAGCCGGTCCCACCCAGACGCCCGTGGTCGAACAGACGCTGCAGAGACGAGAGCACCCGCGGCGAGCGATCGGAGCCCATCATCACCCGCTCGATGAAATCCGGTCCGGGGAGGTGCAGGAGGTCTTTCGAGATCGCGGTGGAGGTGTGACCGAGGAGGTACTCGGCCTCATCGCCCAGAAGATCGGTGGTCGGGGTCGTGGCGGTGTCGCTCACCTGTAGGATCCTCGGTTTGCGCGTCGGAAATCGGGCGCGACGGCGAGGTCGCGCGATGGCCAGCACGGAACGTGGCCGATCGAGCCGGGGTGGTCAACGCGATGCGACCTCCCGGATCACGACGTTACGGAATTGGATCGGATGGCTCTCGCTCTGGAGGGCGATCCATCCGGAGCGGAGGGGTGTGCCGTCGACCTTGGCCGAGGCGACGAAGCCGCTCACGACGCCCCCACCCACGACGGGATCCGAGTACACGAGCACGGTGTCTCCCTCGACGACGTGCCGGATCAAGTCGCCTCCCCTCACGTGCAGTTCGATCGAGACCCACTCGTCGCCGGAGTAGCTCGCCGACGACGACTCGATGCAGTGCTGCTCCGTCCGCGCACCCGCGATCCGAACGTGCGTGCCGGGTGTGCACAGGTTGGCCGTGGGGCGCCGCTCGTCGCCGTCTGCGCCGAGCAACTGCACCTCGACGGAGATCGGGAAGTCTTGATCCACGCCCATCGTCTCGGGCCGCTGCGCGTGGACCATGACACCGCTGTTGCGTCGCGCCCAGCCCGGTCCGTCCGGCATCTGATCACCCACGAAGCGGTACTCGAGGCGCAGGTCGTAGTCGGCTCGAGACACCTCGTGGAAGAGATGACCGAAGCGGTCGTCGAAGGTGGAGTAGCCGTCGTACGACACCGTCAGACGGCCGTCGACCACCCGAAACGTCTGCAGGGGATCGTGGCCCAGCGGCTGCCCCCGAATCTTCGGCACCCAGCCTTCCAGATCGTGCCCGTTGAAGAGGGGCACCCACGACGGCGGCGTCGACTGCCCTTCGACCGGTGCGCCCCCGCAGGCGACGGCCATCGCCACGGCGATCCCGAGGCGGACCGCCGTCGACCGCGCGCGCCTCGCCGTCCTCCCCCGCGCGCACCTCACCGTACCACCCGCACGAAGCGCACCACCCCGTCGTCGTCGAAGGTCTCGTCGCGTTCGAAGCCGCTCTTGCGGAGGACTCCCATCGACGGAGCGAGGTGACGTAGGGTGTGAGCCACCACACAGGTCACCTCGGGAGACTGGGCGGCATGCGCAACGAGCGCGGCGACCGCTTCGCTCGCAAGGCCCCGACGATGGTAGGTCGGCACGACGGAGTAGCCGATCTCGACCCGGCCGTCGGCGTCGGGCGGGCCTTTGTAGCCGGCCACCCCCACGACCTCCCGCCCCCCTTCGTCGGAGTGCTCCATACGCATGTATCGCATGCCCCACTCCTCGCAGCGGGCATCCAGGCGCACCTGGTCGAGCGCCCACTCCACCGCATCGGCGTCGTAGAGCGGGGGTGGCCATTCGTCGCCCACTCGCGCACCCAGAAGACGCGCCAACGCACCGGGCCCCTCCATCTCGGCGAGGAGCAGGGGCGCCGTGGCTTCGACGAGGCAGAGTCGGTCGGTCTGGATCGGCACGATCGGAGGTGGGGTCGTCGGCGAGCGCAGCGTTGCCACGGTGCGGCCCCATTCCGGCCCGCGCAACGCCACGTGAAAGCGTCGACCCGCCGCGCGCGTATGGAAGAGGCGTCCCATCCGTGCCCCAGCGGAGCCCTGCGCCCGGTGAGCGACCAACCCTCTTCCGCCACGACCCTCGACGGAGCGTCGATGCGGCCCTCCTTCACGGCTTCGCCGCGCGAGGCGCTGGTCGCGGTCGACCTGCTCGAGCGTGGCTACCGGGTGTTCACGGGACCCGAGCGTCCAGGGGCCGGACTTCGGCTGCTGGCGGTGTCTCGCGAGGGCCGCGAGACTCCCATCGTCATCCAGCCTTGCGACCCGATCCCCGATCCCGGGCCCCTCCACGAGGGGGGGGAGCGTGTGCACCGCGCCGCTCTTCTCGACGGTGGCACCGTACGGTACGATCCCCCGCTCGAGGGCGACGGCTGAGCGCCTGCGCGACGGCGCCACGGTTCCCCCCTCATCGAAACAGCGCGTGGTCTCCCCGCTCGTCGCCCACCTCGCCGCGGGCCAGGCGCCCGTAGTAGTCGCGGAGGGTCTCGGTCCCGAACTCCGGCGTGGCCTCGGCGTCGTATCGCTCCCGGACGGGGTCCCACACGAGCATCGACTCGGTCGCGTAGTACAGTCCGATCCGAGCGAGCTCGGCCTTCTCGGCCAGCGACGACGAAATCCGTCCCAGCGCCGAGAGTCCGCCGACGATTCCCCGAAGGAGGGCCACCGGCACCGAGCGAAAGCGGGGGCTGGCCCCCACGGCCTCGAACAGAAGCTCGCCGTGCTGACGGGCGGTCAGGGCCGGTCCCGGTCCGCCGATGGGGAGCACGCGGCAGCGACGCTCGGGGTCGGTCAGGCATCCGACCAGGTACTCGGCGAGATCGTCATCACCGATCGGCTTGCACGCCGTGACCTCGCCATCGCCGAAGTAGAGGAACGGCTTGCCGGCGCGCACGCGATTGAGTTGACCCGACAGGGATTTGAAGAAGGCCGTGGGCCGCACGATCGACCACGCTAGTTCGCTTCCCATCAAGGCACGTTCGAAGGCGAGCTTCGCCTCCTGAAAGGCCAGCCGGGGCTTCTGGACGCAGATGGCCGAAAGCTGTACGAAGTGCCCGATGCCCCCGTTGCGGGCCGCGTCGAGAGCGTGGAGATGCGCCTGGTGGTCGATCGCCCATGCGTCCGACGGGGACCCCGTGCGGGATGCCATGCACGACACGATCGCGTCGAACGGCTCATCCCGAAGGCCGTCGCGGATGATCGAATCGCGGTCGGTCACGTGACCCTCCCGCACCTCCATCCCCGAGGGCAGAGGGGCCCGAGCACTGCGGGCTGGCCGAACGAAACCCACGACCTCGTGACCATGGCGCAGGAGCGCCCGTACCGTCGCCCGGCCGATGGTGCCGGTCGCGCCCAGCACCACGACCCGCTGTCGGGTCGGAGGCGTCGTCTCGTTGGGTGTCATGCAATGAGCCGGCTGGGGGTCGAACCCAGGACCTGCCGATTAAAAGTCGGCTGCTCTACCAGCTGAGCTACCGGCTCGAAGGGTCCAAAGGTAGGGGCAGGCGCACACCGTCGCGAGACCGAGCGGTTCAGTGGTCGCGATGGGTCGGATTCGGCTCCGCCGCCGATTCTCGCGCCGCGACGAGATAGACGAGTGATTCGAGACGATCGGCGGCCGCTCGAACCCATCCCATCACGCGCCCGCCGCCGAAGAAGAGCAGTTTCGAGATGCGCACGCGGATCTCGGTCTCGCCCCCGTACGACCGCAGGTGGAACATCAGCCCCTCACGATCGCGCCAGGTGATCTCGCGGTCTTCGAGGTTCACATTGGCCGGACCTTCCCGATACGGCTGAAAGAGGCGGACGGCGCGAATCAGCTGATCGGAGCCCAGTTCGATCGGAATCGCGCGCACGGTCCACATCTTCACGAGGAGCAGACCCTCTCGCTCGACCGGTGGACGGCTCGCCCCCGGAGGCCCGACCTCGAGCGCCTCGGCGATCGCGCGTTCCACGGCGCTAGAGCCGAAGCCCGCCTCGCCCGCGATTCCCCGGATTTCGCTGACCGACATCGGCCGGCCTACGTCGGAGCCCTCGATCTCGGCCGCGCGCTGCAGAATCCGATCGGCATCCTGTTTGGTGAAGATGGGAGCGTCCGACATCCGTTCAGCGTCCCTCCAACAGCCGAGTCGTCGCGCGCATGCGCTCGGCCAGCCGCCCAATCGCATCGATGTAGCGCCGCTCCCACTCCGGCACCTCGGCCGGATCGTCCGTCTCGATCTCGAATCGAAGCCCCGGGAGCATCCAGGAGGCGTATCCGCTGAACGGATCCGGCGACACGTAGAGCGACCGGCTCCACGGACGGTCCTGCAGACCCCGATCGTCGAGCCAGGCCTTCTCCAGACCGATCAACGCCGCATTGATCTCGCGAGCCGCCTCCGCCGGCACCGGACCACGCGCCAGACGCGCGGCTCTCGCCTCTTCGAGTTCGGCCGCCGCCACGTCGAGATCACGGCTCGCCGCGACGAGCGCCGACAGATCGACATCGACCCGGCGGGCCTCGGCCACCTCGAGCAGCGTCCCCACATGGGTCCGCGTGTCCGTGGCGTACCGGGCCACATCGTAGGGCAGCACGTCGGCGTTGGCGAAGCGCAGAGCGAGCAGCCCGTCGGCCCGGGCGAGCATCGGCCCGAACACCCATTCGTGGTCACCGAACCGCTCGAACCAGGCGAAGTTGTCGAAATTCGAATGGTAGATCCCGCTGCGACCCCCGCTGCTCAGCCCGGCCGAGGGGACACCCGCGTGCGTGTAGAAGGCGACGTGATCCGAACCGCCCCCGAGGTTCCCGAGCCGCGGCTCGGCCTCGCCGAACGCCCGACCCAGCCACCACTCGTAGACGCTGACGTCTTCGCCCGGATACCCGACGGTGCGCGTCGCGTCGAGGATCGGCCCCTTGAGCGAAGGCGACGACGACGCGCCGAAGTTCGGCCCCGACACCGCCGCGTCGGCGTTGATGTAGGCGATCGCACCCGAGGTGAGCTGATCTCGGTATTCCTCGACCCACTCGGTCGACCCGATGATGCCGTACTCCTCGGCGTCCCAGTGTGCGATCATGATCGAGCGACGCGGGCGGCACCCCGTCTCGGCCAGCTCCCCGAGCGCCTCCGCCAACGTGAGCAGCATCGCCGTCCCACCGTTCGGATCGACGGCACCGAATCCCCAGGGATCGTAGTGCGCGCCGAGGATGAACCACTCGTCGGGGAACTCCGTGCCCTCCAGCGTGCCGACCACATTCGTAGCGCGGGTCAGCGCCTTGGGCTGGTCGACCCGAACGCGCACGGTCAGATCAGGACCGCCGGTGAGGCGGTAGGGGATCGCCAACCCGCCCTGCCAATTCTGCGGCGCCTCCGGCCCCGTCATCCGGGAGAGGATCTCGGCAGCGGCCGTGTATCCCAGTGGAAGGACCGGGATCGTGTGGAGTCCGACCTCGTCGGGGTCGAGCCGCTCGACCTGGCGATCGCCGTCGATAGGGAGCGCCGGCTCGAAGGGGGTGAGCGGGTCTCCCGTCCACGGCAGCGTCAGGACGGAGCCTCGCTGGATGATGTCACCGCTCACCATCGGCCCCTCTGGATAGGGATCGATCTCCTCGATCGGCGCGTCGTTGAACATGATCACCCCCGCCGCCCCGCGCTGCTCCGCGAACAGCACCTTGTAGCCCCTGAAGTTCCCCCCGTATCGCGCCACCACGACCTTGCCCGCCAGATCGATTCCCAGTGAGTCCAGAGCTCGGTAGTCTTCGCGTCGACCGTAGTTCGCGTAGACCACCTCGCCCGTGACGTCTCCACTACCGCTGAAGGCGTTCCAGCCGTTGAGCAGATCGGGATGCCCCGAGAACCGGTCCTCGGCGAGGCGCGGCTCTCGATTCGACAGCTGCATGGCCACGGGCGTGACGATGTGCGCCTCGACGTCGTCGGTGAGCTGAGGGAGGTACACGTCGTAGGGGTGCTCCCGTACGGTGAATCCGGCAGCCTTCATCACGCGACCGAGGTAGTGCCCGACCTCGACCTGGGCCGCGGAGCCGGTCGGGTGCGGCGTGGAGGTGATGATGCGCAGGTGCTCGCGGAAGGCATCACCGGACGGAAGGTCGAGGAAGCGCGACTCGCACACACCCTGCGCCTGGGCGCGCTCGGCCGAGAACCCGGCCAGCGTCGAGGCGGGCGACTGCCCCTGAAGGAGGGAGGCGGCCGCGCAGGCGGCGACGAGTTGGAGCGAAAGGGCGCGGGGAGGCGATCGCATCGTCGGGCAGGTCGAAGGATGTGGGGCAACGGGCGACGGTACGTCGGGGGAGGTCGGCACAGCAAGGCCAGCCGAGCCCGAGGGCCAGTCTGCGCACCGTTCCCTGGCTCCAACTTCGGGTCCGGGCGGTCGATGCTTCAGGGCGAAACCCTGCCTCCCGACCCCTGCCGTATGTCGCACGCCCCCGCTACGACGCCCCGCCCCGGTCACACCCCTGCCGCCCCGTCGGTCGACGATTTGGCAGAGCAGGCGCGCGCACGCGCCATCGCGGGCCCCGAACTCGCCGACGCCCTTCGTCGATCGACGCTCACCCCCGGCCTCGATCTCGCGGGAGCCCTCGCTCGACGGGGGCGACCTTTCCGGACTCACCCTGTTCAAGGCGGATCTGCGGGGCGCCTCACTGCGAGGCGCCGACCTCCGAGGTGCGGAGCTGTCGGGGGCGAATCTCGAGGGCGCCGATCTGGAACGGGCGAAGCTTTCGGGTACGGGTCTCGGACGCGCTCAGCTCTGCCACGCCTGCGCCTTCGAGGCCGACTTCTCCAATGCGACGCTCACGGGCGCAGACCTGACCGGCGCGATCCTGCACTGTGCCGATCTGGCGGGCGCGCGCGTACGCGAGGCCCGTCTCATCGGCACCGACCTTCGAGCGACGGACCTGCGCGAGGCCGAGTTGAGCCTCAGCACGGTCGAGGGAGCGAATTTCGACGACGCCGACCTGCGAGGGGCGCGACTCCGAGCCCTCGTCGGCTTCGAGAGCGCCTCGTGGTTCGGCGTCGACCTGCGCGACGTGAACTTCGCCGGCGCCTATCGGCTGCGCCGGTTCATCGCCGACGAGAACTACCTTCGCGAGTTTCGGGAAGCCGGGCGGCTCGAGAACGCCCTCTACTGGATCTGGTGGGCGACCAGCGATTGTGGACGCAGCCTGGGACGCTGGATGGGCAACATCTTCATCGTCGCCGCTCTCTTCGCGGGTCTCTTCGCGGTGGCTGGAATTCGCACCGGCGACCACGCACGCGAGCCGCTCACCTTCCTGTACTACAGCGTCGTGACACTCACGTCGCTGGGCTACGGCGACATCGTTCCGACGTCGTCGGCGAGCCAGGTGCTGGTGATGCTGGAGGTGTGCATCGGCTACATGATGCTCGGGGGACTGATCTCGATTCTCGCCAACAAGATGGCTCGGAGGGCCGAGTAGATGCGGTTCTGGAAGCGCAGTTCCGACCCCGAGGCCGAACTCGCCGAGCTGATCGGCGACTATGAACTACCGACGTTTCCCGCGGTCGCGATGTCGACGCTGAGTCTGCTTCGTGACGGTGCCGAGATGGGCGAAGTCGCCAACGCCATCATGACCGATCCGGGGCTCACCGTGCGCATTCTGAGGACGGTGAACTCCGCGGCCTTCGGCATGCGTCAGCGTGTCACGAACCTGCAGTACGCCACGAGTCTGCTCGGTCGCTCCCGCGTGGAGTCCCTCGTCTTGACCGCCGCCGTTGGATCGAGCCTTCCGGACAGCGACGTGATCGACCTCGGCCGCTTCTGGCGTACTTCGGCCAGACGGGCCTGCCTCGCGAGCCGAATCGCCGCTCGGGTCGATCCGGCCAGCCAGGTGGAGAGTTTCACGGCGGGCCTTCTGCAGGACATGGCCGTGCCCGTCCTCGCCGCCTCGCACGGATCTCGCTATGGCGAGGTCTACAGCGCCTCGGAGCACGACGACGACGTCACACTCCACGAGATGGAGAAAGAGACGTTCGGGTACGACCATGCGCATGTGGGCGCCGTCCTCGCTGAAACCTGGGAACTCCCCGAGCCGTTGATCACCGCCATCTCCGACCACCACGCCGCGGGTCGGCGCGCCCCGCGAGCCGTCGAAGCCGTGGCCCACGTGCGCCACCGCGACCCCCCCGACGAACTCGAGGCGCTACGCTCGCATTGCACCCGGACGCTGCATCTCGCACCCGACGATCTCGAGCCGATCATCTCGAGTGCCGGGGCCGAGTCGGCCTCCCTCGCCGAATCGATCAGCCCCAGCCACTAGTGTAGTGTCGCCAAAGTCCTGATGCCGTTCGTGCGCGGGGGCATCCACGGGATGCGTCGTTGGAACTCCTT
>JANQNV010000293.1 GCA_028279425.1 Longimicrobiales bacterium | reverse complement strand
CCCCAAGCCCCCCGCCGTCCGGCTCACGATGACGTTGGTCGCGTTCCGGGAGGCGGACGGCGGGGGGCTTGGGGCTGTCGGAGACGACCACCACCCGGTGGTGGCCCTCGTCCAGCGCCGTGCCGCCGGGGAACAGCGAGGCCACGTGGGCGTCTTCGCCCAGTCCGAGGAGGACCAGGTCCA
This sequence comes from Longimicrobiales bacterium, assembly GCA_028279425.1. Lineage (GTDB taxonomy): Bacteria > Gemmatimonadota > Gemmatimonadetes > Longimicrobiales > Gaopeijiaceae > Gaopeijia. The sequence goes on along the minus strand of JANQNV010000293.1, from coordinate 2,603 downwards.
GGCCGCCCGCGTCCCGCAAAGCGCGTCCGTATTGCCGGGCCGCCTCCTCGGGGTCGACGAGCGTCGTGTCCGGGGCGAGCACGTGCGCGGGCGGGAGCCCGACGGAGTCGAGGACGGCGGTGCGCGCGGCGCCTACGTTGCTGTCTGGGTGGTCGGGCGGCACGTAGCGCTCGTCGGACCAGTAGACCCGTGTCTCCGCCCACCAGGCGCGGTCGCCGAATCGGGTGGCGAGCAGGTGGTAGAGCCCGCCGGGCGTGCGGCCCCCGGCCAGAGCCACACTGAACCCCCCGCGCTCCGCCACCGACTGCTCGGCGGCCGCGTCGAATGCGGTGGCCAGTGCGTCGGCAAGCGCCTCCGGGTCGTCGAAGACCCGAAGGTCAGCAGTGGCGGCAGCCACGCTTCCACCTCCGTCCGTCGCGGCGCATCAGGGCGTGCGCCCCGTCGGGGCCCCAGTCTCCCGGTTCGTACACCTCGAGGGGCGGAGCGGCGTCGGTCTGCCATCCCTCGACTACCGGGTCCATGAGCGACCATGCCCGTTCGATCGTGTCGCTCCGGGCGAACAGCGACGGGTCGCCGTGGAGGGCGTCCAGCAGCAGCCGCTCGTACGCCTCCGGGAGCTCCACCCCGGGAAAGTTGTCGCGGTAGTGGAACTCCATGTCGACCGGCTGCAGATCGGCCACGGTGTCGGGCACCTTCGCCTCGAACCGGAGGTGCATCCCCTCATCGGGCTGGATGCAGATCGCCAGGTAGTTGCTCGACAGCGTCGCCCCCGGCGGGAGCGGGAACATGTTGTGGGGCGGGCAGCGGAACTGGACGAGGATCTCGGAGACCTTCTCGGGCAGCGCCTTGCCGGAGCGCAGGTAGAACGGCACGCCCTGCCACCGCCAGTTGTCGATCTCGAGCTTGAGCGCCGCAAACGTCGCCGTCTCCGAGTCGTCGGGGACCCCTTCGTTGGTTCGATACCCCGCGTACTGACCTCGAACGGTATCGAGTCCCAGCCGACCCGAGGTGATGGGCCGCACCGCCGCGAGTGTCTTGTGTTTCTCGTTCCGTACGGCGTCGGCGTCGAACGACGACGGGGGCTCCATCGCGACGAGCGTCAGCAGCTGGAGCAGGTGGTTCTGGAACATGTCGCGCACGACCCCGGTGCCGTCGTAGAACTCGGCCCGGTGATCGACGTCGACGGACTCGGCCACCGTGATCTGCACGTGGTCGATGTAGTTCCGGTTCCACAGCGGTTCGAACACGGTGTTGGCGAACCGGGTGAAGAGAATGTTCTGCGCCGTCTCCTTGCCCAGGTAGTGATCGATCCGGTAGACCGAACGCTCCTCGAACACCTCGTGGATGGCTTCGTTGAGGGTGCGGGCGCTCGCCAGGTCGGTCCCGAACGGCTTTTCGACCACCACGCGTCGTTCGCCGTGGTCGTCGCAGACCATGTCCATCGCGCCCAGCCGCGCCACGGTCGGCGCGTAGAAACGGGGAGCGATGGCCAGGTAGTAGAGGCGGTCGGCGCATTGCTCGCCCTCCAGCTCATCGAGCCGCTCCGCGAGCGTCTCCATGCCGCGGTCATCGGTGACGCTGCCTGCCACGTAGTGGAGACGGCCGAGGAAGCGATCGCGCTCGGTGTCCGACGCCGGCGCCCCGGCGAACTCGACCAGGGCCTCGGCCATCCGGCCGCGGAATTCGTCGTCGGAGAGCGGGCTGCGGGAGAAGCCCACGATGCGCACGTCGTCGGGTAGACGCCCTTTTCGCTGGAGGTTGAAGAGCGCCGGCACCAGCTTCCGGCGCGTCAGGTCGCCGGTGGCCCCGAAGACGACGAGGGTACGGCTCACGCCTCGTCGCTCCGCTTGATCGCATGCCCACCGAACTGATTGCGCATCGCTGCGAGCAGCCGGGCGCCGTAGCTGTCGTCCTGCCGGCTCACGAACCGCATCATGAGCGAGGTGGTGATCACCGGGGCAGGGATGTCCAGGTCGATCGCCTCCTGGACGGTCCAGCGTCCCTCTCCCGAGTCCGCGACCCACCCGCGCACCCCCGCGAGATCGGCGTCCTCGTCGAGGGCGCGTGCCGTAAGGTCGAGGAGCCAGGAGCGGACCACGCTGCCGTACCGCCAGATCTCGGCCACCTGCTTCACGTCGAGCTCGAGCTCGCTTTTCGCCTTGAGGATCTCGAAGCCCTCGGCATAGGCCTGCATCATCCCGTACTCGATGCCGTTGTGGACCATCTTCACGAAGTGGCCCGCGCCGGAGGGGCCGACGTGTCCCCACCCCCGGTCGGGCGCGGGGGCGAGGGTCTCGAGCGCCGGCCGGATCCGCTCCACCGCGTCGTCCGGCCCTCCCGCCATCATCGAGTACCCCTCGGCCAACCCCCACACCCCTCCGCTCGTGCCCACGTCGACCATCGCGATCCCGCGCGCCTTCAGCGATTCGGCCCGACGCATCGTCTCGCGGTAGTTGCTGTTCCCACCGTCGATCACGAGGTCGCCCGCATCCAGCGTGTCGGCTAGCGCCGTGATCACCGACTCGGTCGGATCCCCCGACGGCACCATGACCCAGACAGCGCGGGGCGCCTCCAGCTGTGCGGCGAGCTCGCTCAATGACCCG
>JANQNV010000148.1 GCA_028279425.1 Longimicrobiales bacterium | reverse complement strand
CCCGGCTCTCGACCTGGAACGCGTCGGTCGACCTCGGGCTCTACCCGCTCGGCTCGTGCACGATGAAGTACAACCCGAAGGTGAACGAGGCGATGGCGCGGCTGCCCGGCTTTGCCGGGGGCCACCCCATGCAGCCCGCGGCGCTCTCCCAGGGGCTCCTCGCGTTGTGGTGGTCCCTCGAACGGCACCTCGCCGAGGTGAGCGGGATGGACGCTGTGAGCCTCCAACCGGCGGCGGGCGCCCAGGGCGAACTCGCGGGGATCATGATGATCCGCGCCTACCACGAGGCGCGTGGCGACGGGGCGCGCTCGAAGGTGTTGATCCCGGACACCGCCCACGGCACCAACCCCGCCAGCGCCGCCCTCAACGACTACGACGTGGTGACCGTGCCCTCTGGCGACGACGGCATCCTGCACCGCGACGCCGTGGCCGCGGCCATGGGCCCCGAGATCGCCGCCTTGATGATCACCAACCCCAACACCCTGGGGCTCTTCGAGCGCGAGATCGGCGCGATCTGCGACGCGGTCCACGCCGGGGGCGGCCTCGTCTACGGCGACGGGGCCAACCTGAACGCGCTCCTCGGCAAATCACGCCCCGGCGACGCCGGGATCGACGTCATGCACTTCAACCTCCACAAGACCTTCTCGACCCCCCACGGCGGCGGGGGGCCGGGATCGGGGCCGGTCGGGGTGAAGACGCTCCTCGAACCCTACCTGCCCACCCCGCGCGTGGTGCGCGAGGGCGACGGGTACGCCCTCGAGCGCGAACGCCCCGCGTCGATCGGGCGGCTACACGCCCACTTTGGCAACGCGGGCATGTTCGTGCGGGCCTACGCGTACATCTTGGCGCTCGGGGCCGAGGGCCTCGAGCGCATCGCCGAGATGGCGGTCCTCAACGCCAACTACCTGCTGGAGCGGCTGCGGGGCGAGTGGGCGGTGGCCTACGACGAGCCGGTGATGCACGAGTGCGTGTTCTCGGACCGCGCTCTCGAGCCGACGGGCGTCACGACCCTCGACGTCGCCAAGCGGCTCATCGACTACGGCTACCATCCACCGACCGTGTACTTCCCGCTGATCGTGCACGGTGCGCTGATGATCGAGCCCACCGAGAGCGAGAGCCTCGAGGGGCTCGACCGGTTCGTCGACGCCCTGCACGCGATCGCGGACGAGGCGAAGCGCGACCCCGAGCGCGTGCGTGAGGCGCCCCACCACACCCGGCTGCGCCGTCTCGACGAGACGCGGGCGGCCCGCAAACCGGTGCTGCGCTGGCGGGCGGACGCCGACGACGACGCCGGCTGAGACGCGTGGTCTAGATCGACTCGGCGGCGGGCTCGTCCTCGACGAGCACGGCATCGGTCATCCAGCACCCGCGGCACTCGCCATCCCGCTGCTGCGACAACACGAAGTGGTAGACCCGCGAGCGGCCGTCGCGCACCACGGTGACCCGTTGGCGCGCGGCGGCTGTGCCGTCCATCACGACGGGCTGCGCGTGGGCCCCATCGAAGCCCAGCAAGAGCTCGTAGGGCCCGTCGCGGATCATCCAGACGAAGCGCTCGAGGGGGCCGGTGCTGCGCCGGTTTCCGGGAGAGGCAAAGCGGAACGCCACGGCGATCCCGGCGTCGCGCTCGTCGTTGTGCTGGAGCGCCTCGAGCTGGGCTGCGACCACGTCGGCAGGACCGAGGCCGGGGTGGGGCGCCGCCTCGCGCCAGGCCGCCGGTGTGGCGACGGGCTCGCAGGCGAGGACGCCGAGCAGAAGGAGCGCAGAGAGCACGGCGCCCGGGACGAGGTGCGGGGTCCACCGGCACCTCGCGAGACTCCGGGGCGGGGGGACCCAGCGAGACATCGCGGATACTCCGTCGCCCGTCAGCTCTGCGGGCCGAGCGCGGGCAGCAACCCCTCGAGAATAGCCACCGGGCTCGCCCATCCCCATATCCGGCGCCTCCTCCGCGTCGGCTCCGACTTCCCCTACGATGGGGTGGACGGCGATCCCGCCACCCTCGCCCAGGCACAGGAGATGTCATGAGCAGCCCCGGAATCGGGATCTTTCAGATCCTCAGCGACCTGCCGAGCGGCGACCCGGCGGTCGTCGCCAAGCGCGCCGAGGAGCTCGGCTTCGACTCCTACTGGACCGCCGAGCACCCCGCGATGCCCGAAGGCAGCGCCGACGACTACCCGGCGAAGGGCCCCGACGAGCCGGCGCCCGAGTACCTCTACAAGATGCCCGATCCCTTCCTCGCCCTCGCCCGCGCGTCGGCGACCACCCGGAGGATCGGGCTGGGCACCGGGATCTGTCTCGTGCCCGAACGCAACCCGATCCACACGGCCAAGGAGGTGGCGTCGCTCGACCACTTCTCGGGGGGGCGCTTTCTGTTCGGGATCGGCGCCGGGTGGAACGAAGCCGAGTGCACCGTGCTCGGCGGTGACTTTCCCCATCGCTGGACCCAGACCAAGGAGGCGATCCACGCGATGAAGGCGCTCTGGACCGGTGAGCCCGTCGAGCACCACGGCAGGTACTACGACTTCCCGCCGCTCATCTCGCGCCCCCGTCCCGTGCAACAGCCGCATCCGCCGGTCTACCTCGGGAGCATCGCGAACCCGCGGGTCTACCGTCGCGTGGGCACCTGGGGCGACGGCTGGCTGCCGCTCAGCACCGACCCCGCCGAGATCGCCGAGGGCGCGGTGGAGATCGCCAAGTTCGCCGCCGAGGCGGGCCGCGACCCCAGCGCGATCCACATCACCGTCCTCGCGCCGGGCGGCCTCTGCCGTACCCGCACCGGAGTCGACGAGCTGCACAAGGCCGGCGCCCACCGGGTGGTCGTGTATCTCGAGAGCGAGACCGAAGACGCCGTCCTCGCCGAGCTCGAGACCCTCGCGGGGGATCTGCTCTAGGGCGGAGCACCCGCTGGGCGGACAGCGCCCGGTGGGAGGGCGAGCCGCGTCGGTGCCGACCGCGGATCCAGCCGGGTGGGTGCGCCCTAGAGCGCGGCGCGCACCGCCTTGCCGATCTCTTCGTAGAGCGCGCGGGCCTCGTCGAGGACGCCGGCCATCCAGAAGAAGCCGTGCACCATCCCCTCGTAGTGACGGTAGGTGACGGGGACGCCGGCGGCGCGGAGCGCGTCGGCGTAGCGCTCGCCGTCGTCGCAGAGCGGGTCGTAGCCCGCGGTGACGACGAAGGCCGGGGGAAGCCCCGAGAGGTCGGTGGCGCGCAGTGGCGCGGCGAGGGGATTCGTGGCGTCGCCCGGGTCGGCGAGGTAGTGGTTCCAGAACCAGCGCATGCCCTCGCGCTGTAGCAGGTAGCCCTCGGCGTTCGACTGGTAGGACGGAGTGTCGAGGTCGAAGTCGGTTACCGGGTAGATCAGGAGCTGGTAGCCGAGCGCCGGGCCGTGCTCCAGCTTCGCCTTGAGCGCCACCGCCGCGGCGAGGTTCCCACCCGCGCTGTCTCCGGCGACTCCGATACGGGAGCGGTCGATCCCGAGCTCGTCCGCGTGCTCGGCGACCCAGCACGTCGTGGCGTAGCAATCGTCCAGCGGGATCGGGAATTTGTGCTCCGGGGCCTTCTGGTAGTTCACCGCCACGATCGCGCACCCGCAGCGATTGGCGAGCGACCGGGCCGGCGTGTCCCCCACGTCGAGGTTCGCGACCACCCACCCGCTGCCGTGAAAGAGCACCAGCGCCGGGAGCGGCCCCGACTCGTCGGGGTCGCTCGGGTAGTAGATACGGAGCGGGAGGTCCGCCGTGGGGCCCGGGATGAAGCGATGCGCCACCGCCGACACCGCTTCGGGCGCACCCTGGAGCTCGACGTAGGCAAAGGCGAGCGCTCGTGCCTCGGCCACGCTCTCCGTCTCCTCGACGGGCTTGGCCCCCGCCGCCTGGAGTTCCTCGAGCAGCGTCTTCACCTGGGGATCGAGGGACATCGCGCTCTCCTTGCTACGGGGCCCCGCTGCGCCACCGAACACCGTGCCCGGGAGATGGTAGGGGCCGCGATCGCGCACCGCTCTCGCGATCGCCGGGGCGGAAGCGGGTACCCAGCTCGAGGTTCTTTGCCGCGCGTCTCCGCGGCTGCGGCGTGCAGGATGCGGGACAGGAGTTGGCGGAAGCGGACGGGAATCGAACCCGCCCGTTGGTTCGCCTCACGTCACCGAGCGTTCGCACAAGCCCTCGAAAAGTCTCAAGAATCCTGGCGATGCGCCTGATTCAGATCCACCACTCGTTCATTTCCAGATCGTTTCCAACGCCCGCTCCTCGATCTCCAGCCATCAGCGCGCAGTCGCCCGCGGACGGCGTGAGATATGACGCGGGGCAATTCTGAAGATAGGCACCGACAGTGTCGTAGAACTCCTGCGACGCGATCTGGATCATTGAGTGGCACTCGAACTCCGGGCTGACCCGAGGACTGCAATAAAGTCTGATCTGCGCCTGCAGCCCAAAGTCGGTTCGCTCCAGGAAGTTCGCCAAGGCTAGCCATCCCACACTGCTGCTAAAGATCCCATCAAAGCCGGGCCAGGCCAGACAGTGACGGCGAGGCAGCTGGGGGAAACCACGATCTCGAACGCTGTGTCCGAGCGCGGCTGATTCCTGACAGAGCCTTCCATCGAGCGATGCACGCCTTGCAGAAACGAGGGGAGGACGAACAGCCGAAAGGCAAAAACGTGGCCGAGGGACTCGACGAGTTCGGCGAAGTCGAGAGTCTGGAGCGCTCCGGTCCATTCACTGACTCTGCCACGTCCTGAGAATCTGTTCGTCGGGGTACTGGAAGTAGAACGTGACATCGCCGCCGGGCACAGGCGGTCCTTGCGGGGCGAAATAGACGAACCAGATTCCCTTGAGGTCTTTCACCCCATGCCCGGCGAGGTACGTCTCATCCACGGATCTAAGCCGTTCGGAGACGGCTATCGTCATCTGATCCGGTCGATAGTCGGCTTTGGACGCGGCTACCGTGGCCGCGTGGACAATTCTTGCGACGTAGTCGGCGGGTTGAGGCTGGAGCCTGCCGAGCGTCGCGAAGTCAGTGACATCTGCGTACTTGGCCTCTGAGATCTGCTCCACCTTGCCGTCGACGGACACAAGGAAGGCGTCCAGCAAGACGATCCCCTCCATCGCCTTTATCTCAACCGGTAGCTCGATAGCAGCGACCCTATCGTCAACGGAGCGGATGCGGATGTCCTGCACGTACCCCTTGAGACCTGGGGAAGGGAGGTCGAGGCAACGGAGGATGGTTCGGTTCTTGCCGTCATCCCCGCTGATCTGAACCTGCACTCGGTCTTGTGCGTGCTCCACCCCGGTGCGAGTCAGGATGACACGAAAGTCCCCGTACCGGCCCTCTTGCTTCCAATAACCGCCGCTGCGAACCATCCATACATCATCATCGGTCGGGGCCAAGCACTCCCCGCGAGCCCCGGAAGGCGCGAGCACAGAGGCGGCCGCGAGGGCCAGCAGTAGCCCTGGGTGCGTATTCGTTTTCATGCCGCCTCAGCTATCTCCACAAAGTCTCTAGAAACGATTCTGGGGCGTCTCAGGTACTACTAAGCGGCGAACTAAACGCGAATCCCTAGGGGATCCTGATAGGATCCGTGCCGATGGCGCTCCTCATTCGATCCCTTCTAGCCCTCCTGACCCCGATCCTCTTTTCCGGGGCCGCGAACGCGACCACCGTTGTTGTCATCACCACTCCGACGGCGGTCTATCTCGCCGCAGACTCACTTCAGAATACCCTCGTCCAGAATGTGAGCGGGAACTTGACCAAGAGGAGAGTCAGCCGTGTCTGCAAGATAGCGCGCCTAAACGACAGACTCTTTCTCGCGCTAGTCGGGACCGTTGGGGCGAAAACCGAATCGGGTGGGGAGGAGACCTTTTTCGACGCACACGAAATCGCGAATGCCGTCGCCGACGACGACAAAACCACGGACAAGCTTCTCCAAGTTCTCCAAGTCCGTCTGCAGCTAGCCCTTGTTAGGGTCCGATCCGCGATCGACGAAAAAGCGCCGCAGACACCTCCTTTGTCGATTACAGCAATGTACGCACGATTCGATAAGGCCCCTGAAGCTCGCGGGATGGAACTTTCTACTGGTTCCGCCGCCACGCTTCATGGTGCCGATTCGTACTGGGTAAGGCCCGGTCGAATCGGCGTAGCTGGCGTCGACCCCAGTGTGAAGCTCGCCGCTGATTGGCTTGATCGCCCGCTCGACACTATCAACGAAATCTTGCTTGCAGCTACGAAGAAGGCGCCCGATGCCGTAGGCGCCCCATACGAGATCCTAAAACTCGATGCCGCTGGGGCCACCTGGATCCAACGCGAGACCTGCAAGAAGTAGCGGTTCCCTCATGAACAACGATGGGCTCATCAATAGGGAGAGGACCCTGCTGAGGGATTTTCTGGGGAAGGTGGGATGCGGTAAAGCTGTGAAGCTGATGGATGGAAAAACTCTAGTAGTTGCGATTGCGCATTTGGTGCTATTCACGGCGAACTTGGGTCGGGCCGATGAGACCGAACAACTATGGTTTGATTCGCGTGCTCGTGTTGAGGTCGAGCGCGGCGCGACCCCGAGCATGAACGAGCGTGAAGTTGCCCAACTCGCGCGTCAGCGTCTAACGCTCACGCAACCGGAGAGAGGCTCGAACCAGAATCACCATGTCCTCTCATTGCAGTGCTATCGCGCAGACGAATCGCTGTTGCCCATGGCCTCAAGGGATGCGGATGGTCGGTTGGGTTTCGTTTGGAACGTCCGTTTCGAGGGACCGGTCGAGGCGCTGGTGCCTTTTGCCACGGGACCGAAACGAATGGTTTACCCGCGAGGCTTCGTGATTATCGACGACTTGTCAGGGAATATTCTCGCTCGCGGTTTTGGTTCGTTGCCACCGCCCGTCGCGCTTGCGAACGCGACAGTCCGTCAAGAGGGCTCCAGGCAGCCGAGTCGTGAAGAGGCGAATCCGCCGATTCCCGTACTTGAGGCGTCGTCCAACGAACCCATCAGGCCGAAAGAGGGCATGCCTGATGAGGTTCTTCACAATCCGCCAGAAAGGGCGCGCTAACCGCTCCGCCATGTGTCGCGAGTGGGATACTTCCTCGATCTTCGGGAGAGCACTGGCTCCCAGCGGGAGCAGCGAACTCGTGAAGCCGCGGCTCGGGTCGATCGATCTTCTACCAGGTTCGATCTCGAACTGAGATCGACCTAGAGGGTCGCCCCACGCCTGACTTCTGACTTCAACCCTATGGCTGGCTCTTTGAGAGAACGATTGGCCAGCGACCAAACCGGACCGAGTCGCACGCCCGGAAGGACATCATGCGAGCGTCGGTCAGGGCCCATCCAAAGACCGGGCTGCGCTTCGCCAGCTTCTGAAGCGGGCGACGTTGCTGGCAGGGATGTTGGAGGCCGCGGCATTCGCCTAGTTCTCGCCTGTCCGGCAACCGAAAGGACGGGATTGAAGAAAGCGCTTCTTTGGATCCTTGGGGTCGCGGCCCCGTGTTTCGTGTTCTGGACCGGAGTGCAGCAATACATCGATTCCTATGCCCCCTCCGTGAACGTGGGAGGCGATCGGTTCGAACCGGGTGGTGAGTTCTACAAGTTCATGGAAGGCCCGGACGGAGTTTTCGTGATGGTGAATATCGCCCTCGCCAACCCGGCGAAAATGGGTACGGGGGCTTCGACAAAAGCCACAGGTAAGCCCGCGACGCGTTCCTCGACGGCGACTAGTAGAGGCCACAAGGAGGGGCGGCGAAATGGGTAGCCCGCACCCACCACGAAAGCAGCGACGGGGAAAGATGACGTCGCTGCTAGCCAAGATCGAACAGACAGACTCGATCAGGTCCGACCCGAAGAAAGACTCAAGGGGGAAATCCCGCTCTTCATAAATCCTTTAGGCCGTACGCCGGCAAAGCGGTGGTTGGGAGACGCCCTACGGGAAGTCTGGAATCGAGCCTGTGCCCGGGTGGGCGTGGACGTACGAATGTATGAGGGCACGAAACACGCGACGGCAACCGATGCAATCAGGCGCGGCGTGAGTGAGCGGTCCATACAAGCGGCGCTGCGGCACGCAGATCGGCGCTCAACGGAACGGTACGCACGGCTCGCAGACTCGGCAGGTGTGGAGCTGCTGCGCTCCCCTGCTCAGGTCCAAGCCATTTCCAGGCCAGATTTCGCTCTGTTAGGTGCCCGGAATTTAGGGGGATTTGGCGGAAGCGGACGGGAATCGAACCCGCCGGGACCGTGTCGCCACAGCCCCCACCGGATTTGAAGTCCGGGGCCGGCACCAGCCTAGCGAACGCTTCCTGAATGGAATCAACGATTTGCGGCTACGCTCCCCAATCTAGTCGCGGCCCCGCTCTCGCGCCAGCGGGAGCTGGCAATCGCCGCCGTCTGCAGCCGACGGGACAGCGTGTCCTCGACGCCGGGAACCCGGTCACGAACAAGGAGAACGAGATGAGTGCGGAGTCCAACAAGAAGCTGGTGAAGGAGTACCTCGAAGCCTTTTCGGCGGGAAAGTTCGACGACGTCGAATCGATGATGAGCGACGATGCGACCTGGTGGGTCGCCGGGAATTTCCCGTTGTCGGGCACGAAGAGCCGCGCGGAGTTCTGTGAGGGGCTGCGGACGCAGCTTCCACAGCTCGTTCCCGGTGGCATCCGGTTCGAGCTCGGCGCGTGTATCGCAGAGGGCGACCGCGTCGCCATCGAGGTGGAATCCCACGGCACGACCGCGACCGGCAAGACCTACAACAACCTCTACCACTTCGCGATCGAGGTTCGCGACGGCAAGATCCATCGCGTCCGCGAGTACCTCGACACGAGCCACGCCGACGAGGTGCTCTGCCAGCCCTAGCGCGCCCGCGGAACGCGGCGCTTCCGCGTCCGCGCGGGGCGCACCCGCCCGTCGCGAGGCCACCGCGGTATGATGGGCGCCCTTGTAGGAGGTGCTGTGCGACGTTGGTGGATCGGGATCGGTCTCGCCGCGGTGGGGATCGCGACGAGCGCCGATCTGATCGTCGAACGCGTCTCGGCCCAGCACCTGCGGCCGCGCATCGAGCAGGAGCTCGGTGGGGCGCTGGGCGTTGCCGTCTCGATCGACGGCGACGTGGCGTTCGACCTCCTGCCCGAGCTCGACCTGCGGATGGAGTCGTTGCGGGTCGCGAATCTCCCCGGGCGGCCCTCGCCCGAGATGCTCCGGGTGGAGCGGGTCGATCTGCACATCGCGTGGCAGCCCTTGCTTCGGGGCAGCCTCGCGATCGACCGCATCGAGATCTACGGCGCGGAGCTCCGGGTCGAGCCCGACGCGGAGGGCGCCTGGTCGCTTCCTTCGGACCCGCGCCGCTTCGACGAACCCGTATCGTCGGGGGGACGCGACCCGCTCGAGTTCCGCATCCGCCACCTCCACATCGGGAACGCCGCGCTCTTCTACGACCCGGTCGGCGGGGAGGACGCGCGCACGGCCCACATCGCGGAGCTCGACCTCGAGACCCGCGACTTCGAGAGCCCGGTGTCGGTGGCGATCCACGGCGCCATCGACGGGGGAGCCGTCGCGGTGCACGGCCAGATCGGCGCGGTCTTCCAGCTGCTCGAGCCGACAGAGCCGTTCCCTGTGGACCTGCGAGCGCGGCTCCCCGAAACGGAGCTCGTGGTCCGGGGCACCCTCGCCGCGCCGCGTCGCCTCGAGGGCCTCGACCTGCGCGTCGAGGCGACGATCGCGGATCTCGCCAGCCTCCTCGAGGCGCGGGGCCAGAGCGTTCCCGCGCTCGGCCGGGTGGAGGCCAGCGCGTGGCTCGAAGATCCGGACGGCGTTCTGGGGGTGCGGGAGCTCACCTTGCGCACCCGGGCGCCGGGCGCCGTCGACCTGCTCGTCGAAGGGTCGATTGCCGACCTGTTGACCGTGTCCGGTGTCGACCTCCGGGTGGACCTCGACGCCCCCGACGCCGAGGTCTTCGAGCCGCTCGCCGGGTTCTCGCTCCCCAACGCCCCGGTCGAGGCCGACTTCGAGATCAGCGACGCCGACGGGAGCCTCGGCATCGAGGGCGAAGCGGGAACCGAGGGGAGCTTCGACCTCGACCTGCGGGGGGTGCTCGACGACGTGCGGAGGCTCCAGGACCTGAACGTCCAGGTCCGGCTGGACTCGTCCACGCTCGACGCCGTGCCCGAGGCCTTTGGCGTCGAGCCCGACTTCCCGATCCCGGCCCTCGGTCCGCTCGTGGCGACGGGACGGCTCACCGACCGTGACGGCGTCTTCGGCTTGCGCGACTTCGACCTCCGGGCGGGACGGGAAGGGGGCATCGAGGCGCGAGTCCGCGGCCAGGTCGACGATCTCGTCGGCGGGCGGGGGGTCGCGTTGCAGATCGACGTCGACGCCCCGAGCGCCCGAGAGCTCGCGGCCTTCTACGACGTGGCGATCCCCGAGCTCGGCACGCTGCGGGGACAGGCCTCGCTGAGCGATACCGACGGCTCCCTCGGGCTGGAAGAAGTCCGCGTCGAACTCGGCGCGTCGGAGCGGGTGACGGCATCGCTGCGCGGCGCGTTCGACGACCTTCGCGAGCTCGGCGAGGTCGACTTCGCCCTCGAGCTCGAGGCGCAGAGCCTCGCGGACCTCGGCGATCTCGTCGGGGCGGAGTTTCCCGCTCTCGGCCCCGCCGCGTTCCGCGGGACCCTGCGCGGCTCCGACGAACGCCTCGAGACCCAGGGGCACGCGCGGCTGGGGGATACCGAGCTCGTGGGCGAGGCCACCGCCGGATTCGCGCCGGGGCGGCGCCCCCGACTGGTCGCGGAGCTCCGATCGAGCCACGTCCACCTCGCGGACCTCGGCGTCTCTCCGGGCGGTGCGGTGCGCGGTCCGCAGACGCCCCGCTTCGATCCCGTGACGTGGTGGCGCGACGCGGGCCCCATCGATGTGGAGCGCCTCCACGACATCGACCTCTCCCTGTCCCTGGCCGTCGACCGGGTGACGGGACGCGAGCTCCTCGAGGCGAGCGACCTCAGTGCCACGGTCGAGCTCGACGACGGGCTCCTCGAGATCCACGACGTCTCGGCCCGCTACAAAGGCGGCCGCTTCGCCGCGAACGCCCGGGTCAACGCCCGCAGCCTCGACCCGACCCTGGCCTTCGCCCTCGAGTCCTTCAACATCGACCTCACCCGCATCGCGGCGCAGTTCCAGGAGGACCCCGAGTACGCCGGGCTCCTCGACCTGTCGATCGACCTCGAGAGCGCCGGGCGCGCCCCCGAAGACTGGGTGCGCAACCTGGACGGCATCGCCGGCGTGATGCTCCGCAACGGATCGCTCGTGAGCCGCTACTCCCGCGCCTTCTCGGTCGACTTCCTACGCGTCTCGTTGCCGGGCTTTCTGGTCGAGCGCGAGCAACGGGTGCGCTGTCTGCTCGCCCTCTTCTCTCTCGAGGGTGGCTTCGCCGGCGCCAAGGAGCTCTACCTCGAGGGCGCGAACATCACGATCACCGGTGCCGGCACGGTGGACCTGCAACACGACGCCCTCGACCTTCGGCTC
>JANQNV010000147.1 GCA_028279425.1 Longimicrobiales bacterium | reverse complement strand
GAGGGGTACGACCCCGTCGCGGGTGAGGCGGTCGACTGCGCCGAGGGCTCGGCCGCGCTCTTCGGTTGCGAGCAGGTCGACCTCGTGTCGCTGCTCCCCGTCGAAGCGATGGGGGCGTCGCGAGGGGCGATGGTGAACGATGTGTGGGGCTGGACGGACCCCGAGACCGGCCGCGAGTACGCCGTAGTGGGTCGCTCCGAAGGTACGTCGTTCGTCGATGTGACCGATCCGGCGCGTCCCATCTACCTCGGGCAGATGCTCAAGACCGAGGGGAGCCGGGGCAACGCGTGGCGCGACGTGAAGGTGATTCGCGACCACGCCCTGGTCGTGGCCGACAACGCCGGAGCCCATGGCATGCAGGTGTTCGACATGACCCGCCTGCGTGACGTGGATCCGGCCGCCCCCCCCACCTTCGAGGCCGACGCCCTCTACACCGAGATCGCGAGTTCGCACAACCTCGCGGTCAACGAGGAGACCGGCTTCGCCTACACGATGGCCAACTCCGGGGGCGGGCGCGGGTGCGGGTCGCTGCACATCATCGACCTGCGCGATCCGAAGAACCCGACCTTCGCCGGCTGCTACTCCGATCTGTCGGTCGGACTGGGTGCCGCCGGGCAGACGCACGACGCGCAGTGTGTGTCGTACCGCGGCCCGGACGAGGACTTCGAGGGCCGGGAGATCTGCTTCGCGTTCTCCGAATCCGCGGTCAGCATCGGCGATGTGACCGACAAGGAGGCGCCGCTCATCATCGGCAAGGCCGTCATGCCCAACACGGCCTACATCCACCAGGGTTGGCTCACGGAAGACCACCGGTACATGTACGTCAACGACGAACTCGACGAGATGAACGGCATGACCGAGGGCACGCGGACCATGATCTGGGACGTCGAGGATCTCACCGACCCCGTGCTGGCGGGGGTGTACATCGCCGAAAACAACGCCACCGACCACAATCTCTACGTGGCTGGGAACCTGATGTACCAATCCAACTACGCGGCCGGGCTCCGGGTGCTCGACGTCTCGGATCCCGAGAACCCGGTCGAGGTGGCCTGGTTCGACACGGCGCCCTACGCCGACGAGGTGCCCGGCTTCTTCGACGGATCCTGGAGCAACTACCCGTTCTTCCAGAGCGGCAACATCCTCGTGACGAGCCACAAGCAGGGCCTGTTCCTCCTTCGCCGATCGCGACCGATCACCTGATGGCCGCACTGTTGGGCCCATCGGGTCCACGACGGCTGGGGCTGATCGTGCTCCTCGGCGTGTCGATCGTCGGCGTGGCCTCGCATCCGGAGTACGTCATGGCACAAGAAGCGCCCACCGCCGAGGAGGTGATCCGGCGCGCGCGGGCCACCTCCAACGAGGCCCTCGAGGTCGGTGATCTCGAAGGCTTCATGGCCTCGATCGACGCGGACTACGTCGGCACGGCCGGGAACGGGGGCCACATCCGCGACCGGGACGAGTTGCGGGCGCTGATCGAAGGCCTCTTCTCGCAAGCTCCAGGACTCCATTTCATCCGTACCACACTCGAGATCGAGGTGAGTCCGGATGGTCGCCGGGCGATCGAAACCGGTCGTTGGCAGGAGGTCCTGCCCGGCGAGGTCGCACGAACGGCGACCGGGACGCGCGGTCGATACACCGCCTACTGGCGACGCTTCGCATCGCGGTGGGTGATCCATTCCGAGGTCTTCGTCACCATGGAGGGGTAGCATGCCCAACCGCGTATCGGCCTCGACGCTGCTCGGCTCCGCCGTCGTGTTGCTCGCGTTCTCCTCACCCGCCTCGTCGCAGGCGGCGAGCGAGCGCGCCACCCTGACGCAGATCATCTCGGGCACCGAGATCGAGGTGCGCTGGTCGCGTCCGTCGTTGCGCGGACGCGAGGAGATCTTCGGACGACAGATCCCGTGGGGTGAGGTCTGGACACCCGGGGCCAACCTCGCGACGACCATTCGGTTCTCCGACGACGTCGTTCTGTCGGGCGAAGCCGTGGCCGCGGGACGGTACAGCGTCTGGCTCCGCGTGATGGAGTCGGAGCCGTGGCGATTGGCGCTCCACCCCGACACCACCCTCTTCCACAGCGCGCATCCCCCGCTCGACGAGGCGGCGGTGCAGTTCGTGGTCGAACGCCAGCGGGCCGACGAGGTGCAGGAGTCGCTCGCCTGGGACCTCGACCGGATCCGCCTCGACGGGGCCGAGTTGATCATGGCGTGGGGGCGCGACCGGGTGGTGGTGCCGCTCGAGGTCGACCCGGGGATCACCCTGGCCACCCCGGCCGCCAATGCCGAGCCGCTGGTCGGCGAATGGGTGTACGACGACACGCCCTCCCTCCCCTCGCCCGAGCAGATGGAGCGCTTCGCGGGCCAGCCCGCGAACCCCACGGCACGCTATCTCGAGGTCCTGGTCGCAGAGGCGCGCCCGCGCCCTGTGCGCATCGAGCGCGACCCGGAGTCGGGACTCGTCCACTTCGTCGATCCGGTCGTGGAGGCCGCCGAGGCGGCCTTCTATTCGGGGGACGGAGAGCAACCGGTGGTGGTGTACGGCCAGGCTCTGCTCCCTCGCTCTCCCGGCTTCTTCACCGTTGCCGGGACCTTCGGGGGAGAGGTGTCTGCGGTGAACCCGAGGTTCTCGCCGATCATCGAGTTCGAGTACGGCGACGATGGCCGCGCCGTCTCGTTTACGATCCGCGGCCCCGACGATTCTGTGCAGGGCACCGGGGTGCGGCCCGGGCGTTGAATCGGGTCCCCGTCGCACCCACGAGAAAGCCGGAGCCCGCGCCGACGCCCATCAATCGTCGAGCAGCCCCGCCACGATCTCCTGGACCTCGTCCGCGACCCGGTCCACGTGATCGGGCCCGGAGAAGCTCTCCGCGTAGATCTTGTAGATGTCTTCGGTGCCGGACGGGCGCACCGCGAACCAGGCGTTGGCCGTCGTCACCTTGAGCCCCCCGATGGGTGCGCCGTTGCCGGGAGCGTGGGTGAAGACACCCTCGATCGCCTCTCCCGCGACTTCGGTCAGATCGAGATCTGCCGCGTCCAGCGACTTCAGGCGGCTCTTCACCTCGGGGCTGGCCGGGGCCGTGAGCCGCCGGTAGTCCGGCCTCCCGAAGTCGCGGGAGAGGTCGGCGTAGAGCTCCGAGGGGTCGCGACCGGTGGCCGCGGTGATTTCGGCGGCAAGGAGGGCGGCGACGATCCCGTCCTTGTCGGTCGTCCACGATTGGCCGTCGCGGCGAAGGAAGGTGGCGCCTGCGCTCTCCTCACCGACGAAGCCCAACGAGCCGTCGATGAGGCCGTCGACGAACCACTTGAAGCCCACCGGCACCTCGTAGACGGAGCGCTCGATCGACCGGCCGACCCGGTCGATCATCCCGCTCGTCACGACCGTCTTCCCGATCCGCAGCGACGCGGGCCAGTCGGGCCGGTGTCGGTACAGGTACGAGACGGCTACGGCGAGGTAGTCGTTGGCCGGCACCAGACCGCCACTTCGCGTGACGACCCCATGCCGGTCGTAGTCGGTGTCGCAGGCGAAGGCGACATCGAACGACTCGCGCAGGTCGATGAGCCGCCGGATCGCGTCGGGCGACGAGGGGTCCATGCGGATCTTCCCGTCGCTGTCGACGCTCATGAAGGCGAAGGTGGGGTCGATCGTGTCGTCGACCGTGGTGAGGTCGAGCCCGTACTGCTCGGCGATGCGGCCCCAGTAGTGGATACCCGCCCCGCCGAGGGGGTCGGCGCCGAGCGACACCCCTGCGGCTCGTATCCGCTCGAGGTCGAGTACGGCATCGAGGTCGTCGACGTATGCGCTGAGGTAGTCGTGCACGTGCGTGGAGGCTGCGGCCCGTGCCCGAGCGTAGGTGAGGCGCGGCACACCCTGGATGCCGGCTTCGAGGATCGAGTTCGCTTCGCGCTCGATCCAACGGGTCGCATCCGGCCCTGCGGGGCCTCCCGTCGGTGGGTTGTACTTGATTCCGCCGTCGCGCGGCGGGTTGTGCGACGGGGTGATGACGATCCCATCAGCGAGCCCGCCGGTGCGGCCCCGGTTGTGGGCGAGGATTGCGTGCGACACCGCCGGGGTCGGTGTGAATCCTCCCGCCGCGCCCTCCTCGTCGGCGATCCTCACCTCGACCCCCGCCGCCGCGAGCACCTCGAGGGTCGTACGCCCGGCCGGCGCGGAGAGAGCGTGAGTGTCGATGCCCAGAAACAGGGGACCGTCGATGCCGGCCTGGCCGCGGTACCGACGCACGGCCTCGGCCACGGCGACGATGTGGTCTTCGTTGAAGGTGGTATCGAAGGCGCTGCCGCGGTGACCCGACGTGCCGAACGAGACGCGTTGCCTCGAGAGCGCTGGATCCGGGTGCTCGTCGTAGTAGGCGGCCATCAGCGCCTCGACGTCGATCAGGAGGTCGGCGGGCGGAGGCGAGCCTGCGAGGGGGTGGCGGGGCAAGGCGGAACTCCGGTGTGGGACGGCGCGGCTACCGTGATGCGCATGCGGAATAGAGAGACGCGGGCGGAGGGGAGCAAGGCGAACGGCCGGGCCCCGTCAGGGCCTCCACCGGGGGGCAATGCCGGTATCGTGGTACAGCGGCTTTCCGTGGGCGTCGCGCACCTCCGAAAAGTAGTGCTCGGTGGGGGGAAGCCAGTCGGCGTGATCGGGGAACCACGCCTCGAAGGCATCCCGGCACGTCTCGCGAATCGCTTGCAGTCGCCCCTCGTCGGCCGCCCCGAGCCCCTGTTCCAGCAGCGGTCCGAAAAAGTGGTTGCCGATGAATCGGTCGTAGGCGATGCTCGCGAAGGCGCCGTCTTCGAAGCGGTTGTAGCCGTTCAAGCCGTCGTCGGAGAGACCTCGCGATCGTCGGATCCGCATGTCGATGCCCACGCTGAGATCGCGGTGCACGAGGCGAGTGACGCGGCCGCCCGCGTCGACGTCGAGCAACAGGTTCTGGCCGTGGGGCTCGAGGATCAGGCCCAGCTCGCGATAGGCGTCGATCCAGTGCCGGATCACCGGTAGCATGATGCGCTCGACGATCCACTCGACCGGATCGAGAGGGTCGGCGAGCGAGAAGAGCAGGGGAGGCGCCAGCGGGTCGAAGGCGTCGCGGCCGTACAGGGCGAATCCCGGGACGAGGCCACCGCTCCGACCGTCCCCGGGGTCCGGCCGCGGTGGATACGGGCTCATGTCGCGCACCAGGTAGCCCCACTGCTCGCCCCGGTCGGGCACATCGTTCGATTGGCCGGCGTGGTCGTCGTCGTGCGGCGGGTGGGAAACACCGATCACTTCGCGCAGGAAGGCGAAGTCGTCTCGCGGCCCCGCGGCAGGCGCGCTCGATGCCACCGCCGCCGGCGCACACCACCGCTGCACGAGCCGCGACACTGCGACCGCCTGTTCGATCACCTCGTTGCGCATGCGGCGGCCGTAGCGGGAGACCCGAAATGGGAAGTGCACCTTCAGCGCGTACTCTGGACCGTCGTCGATCACGCGCAGCGTACGGGTCGAGGCGGTGGGCGACACGAGCAGGGGCGGGAGGCGGCGTCCGAGGTCGAGCGTCCGGCGCCGGTAGGGGTCGTCGAGGCACTGGGCGAGCACCTGAGGATGGATGTGGAAGCGCACTCCCCCCTCGGCGACGACGCGCGACTGGAGGGCTGTGGGCGGATCGGCCGAGTAGACGCTCAGAGACTCCCGAGGCATCACCCAGGTGGGCAGCTCGAATGAGCTGGACGGGTGGTCCGGCCGGTACTCCGGACGGCACTCCGTGTAGGCGGCGTGGGCGCTGTAGGAGCGCGTCCCCCCGTTTCGGTGCCGCTCGAGGTAGTCGAGTGCCGGGACGGCGGCCGATCGCTGGGGCGTCACGGCCGATCGGGTTTCGGCTGGATCGGTGGCCCGCACCCAGTGTACATTCGCCAACTCCTCTTTCCCGCAACGTCGATCGCCATGACTCATCGTCCCCGCACGTCGCTCCTGTTCACCCTCGCATCCGGTGTGTTCCTCTCGGCGCCGATCGCCGCCACTCCGGAGGCGGCCTCGGCGCAGGAACCGAACTTCAGTCGGGCTCTGGCGACGTCCGGGTCGGAATTGTTCGTCGGGCAGCCGGTGAATTGGTACGGCCCGGGCATCGTGTACGGCTACACGGCCGCCGAGGGTGGCGAATGGACGCTGCAGTCCACCCTCGCCGCGCCGGATTCCGCCCGCAAGGACGACTTCGGGCGGGCTCTGGCGGTCGACGAGAGCACGCTGATCGTGGGCGCCCCGCGCAAGCGGGACGGCAGCGGTGTGACGTACGTGTTCGAGCGGGCCTCGGAGGGAGGGGAATGGCAGTCCGCCGGGATGATCGAGCCGCCGACCGACGGCGACCATCGCGAGTACGGGGCCGCCCTCGCCCTGTGGGGGGATCACCTGCTCGTGGGGTCTCCCGCCGTGGCCGGCACCGGCGTCGTCTACCACTACGTGCGCGGCGACGACGCTTGGGATCTCGCGGCCACTATCGCGCCCCCGTCGGCCGATGGCGTGGTGGGTTTCGGCTCCACGCTCAGTTGGTACGGGGACGACGTGCTGATCGGGGCACCGGCGTCGGACGCGGGGATGGGTCGGGCCTATGCTGTGCGCCGCGGGGACGACGGTGCGCTGGGGACCCCGGCCCGGGTGAGGGTGCTCAGTGGGCTGGGGCAGCGCGCCGCGGTGGGCAGCGCGGTACTCGTGAGCGAAGAGGGCGTCTACGTCGGGGCGCCGGGAGACGGGGTCGTCTTCCAGATGGGACAGGCCTCTGGAGCCTGGGTCGCCGACGGCGCATTGCGGCCCTTCGACGAGGCCGAGCGGACCGGGTTCGGTGCAGCCATCGCCTCGGCCGCAGGGTCTCTGTGGGTGGGCGCTCCGGTGGCGGACCGCAACAAGGGTCGGGTCTACCGATTCGCCCCGGATGGGGCGGGGAGTTGGGTGGGTGCCGACATCTTCGAGCCCGTCGAAGAGGCGTCCTGGCCGCCGCGCTACGGCTACTCCCTCGTGGCCTCCGAGTCGAGTGCCGTGATCGGCAAGCCGTCCGACGACTTCGGCGAAGGAAGCGCCATTGCGCTCGCCGAGAGTGGCGGCGTGTGGTCGATGGCGCAGGAGCTCGAAGGCACGATCTTCCGCATCGGGACCGAGCTCGAGTCCGGGGCCCGCTGCGAAGAGGGGGCCATGAGCGAGTTCCCCTGCACCAACCTGGAGCTCGTGGCGCACGTCCCGCTCGACAACCTCGGTGGCGAACGCGGCGCGTGGGTGAACGACGTCTGGGGGTGGACCGACCCCGAGGAGGGTCGCGACTACGCCCTCGTGGCGCGTCGGGACGGCGCCTCGTTCGTCGAGGTCACCAACCCGGCCGCGCCGCGTCTGGTGGGCAACCTGCCTCGTACCGTTGGGTCGCGCCCCTCGGTCTGGCGCGACATCAAGGTCATCGGCAACACGGCCTACATCGTGGCCGATGGAGCCGGCGCGCACGGGATGCAGGTGTTCGACCTCACGCGTCTCCGTGATGTCGATGGCGAGGCCCAGGACTTCGAGCCCGACCTGACGTACCGCAACATGGCGAGCGCCCACAACGTGGTGGCCGACACCGAGACGGGCTTCCTCTACATCGTCGGCGCGAACAGCGGTGGAGCCACCAGCGGTGGCGAGACCTGTGGGGGCGGGCTGCACATCGTCGATGCCCGGGAGCCGCTGCAGCCGGTGTTCGCCGGTTGCTACAACGACACCGCGAGCCCGGGAAGCCGGGGCTACACCCACGATGCCCAGTGCCTCGTGTACAACGGCCCCGACGAGGACTACCGGGGACGCGAGCTCTGCATCGGGTCGAACGAATCGGAGCTCAACATCGCCGACGTCACCGACAAGGCGAATCCGGTCACGGTGTCGCGCATGAGCTACCCCGACGTCACCTATGCCCACCAGGGCTGGTTCGACGAAGAGCAGCGCTACTTCTACATGAACGACGAGGCCGACGAGGTGGCGGGTGTCGTCGAGGGTACCCGCACGATCGTCTGGGACCTCAGCGACCTCGACGATCCGGTCGTGGCGAATCAGTACATCGGGCCGGTCGCCGCCACGGACCACAACCTGTTCATCGTGGGCAACCGCATGTTCCAGTCGAATTACGGCAGCGGGCTGCGGGTGATCGACATCAGCGATCGCGAGAACCCCCAGGAGATCGCCTTCTTCGACAGCGCCCCGTACAACAACAACGACCCGGGGACGAGCGCGAGCCAGAGTGGGGCGTGGAGCAACTATCCCTTCTTCGCGAATGGGCTCGTGATCTTCACGAGTGTGCGCGAGGGGCTGTTCATCATGCGAGTGGTGCCGCCGATCACGTAGCGCCTGTTCACGTTCTCTCGCCCTTCCTTGCCAGCCAATGAAATGGCCTCGGCAGCGGTGATCCCCATAGCGTGAACAGGCCCTGGTCGGGCAGCGCCGCGAGGGCGCGGCCGGAGCGCTACGGCCGCTGCCCCGGGGTCACCCGATCGGAAGCCCGATCGCGAAGCCCACGGCGCCGGGTACCACCCCCGGCGCCAGCCCGACGTGCGCCCCTTCGGTGAGGTCGACCAGGGCGTCGAGCCGCGCCCGGGTGCCCAGCCAGGCGATGCCGTCGAGGGCGAAGAGGCCAGCACCCTGGAGGATGACGCCGAGTGCGTGCCCGCGTACGGCGTCGCCGCTTCTGAGCCCGCGACCGCTCGCGATCGCGAGGGCGGCTCCCACGCCCATGTAGCCCACGTTGAGGCCGAGGTTCACCAGGAGCAGGTCGGCGTATCCGTTCTCGGCGCGGATGGCTCCGGCGAGCGTCGCTGGAGTCGCTCCGGGGTCG
>JANQNV010000138.1 GCA_028279425.1 Longimicrobiales bacterium | reverse complement strand
CTATCGCTACGCCGCGTCGTTCCGCCTCGCCCCCGCGCACGAACGGCATCAGGACTTTGGCGACACTACACTAGAAGGCTGTTGGGCGACCTCGTGTCTACTCTACAGTTGCAGCGGCCAGGTACCGAAACTGCAAGGTGACCCCTTTGTCTTCCAGCGGCGCGGCTCCCTCGGGTGCGCGTCCGATGCCCGGTTGCCATGCGTTTCGCGTACATCGATTCACAGGGGAACGAAGTGGTGATCCCCACCGAGGATGCGCTTCGCCTGCGCATCGAACTCGGTGCCATCGTCGAGACGACGTCCTTCTACGACGGTCCCTCGGATTCGTGGGCGCCGGCCGGCGAGCACGACGTGTTTCGCAGGCTCAAGCGGGAGATCGAGCAGCGGGACCAGGTTGCGCCACTGGAGGTCGCGGACCTGCATCCCGAGCCGGGTCGCGTCGAGGTTCCGATGCCTCCGATCTCGCCCTCTACCGTGTTCGAGCGCGGGGTCGGGTCGGCTCCGCAGGGAGCTTCGGCCCCCCCGATGGCCGAGACGTCCACGGGTGACGAAGAGGACTTCGACTTCGGCGATTTCGGTGAGCTCGATCTCGAGCAGGAGGGTCTGGTCCCTGCTCGGTCCACCTCGCCCGCTCCGGAGAGTCCCACGCTCTCGTACGATCTCGCTGCGTCCGACGAGCCCGCCGACGTCGACCCGTGGACGGTGCCCGGCCGCGACGCGTGGCCTCCCGACCCAGCCGACGACTACGCGGTAGCCGACGCTGCGCCCGCCTCCGCATCGCCGGATCCGGTCGATCCCCGCGGAACGCGTGGCGGTCGCGACGAGGGCGGGGTCGTCCAGGCCCGCAACGCGCCCGACGACACGCCGGAATGGCTGAAGAACGACCCGGAGTTCGCCGACGGCGCACCGGAGGCGGAACCGTCGCGCCCGTTCCCGACCCGCGAACAGGTGCGGGAGCGCTATGGCCCCGCCGCGGTCGCCACGCCCAAGGCCCGTCCCGCGCCCCCGCGACGCCGGGCTGGGGTGTCGGGGGCGTTCAAGGGGATCGCCGCCGCGGTGGTGCTCGTGCTTTCGATCGGCGCGTGGTGGTTCTGGGCGAGCGGTGGGGTGGAGGCGGCCAATGCCACACGGGTCGTCGAAATCCCCGATCTCGCTCCATCCCTCGCACCGGTGTACCGCGCCGCGGCAACGGAGGCCGAAGCCCAACTCGTGGACAGCCTCATCGTGCTCCCGGCCCGCGAAGCCCTGCCCGTCGAACCGGATTCGGCGTGGCTGAGTGGCCGGTACATGGCTTCGGCGGGGGCCTTCGATTCCGTCCGCCTCTACTGGGAGGCGCTCGGGCGGTACGAACAGACCATGCGCGCCGAAGAGGAGGCGATCTTCACCCTGGGGCTGACCGAAGCGCTGGATTCGATCGCCTTGTCACCGGGCGATCGGGGTTCGGTCGAAGCGCACGCCGTGGCTCGCTTTCGGGCGGAGGCCATGGAACGGGAGGCCGTGTACGGGCAACTCCGTCGAGTGATCGACGCGGCGCTGTCGCTCCACGAGTTCCTCGAGCGCAACGAAGACAACATCGTGCACGAACCGGCGGCCGGCGGGCTGAGCCGGGATCCCGTCCTCGAGGCGGTCCCGATCTCGGACGCGCTCGGCGAAGAAATGTGGACCCGCGTGGCCGACATCACCTCGGCGCTCGATGCGCTGGGCTTCCTGGAGCGTGTGACGACCGACGGACTTCTCGACGTCTTCTTCGGGAAGCTGGAAGGGGTGGTCGACCCCGTCGAAGCGACGCTTCAGGCCTCGAAGTAGGGGTTCGATCCGCCGGCGTGGTCCGTCACGTCGTGGACCGCGCTGATCTCGGGAATCGCCTGGCGCAACATACGCTCCACGCCCTGCCGAAGCGTGAGCCGTGACATGGCACAACCCTGGCAGCCGCCCGACATCTCGAGGTAGATCTCGGTACCCTTCACGTCGACCAGGCTGATGGCGCCGCCGTGGCTGGCGATGGCGGGGTTGACCTGATCGTCGAGCACCTCGCGCACCCGGTCGGCGACGGGTCCCTCCGGAGCCGGGACGGCCGACGCAGCGGGCTGCTTCGGGCGAACTTCGAACCCACTCTCGTTGACGCGCTCCACGAAATCGACGGTTGCGCCCTCGAGGGTCCCGACGTCGGTCTCGGCGAGAAGCACGGTGATCCCGTCGGCCTCTACACGCGTCTCGTCGTCGCGCTGCTCGCTCTCTCCCACCAGGGTCAGCTCGAACGATGGGGCAGCCGGACTGCCAGCCATGGAAATCCGAAGGAACTCGAGTTCTTCGTCACCCTGGCCGAGGAAACCCTCGAGCATCTCGCGAGCGCGATCGGTGAAGGTCAACATCGGTGCTCTCCTGCGGGGGTCGTG
>JANQNV010000284.1 GCA_028279425.1 Longimicrobiales bacterium | reverse complement strand
GTCGGGTTCGCATCGGCGGCGAACCTAGTCAGGCCCGTCCGGCGGCCCCGAACCGGGGTCCGGTCGGGTGTCGACGCTCAGGACGGGACGTGCGCGTGCAGGCGGTCGGCCCCGGCCCGGTCAGCCCTTGGCCCGGCTGGCGAAGCCGAACAGCTTGCCGGCGACCTTGCGGATCTGTATCTCCTCGGAGCCCTCCGTGATCCGGTAGCGCCGGTGGTGGCGGTAGATGTGCTCGAAGGGCATGTGGCGGCTGTAGCCGTTGCCACCGCAGCTCTGCATCGCCCGATCCGCGGCGTCGCAGCAGAACCGGTTGCCCCGGTAGTTGCACATGGCCACCTTGTCGGTGATCTCCATGTGGTCGACGCCCTGGTCCATCTCCCAGGCCGTCTTCCAGATGAGCGCCCGGATCATCTCCGCTTCGGTGTACAGCTCGGCGAGGGGGAACTGGAGCGCCTGGTTCTGGGCGAGGGGCTTGCCGAACGTCGTGCGGTTGTTGACGTAGTCGACGGCGACGTCGATGCAGTGCAGGCCGGCGCCGACAGACGAGGCGGCCTGGCGGATGCGGTTCTCGTGCACGAAGAGCTGGGCCGTCTGCAGGCCGCGGCCCTCGTCACCGAGGATGTCGTCGTTGTGGACCCGCACGTCGGTGAGTGTCACATGGGCGTGGTCGGTGGGCATGTTGAACGTCCACATGAACTCCTCGACCTGGAAGCCCGGGGTGTCCACCGGGACGATGAAGCAGGTGATGCCGTGGCCCTCGCCGGGGTTCCCCGAGGTGCGGGCGAAGATGTAGTCGTGGGTTGCGTGGTGCAGCCCGGTGTTCCAGTACTTCTCGCCGTTGATGATCCACTCGTCGCCGTCGCGCACTGCGCTGGTCTCCATCCAGGTGGCGTCGGAGCCGTGGAGCGGTTCGGTGAGGCCGAACCCGATGCGGGCGCCGCCCTCGAGCATGTCGGGGATCCACTTCGCCTGCTGCTCCTCGGAGCCGTAGCGCTCCATCATGAGCACGGTCGGGAAGTTGCCGACGATGGAGTTCTCGTTCTGCAGGTCGTTGTGCAGCCCGAGTCCCCGGCGGGCGAGGTGCTCGCGGATGATGGCCATGCCGAGGTTCGAGCCGTCGCGCCCACCGAACCGCGCGGGCAGGTGGTAGCGCAGGAACCCGGCCTCGTCTGCGGCCTTGCGCATGCGCACGAGCAGCGCCTCCCACTCGGCGTTGGGCAGCCCCTCGCGCTCCCAGTCGGTGCGTGAGTCCTCGCGGCGGTGATCGAAGAACCGCTGGTTGTCGTCCTCGTTCTGCATGGGCTCGATCACGTCGTCGATGAACTGGTCGAGCTCGTCGAGGAGCTGTGCGATGTCGGCCGGAATCGTGAAGTCCACGGCGTCGGCTCCGGGGTCGAGGGATGCGTTCTCGGGTCGGCGCGGAGGCTATACGGTCGGACCCC
>JANQNV010000088.1 GCA_028279425.1 Longimicrobiales bacterium | reverse complement strand
TGAACCCCGGGGTGCGCGCCGAGGCGGCCGGAGCCGAGTTGGCCCTCTTCTACTCCGCTCTCGCGGATCAGCACGAGGCCATCGACGACGGCTGGCGGCTGCGCGTGGAGCCGCTCCTGCGGGTGGTCGTGGGAGACACACGCCCGGTGCTACTGGCATTCCTGATCGGAGCCGGAATCCTCCTGCTGATCGTGTGCGCAAACGTCGCGAATCTCGTACTCGCCCGAGGCCTCGACCGCTCGAGCGAGTTCGCCGTCCGCACGGCGTTGGGCGCCGATCGCCGACGACTGATCGAAGACATCCTCCTCGAGAGCTTCATCGTGAGCGGGATCGCTCTGGGGATCGCTCTCGTGTCGGGAACGGTGCTGACCGAGGTGGTCGTGCGCCTGGCACCACCACAGATCCCTCGGCTCGACGAGGTGGGCCTCGATGGTCGCGTTCTCGCCGTCGTGGGCGCGCTTTCGGTCGTCGCCACCACTCTCTTCGCCCTCGTGCCGGCGCTCCGGGTCACCTCGAGACACGTGGCGGGCACGGTTCGCTCGGGAGCACGGGCGGGGGCCTCGCGGGGTGCGCGCCGGATGCGGTCGGGCCTGGTCGCGGCCGAGGTGGCGCTGGCGGTCGTGCTTGTGGCCACGGCCAGCGTGCTCACGCGCAGCTTCCTCTCGTACCTCGAGTGGTCGCCGGGCTTCGAACGCGGCTCGCTACTCGCGGTCAGTGGATTCCTCGACGTCTCGAAACACGACGGCCCCGACGCATGGGTTTCCCTGTATCGGACGCTCGAAGCGCGGCTCGAAGCCGAGCCGGAAATCCTGGCGGTATCCACCGCGTCGGCGGGTCCGCTCTTCGGAGGCGGCGACGGCGCCACCCCAGCGACCCGCGATGCGGCCAACGTCGAAGCTCCCCGCATCGACGCGGAGTGGTTCGACGTGGGCCCCGGACACTTCGCGGCTCTCGGCGTCGATGTCGTCGACGGCACCGAGTTCTCCGAAGACCACAGCCGCGGCACGCGACCCGTCGTCCTCGTCAACCAGGCTCTCGCCGCCCGCGCGTGGCCCAACGGATCGTCGCCCGTCGGCCAACGTCTGGAGCTCCCCGAGCTGGACCTCGCCTTCGACGTCGTGGGCGTGGTCGCCGACGTGCCCCCGGTCGTACCCGGTCGCCCCACTCCCCCTCAGGTGTACTGGTCGAACCGCCAGCACCCGCGACCCGCCACCTTCGTACTCATCCGCACCCGAGACCTCCCGGGAGGCGTAGCGGCGCGCATCGAGGAGGTCGTGTCGCAGGTCGACCCCGATCTCTCGCTCGGCACCCCACGCTCGCTCGCCGACGCCGAGGCCCGAGCGCTGGTACGGCCGCGCTTCCAGGCCCTCGTCCTCCTCGCCATGGGCATCGCGGGACTCGCTCTCGCGTGGGCCGGCGTGTATGCGGTGGTGTCGTACGCCGTCTCGCAGCGTTCGCGCGAGCTGGGAATCCGAATGGCATTGGGTGCCCGCGTCCGCACGGTCGTGCGGGGCGTGATCGGCACGAGCCTGATGCCGGCCGCATGGGGTGTCGCCGTCGGGATGGCGGCATCGGTCGTCGCCGTCGGCGCGCTGGGTCGGGTCGTCGAGGGGTCGAACGGGATCGATGCCACGAGCATCGGCCTCGCCGGCGCCCTCCTTCTCGCAGCAGCCGTCTGCGCCGCCGCCCTGCCGGCACTACGGATCGCCCGCACCGATCCCCTCGTCGCCATGCGAACGGACTGACCGGTCACCTCGCCTGCAACCCTTTCGCGTGTTGCAGCGTCCATATGGGCAGCGTGATTTATGAAACATCGCTACTCATATAGACGGAGACACGAGGATGCCCGAGGGCTCCGCCGGCGAATTCGAACAGATGGTGTTGCTCGCCCTGCTTCACCTCGGGGACGAAGCCTACGGCGTGCCCGTCGTCGACGAGATCCACCGGCGCACCGGCCGCGAGGTACTCCGCCCTGCCGTCTACGTGGCGCTCAGACGACTCGAACGGAAGGGGCTCGTGCAGTCTCGCATGGGCGCGCCCCGGCCGGAGCGGGGCGGACGAGCGCGTAAACACTACACCGTGACACCCGCCGGCCTCGACCTCGTGCGCGACGCCCGGGCGGCGTGGTTGGCGATGTGGGACGGCCTGCAGCCGCGGCTCGACCGGTGAGGCACCGCCCCCCGCGCTGGGCGGAACGGCTCCTCGAACGCGCGCTTCCCCACGAGGAATCCGAGGCCGTAGTCGGAGACCTCGCGGAGGAGTTCGAGCGCCGCGTCGCCCGGGAGGGCCGCGGAGCGGCACGGCGGTGGTTCACCTACGAAGCGCTGCGACTCGCCGCACGGTTCGTATGGGAGCGCGGGGCAGAGGGCCGGCGGCACACGGCGACAGCCCGGCCCATACCATCGGGCGGCGACGCCCACACACGGGGAGGGATGGGAATGGAGGGGTTCACTCGAGACGTCGCGACCACGGTACGTGTGCTGCTCCGCAAGCCGGCCTTCCTGGCCGTCACAACGTTGACGTTGGCGCTGGGGGTCGGAGCCAACACGGCCATCTTCTCCGTCCTGCAGCGGGCCTTGCTGGCCCCCCTTCCCTACCCCGAACCCGACGACGTCGTGTGGGTCTCCGACAAGCGCATCGGAGGCTGGGCGGGCAACTCGTCGACGATCCTCAACCTCGTCGACGTGCAGGAACGCACCCGCGCCCTCCAGCAGCTGGCGGTCTATCAGTCCACGACGATCAACCTGTCCGGCGACGGTTCGGCCGAACGGGCCTCCGCCTATCGGGTGTCGCCGGAGTTCTTCGGCGTCCTGGGTCTGGCTCCACGCCCCGGGCGGGACTTCACGTCGCCCGAGAACATCGAGGGGGCGACCCCCGTGGTCGTCATCGGGCACGGGCTCTGGCAGCGTCGCTATGGTGGCGACGCGGCGGCGGTCGGGCGCACCCTCATGGTCAACTCCGAGCCCCACACGATCATCGGGGTGGCCGCGCCCGACCTGCGCCTCCCCGGTCGACCCGACCTCTTCGTACCCTTTCGCTGGGACGTGGGCTCGCTGAATCGCGGAAACCGCGCCGTGTATTCGATCGGCCGGCTGAGACCGACGACCACACTCGACGAAGCCAACGACGAGCTCGCCACCCTCTTCGCAGAGCTGCGAACCGAGCACCCGGGTCCCAACGAAGGCTGGTCGATGGAAGCCGTGCGCCTACAGGACTCCCTCGTGGGTGACGCCAACCGCCGGCTGCTGTTCGTGCTCGCGGGCGCTGCGGGAATGGTCCTCCTGATCGCCTGTGTGAACGTGGCCAACCTGTTGCTCGCCCGGGCCGAGACCCGGGGACGCGAGATGGCGGTGCGGGCCGCACTCGGCGCGGGGCGGGGACGCGTCGTTTCGCTGTTCCTCGCCGAGGGACTGACCCTCGCCCTCATCGGCGGGCTGGGGGGCGTCGTGCTCGCAGCGCTGGGCGTGCCCCTGCTGCAGCGCTACCTGGTGCGGGGCCTCCCCGGCGCCGAAGAGCCCGCGCTCAGCCTTCCGGTGCTCGGATTCACCCTGGCGGTCGCGGTGCTCGCCGGCCTCCTGACCGGGCTCGGTCCTGCGTTGACCACCCGCTTGCGCGATGTGCACGGCGGTCTGCGGGAGGGGGGACGCGGGAGCACCGGCCGCGGCTCCGCCCTTCGCCGAACCTTGGTCGTGGTGCAGATCTCCCTCGCCGTCACCCTCGTGGCGGGCGCCGGACTTCTGTTGCGGTCCTTCTGGGCGGTGTCGTCGATCGAACTCGGGCTCCACGAGCCCGAGCAGGTCGTGGCCTTCAACGTTTCGCTCCCGTCGTCGGTGTACCCCGACGCCACGACCGTGGGCGGATTCTTTCGCGACTTCACCGATCGAATCGCTCAACTCCCCGGGGTGGTAGGGGCCACGGTGAGCAACCGCCTCCCCCTCAGCGCCGGCACCAACGTGACCGAGGTCAACCTCGTCGGTGATCCGGACCGCACTGCCGACTTCATGGAGCTACGCACAGTCACACCGGCCTTCTTCACGACCGCCGGCATCGAGATCGTCCGTGGGCGGGGACTCCAGGTGGGCGACGCCCTCACCGAGCCCGGACAGGTCGTGGTGTCGCAGACGCTGGCGCGCGAGCTGACGCCGGACGGGGGTGAGATCGTCGGCCGTCAGATCGCCGTATGGGACGGGTTCGAGCCCGTCGTCGTCGGGGTGGCCGCCGACACCCGGGACCGCGGTCCGACCCGCGAGCCTCCGCCCTCGATGTACTTCGATCTGGGCGGGCCGTTTCAGCCCGCCACCGAGGCGATCCTCGTACGCACCGAGGGCTCTCCTCTCGAGGTGATCCCCGAGGTGCGTGCGATCCTCGGCTCGATGAACCCGACCCTCGCCATGAGCGACACCCGCCTGTTGAGCGATCAGGTGCGCGACGTGGTCGGGCGCGGCCGAACGAGTCTTCTGCGCACCATTCTGCTGTTCGGCGTTCTCGCCCTCGCGCTCGGCGGAATCGGCATCTACGGGGTGATGGCGTGGTTCGTCGCGCAGCGCCGACGCGAGATGGGGGTGCGGATTGCGCTGGGCGCGGGCCGCAACGCCGTGGCCGGTCTGGTGCTGCGGCAGGGGATCCAGATGACCGGCATCGGCGTGCTCCTCGGCGTCGTCGGGGCGCTCGCATCGACCCGGCTGATGGAGAGCCTGCTCTACGAGGTGACGCCGACGGACCCGTTGACCCACGGGGCCGTGGCCCTCCTGCTGGCCAGCGTAGCGGCCTTCGCCACGTGGATCCCGGCGCGTCGAGCGGCACGGGTGGATCCCGTCGAAGCCTTCCGATCGGAGTGAGCGCGGGGGGCCTCGGACCCCATCGAAGCCCCCGGGTCGGAGTCAGCGCGGAGGGCGTACGAAGCAGCGCCAGTGTCCCGTTTGAGAAGTCCGGAGCGAATACCATCGGGACTTTCCGAACGGGACACTAGGCACCCGAGGCCTGCTCCCCGAAACCGGCGGTGGAGGCCGGGGTAGCCCGCAGAATGCGCATCGCCGTCGTCGGTTCGGGAATCTCGGGGCTCGCCGCCGCCTACCTCCTCGACGAGGACCACGAGGTGGTGACCTTCGAGGCCGGCGACCACGTCGGCGGACACACCTGGACCGTGCCGGTCGAGGGTCCCTCGGGCCCCACCTCGGTCGATACCGGCTTCGTGGTGTTCAACGAAACGACGTACCCCGGGCTACTCGCCTTCTTTCGGCATCTGGGTGTGGCCTGGCGCGACTCCGACATGAGCTTCTCGGTGTCGTGCGATGCCACCGGCCTCGAGTACTGCGGCACCTCGCTGTCGACGATCTTCGCTCAGCCGCGCAACGCCCTGAAGCCGTCGTTTCTGGGCATGCTGCGCGACATCGCGCGGTTCAACCGGGCCTCGGTCGACCTCCTGAAACGTGACGCACTCGATACCCCGACCCTCGGGGAGTACGTCGAACGAGGTCGGTACGGGCGAGCCTTCCGCGACCACTACCTCGTGCCGATGGCGTCGGCCGTCTGGTCGTCGAGCCCCGCGCAGATGATGGGATTCCCGGCAGGCCTCCTGCTGCGGTTCTTCGAAAACCACCGTTTCCTCACGGTCGACTCCCACCTGACCTGGAAGGTGGTCGACGGCGGGTCGTCGACCTACGTGGCGCGCGTGCTCGAGCGCCTCCGGGGCACGCTCCATACGGCGACCCCCGTCGAGCGCATCGAGCGCCGCACCGACGAGCGCGGCGACCTCACCGGCATCGAGATCACGGCTCGGCCGCGGGGCGGGTCGGCTCGCACCGAGACGTTCGACGCGGTGGTGCTCGCGACGCACGCCGACCAGGCGCTCGCAGCGCTGAGCGATGCCTCGGAGCGTGAACGAGAGATCCTGCGGGCGTTTCCGTTCGCGCAGAACGAGGTGGTGCTTCACACCGATACATCGCTGCTCCCCACCGCCCCGCGGGCGCGGGCGAGCTGGAACTACCACGTCCTGTCGGCTCCGACCGACGGAGCCGTCGTGACGTACGACATGACCCGACTACAGGGGCTACCCGGTCCCGAGCGCTATCTGGTCACGCTCAACCACACCGCGGCGATCGACCCCTCCACCGTGCGCCTCCGATTCACGACCGGCCATCCCATATTCACCGTCGACGGAGCGCGAGCGCAGGCGAGGCATCACGAGATCTCCGGCATTCGGGGCACGTATTTCGCCGGCGCATGGTGGCGCAACGGGTTCCACGAAGACGGGCTCTGGAGCGCCTTCCGCGTCGCTCGTCAGCTGGGCGTCGAACCCGCCGAGCGGCTCGGTGCGCCGCTGCTCGCGACCCATCCAGCCACCCGGACCGATGCGGGAGTCGGACCGGGCCCGGACGTCGGAACCGACTCGGCGGTCGGACCGGGTCCGGATCGCCGGGGAGTGGCCTGACCGTGGGTGCGAGCGCGCTGTATGTCGGTCATGTGTACCACAACCGGCTCGAGCCCATCGAACACGGGTTTCGGTATCCGGTCTACCAGGTCTACCTCGACCTCGACGAACTCGACCACGCCTTCGGGTCGAGTTGGAGCTGGTCGGCCACGCGTCCCGCGCTGTCGTGGTTTCGTCGCGGCGACCACCTCGGCGATCCGGCCCTCCCGCTCAAGACGGCCGTGGCCGACCTCGTCGAAGAGCGTACGGGGCGGCGACCCTCAGGCCCGATCCGAGTTCTGACCAATCTCCGCACCTTCGGCTACGTCATGAACCCGGTGTCGTTCTTCTACTGCTTCGACGAATCCGGCGCCGAGGTGGAGTGTTTCGTGGCCGAGGTCCACAACACCCCGTGGGACGAACGCTACTGCTACGTGCTGGATCGCCCCGACCAGGTGGAGCCCGACGGCCGACGCGTCTTCCACACCCCGAAGTGTTTCCACGTCTCGCCGTTCATGGACCTCGACATGGACTATCGGTGGAGCTTCACCGAGCCCGGCGAGCGACTGGCCGTGTCGATGGCCAACCTTGTCGACGGCAAACCGTTCTTCGTCGCCAACACGACCCTCACACGCAGGGCCATCACGCCGCGCGCGCTCCGCGGCACCCTGTTGCGCTTTCCCTGGATGACGGCCCAGATCATTGGTCGCATCTACTGGAACGCGTTCAAGCTCTGGCGAAAGGGAGTCCCCTTCCAGGAGCATCCCAAACACCGCGACGAACCGCATCCGCGGCCGATGCCGCCCTCCACCTCACCTCCATGATTTCGACTCGATGAGCGACACTCGACTGCGCGTCGCGCCCCCTCCCCGCTCCGACTCGACCCCGACGGCCCGACGTCCCTCGATCGGCGAAAAGCTGGCTCGACGCATGGTGCTACACGACCTGTCGGCCGTTCGGGGAGGCACACTCGAGATCGTCGAACACCGGCCCGATGGACCGACGACGCAGCGGCTCGGAGCGCCCGCGCCGGATGGACTCGCGGCTCGCCTCGAGGTCCACGACCCCGCCTTCTGGTCGCGGATCGCGCTGGGTGGCAGCATCGGAGCCGCCGAAGCCTTCGTGGAAGAACTCTGGACCAGTGCACGGCCGACCGACCTCGTGCGGCTGATCGCCCGCAACCCGGCGATCAACAACGGCCTCGAAACCGGGTTGGCCGCACGTCTCCAGAAGATGTACCAGCAGTGGCACGCCGCCCGCGACAACTCCCGCGAGGGGAGCCGCACCAACATCGCCGCCCACTACGACCTCGGAAACGACTTCTTCGGGCGGTTCCTCGACGACACCATGATGTACTCCTGCGGTGTGTTCGAGCGCGACGACGCATCGCTCTACGAGGCGCAGGTCGCGAAGCTCGACCTGCTTTGCGCCAAGCTCGGGCTGGGGCCCGAGCACGATGTCATCGAGATCGGTACCGGATGGGGGGGCTTCGCGATCCACGCCGCGCGCACCACGGGATGCCGCGTCTGGACGACCACCATCTCTCCCGCGCAACACGCCGAAGCCGAGGCGCGCATTCGCGCTGCGGGTCTCGAAGACCGGATCACGCTACTGTCGTCGGACTACCGCGACCTCCCGGAGGTGTTGGGGCGCGGACGCTTCGACCGACTCGTGTCGATCGAGATGATCGAAGCCGTGGGTGAGGCCTAC
Source organism: Longimicrobiales bacterium (assembly GCA_028279425.1). Taxonomy (GTDB): domain Bacteria; phylum Gemmatimonadota; class Gemmatimonadetes; order Longimicrobiales; family Gaopeijiaceae; genus Gaopeijia. The sequence continues at coordinate 35,394 of JANQNV010000088.1, read as the reverse complement.
CTCGACACCTATCTCGAGACCTGCGCCGCCCTCCTTCGGCCCGACGGATTGGCGCTGATCCAGGCCATCGTGATCGCCGAGGCGCAGTACCCGATCTATCGCACGGGAACCGACTTCATCCAGCGCTACATCTTCCCGGGCAGCTTCATTCCGTCGACGCTCGACCTTCGCCGTCGCAGCGAGCAAACGTCGATGCGGTTGGTCCACCTCGACGACATCACCGCACACTACCCCCCCACCCTTCGGGCCTGGGCGGCCGGGGTCGAGGCGCACCGCGACGACCTGCTCGAGCAGGGCTACACGGAAGACTTCCTTCGCCTCTGGCAGTTCTACCTCGCGTACTGCGAAGGGGGCTTCATGGAGCGAGCCACCGGAGACGTGCACCTGCTGTTCGCGAATCCCGAGGCGACCCCTGGGGCCGCACCCGACGCCTTCGTCGCCGCGCCCATCTTCGACGACGGACGAGAGCCCTTCGTGCACCCGGATGGGGGGACGCCTCCGCTGGAGAACCGTCCATGAACCGCGCCGCGCTCGCCCTCCTCGATCGGGGGCTCGTGCCCGACGTCATCACACGGCAGGGGATCCGAGCTCTGGTGCGCCAGCGGCTCGCCGACGACGTGCCGAGCGACCCGGCCGCACGGGCGAAGGCAGCCGCACGCATGCGCGAGGCGATGGCCGCCGCCCCGGTCGCGATCGAGACCGACGCGGCCAACGAGCAGCACTACGAGGTGACGAGCGACTTCTACGAGATCGTACTCGGACCGCACCTGAAGTACTCCAGCTGCTTCTACCCGACCGGCGACGAGACGCTCGAACAGGCCGAAGCCGAGATGCTGGCCCGCAGCTGCGAGCGGGCGGACCTCGCCGACGGTCACGACATTCTGGAACTCGGGTGCGGCTGGGGCTCCCTCACCCTCTGGATGGCGGAACGGTATCCCAACTCGACCATCACCGCGGTGTCGAATTCGTCGTCGCAGCGAGCCTTCATCGAGGGCCGCGCCCGGGAGCGCGGACTCGGCAACCTGACGATCCTCACCCGCGACATGAACGTCTTCAGCGCGCCGGACACCTACGACCGGATCGTCTCGGTGGAGATGTTCGAGCACATGCGCAACTGGTCGGTGCTGCTCGAGCGGGTCGCCGGCTGGCTGCGTACCGACGGTCGGCTGTTCCTGCACGTCTTCTGCCACGAGGCAGTCCCGTACTTCTTCGAAGACGAAGGCGACGGCGACTGGATGGCCCGGCACTTCTTCACGGGTGGCCTCATGCCTTCACTCGCACTCCCGGGCGAGGTGACCCCCGCCCTCGACATCGAAGAGCAGTGGGTCGTGTCGGGTGTGCACTATCAGAAGACGGCCCGTGACTGGCTCGATCGCCTCGACGCCCGTCGCGACGAGGTCGAGGCGATCTTCGACCGCGTCTACGGCTCGGGCGAGGGGTCGCGCTGGGCGCAGCGCTGGCGGGTCTTCTTCATGGCCTGCGAAGAGCTCTTCGGCTACGGGGGCGGCGACGAGTGGGTGGTGGGGCACACGCGGCTCCGGCCCACCTGAGGCCACGCCAGGGATCAGTGCTGGTCGAGCAGGACCGGGTTGCCGTCGGGATCGAGCAGTGCGCAGTGGGCCGGGCCCTCGGTCGATTCGTCGGCCTCGGTCGTCAGTTCGAGCCCCGCAGCCTTCATGGCCTTCTGGATGCTGCGGACGTCGGGCGGATTGAAGGTCACGACGTTCTTGTCGAACATGCCCTGGAACAGACCGATCTTGGCCTTCCCGCTCGCCATCATCACCCAGTGCTCGCCGTCTCCGTCGATCACCTCGAGGCCCAGCACCTCGTAGAAGGCGCGCGACGCGTGCAAGTCGGCCACCGCGAGGCTGATCGAGAATTGTCCGAGGTCCATAGCCGTCTCCCGTGATGGCGCGGCTCGAGCCGCGCCGTGTCAGATTCGACGCAACCTGCGGATGGGGATCCAGGCGTCGAGATCGACGACCTCGTCTCTCCACCAGTCCTCGGGCTGCGTGCGGAAGTACTCCATCGCAGGGAGATGGCGGGGTTCCCAGCGGCTGCTCGGCAGCCAGTGGCGGTAGAGGAACTCCCACACCTTGTGGATGTTGATGAACTCTCCGGTGCACCGCGCGCGCGCCACCCACGTGTCGGGTACGGTGCGCAACCGCACGCCTCGCCGCGGTGCAAAGCCGTCCGGCACCGTCATGGCCACATCGAGGCGGCATTTCTCCTTGGGCGTGACGTCGGGGTCGTCGTGCGACATGGCGAACACACACCCCGCCGGAAGGCCCTCGGCCTGCGCCCAATCCATCAAGCGGTCGTAGATGCGTTGGAACGCACCCTCGGCATACGAATCGGCCGTGCGTACGTAGGCCAGGCGCATCGCGGATACCCGTTCGACAGTGACCGGAAACTGCGACTCCATCTCCCTGAACTGCTCCTCAGAGTAGACGGGGAATTCGACGCCGGCTTGATCGATCTTGCGCTCTTGCAGGCGCGTGACGCGGTCCCACCGCGAGGGGCTGAGGCCGTAGACCTCCTTGAAGGTGCGCGAGAGCGTCGCGAGGGCTCCGAAACCGCACTCCTCGGCGATCGCCGACAGCGAACGGCCCGGGCTCGAGCGCATCAACACCGCCGCCCTCTCCAACCGGGTGCGCCGCACGAAGTGGTTGAGAGTCTCGCCCACATGCGCCTTGAAGAGCCGGTGGAAGTGGTACGGCGAGAAATGGGCGACCTTTGCCAGGGAGGCCAGCGACAGATCGGACCCCGGACGACGCTGGATATGGTCGACCACGCGGTCGATCCGGGTGCGATAGGTGTTCGAGGGGCGCGGCATAGGGCGAATCTCTCGGCTTGACCCACCCACCGACAGCCCGGCACCTTCGCCGGTGTTCTTCGCTCGCCGCTCCGCCTCCGCCCGCGCCCATGAATCGACGCCTTTCGAGCCCCCGCCTCCGCGCCCTGTCGGCCCACCTCGGCCGCATCTCGGCCGCCGCGATTCTCGCCCTTCTCGTGGCGTGCGGGAGTGACTCCCCTTCGGATCCGGACCCGGGCGGCAATCCCTCGATTTCGATCACCTTGGGCACCACGACGCTCGTCCTCCAGCAAGGGGACGACGGCACGGTTCGGGTGACCCTCACACGGGCCGGCGGCTACACCGGGGCCGTCACGGTGTCGCTCGATGGGCTCCCCACCGGGGTGACGGCTCCTTCGGCCCAGATCGCGGCGGGCCAGACCACGGCCGACCTCGCGCTGGCCGTTGCGGGGACGGCGGCGGTCGGGACCGTGCAGGCCACGGTGCGCGCCGTGGGCGGTGGGGTCGCCGCCGCCACGGCAACGCTGAACCTCGAGGTGACCGCGGCCCCGGTCGGCGGCTTCGCTCTGGCCCTGGCGCCCACCGCGCTCACGGTGCAACAGGGCGCATCGGGTGCCGCGACGCTGTCGATCACCCGCACCTCGCCCTTCACCGGTGCGGTGCAGGTCGCCTCGAACGCGCCCACGGGAATCACCGTCGGGGGCATCGCCGCCGCCATCGCCGGCGGCTCGGCGGCGCTCACCATCCAGGTCGACGGGAGCGTCACCCCGGGCAGCTACTCCATCACCCTGACGGGATCGGCGAGCGGCGTCTCGGACGCCAGCGCCACCCTCGACCTCACGGTCACCTCCGCCCCGTCGGGCAGCGACTTCACCTGGGGCTTCTGCGACGACATCCCCGTGTGGGTCGCGGTCCAGGACGGGACTTCGGCCTGGGAGCAAGTGATCGGCAACGGTCCCCTCTTCGACTTCTCGGTGGGCAGCGATCAGGTGAAGGTGGCCGCCGTCTTCCAGGACGGCGCCGACTACGACATCGTGATCTTCCACCTGAGCCGAGAGGAGGCCGTGTTGCGGGCCGGCGCCTGCCCAGTCTACAAGACCGTGAACGGGACGGTGGTCGGTCTCGCCGCGGGGCAGCTCGCCAATATCACCCTCAGCCGCGACGCCGCGACGCTCATCGGGGGGACCGGTACGACGTTTTCGCTCGATATGGTCGAAGACGGTCCGACCGACTTCTTCGCGTCGCGCTTCACGGCCGGCGTCGGGATTCCCTCGATCGACAAGATGTTCATGCAGCGGGACATCAATCCGCCCGCTGGCAGCTCGGTCACCGTCGACTTCACCGGTTCCGACGCCTTCGATCCCGCCTCGATCACCCTGACGGCCAACAATCTCGGTGCCGATCTCGCCGGCGTGGCGACTGCCTTCCTGACGCCCACGATCGGCGCGGCCGTGTTCGCACCTGGACCCGGCGCGGCGGGGCCGGTCTGGACGGTGCCCGTGGTGCCTCAAGGTATGACGCGCGCGGGCGACATTCAGTCGGTCATCGTCTCGACGGTCTCGGCAGCCAGCCCCACGACGGACGCCCGTGGAACGGAGAGGTACTTCACGACCGTGGCCGATCAGACCCTCACCATGGGCCCGTATCTCGGAACCGTCGCCGTGACCACCGAGCAGTCCGCCCCGTATGCCCGCCTGCGTGCCGTATACACGCGGCAGCCCGAGTATCTGGGCCACATCAACGTCGGCTTCTCGCAGGACACCCGTGGTGTGACGCTCTGGGTTACCGACGACTACCTCGGCGCCGTGGCCGAGCTCGACGTCGAGGTGCCGGACTTCAGTGGCGTCGCCGGCTGGAGCGACCTGTTCGGTCTGCTCGCCGGAGTCGAAACGACCTGGGTGGTCAACGCCAACGGCTGGACGTCGGGGTCGGGCATCATCGGACCCGACGTCTTCACCGAGGGACTCGAGGTGAGGTCAGGAACCCGGCTCGGGACGATCACTCCGTAGACGAGCCCGGCGCGGAGGGGTCGACCTGGCCCCGCACAGACCTGCCCCGGCCGAGCGGCTTGCCACATCTCTGCCGATTGCCTATATGTGAATCGCCTCTAATCGCGAATGGCGCGATTCGGGCCTTTCTCGCCACCGGTCCCTGCCGCCATGCCCACCGACGCTGAGCTCGCCGCCGCGCTGCCGCTGAATCCCCGGGTCTTCGCAATCCTGATGGTGCTGCTCGAAGCCCCCTCACACGGGTACGGGCTGAAGCAAGCGGTCGAGGAGCGGTCGGCGGGCCGCATCCGACTCGACCCCGGCTCGATGTACCGCTCGATCGCGCGTATGGTCGACGACGCCTGGATCGAGGCCGTCGACCCCCCGGCCGCTCCCGACTCGGATGCGCGGCGACGCTACTACGGCGTGACGTCGCTGGGGCGCAGAGTCGCACGAGCCGAGGCAGAGCGCCTTCGCTCCCTGCTGGATCGGGCCGACCGGGCGAGTCTCCTCGGCGAGAGCTGACGTGCGCGGACTGCGCCGTCTCTATCGTCGCGCCCTCCACTTCTTCCCCAATCCGATCCGCCTTCTGTACGGGCTGGAGATGGAAGAGCTGGCCGCAGCGGCCTGGCGCGAGGCGCGTCGACGAGGGCGGTGGACGAGTGTGGTGTTCGTCGTGCGCACCGCGCGCGACCTGATCGTGAACGGGCTCGGCGCCCGATGGGAGGAGGGGATGGGGATGTCGAATGGTCTTCACGACCTGCGCTTTGCCCTTCGCGGGCTGCTTCGCCGGCCGGCCTTCACGGCCGTTGCCGTGGCGACCCTCGCGCTCGGGATCGGTGGCAATACGGCCATCTTCAGCATGGTCGACGCGGCGTTCTTCGATCCCCTCCCGTTTCCCGACGACGATCGGCTGGTGGTGCCGTACAACGTACCAGCCCCCGGCGAAGGCCGAGGTTTCGCCGCGTTTTCGTCGCCGGTGTTCGCCGCCATGCGCGACGAGGGGGTCTTCGCCCACGTGGCCGAGATAGCTCCGTTCGCCGTCAACATCGGAGGCACCGACCGGCCCGAGCGCGTCCAGGCCGCGCAGGTGAATGCCGGCTTCTTCGAGGTCGCCGGCGTGGCACTCGCGGCGGGTCGGGGGTTCTCGCCCGACGAGGCTGCATTCGGCGGCCCCGATGTCGCCGTCATCTCGCACGGTCTCTGGCAGCGGCGCTTCGGCCTCGACCCCGATGCCGTCGGGCAAGCGGTCGTCTTGAATGGCCGTTCCACGATGGTCACGGGCGTCATGCCGCCCGACTTCACGCTGATCTTCGAGGGCGTGGATGTGTGGATCCCGACGCGCGTCGACGAGAGCGCATTCACGATCACATCGGCGCAGAACAACAACCGCATCGTGGTGGCCCGACTCGCAGACGACGAACCAGCGAGTGCGGCGGCGGCGCGCCTCCCCGGCGTCGTCGACCGCGTGCGCGCTCGCTTTCCCGCCGCCCTGTCCGACGGGCAACAGATCCACCTCGTGCCCCTTCGCGAGCACTTGTACGGTGGGGCGCGGGCGCACCTCACGCTGCTGCTGGGCGCCGTCGGCCTGGTCCTTCTGATCGCCTGCGCCAACCTCGCGAATCTCCTGTTGGTGCGCGGCGAGGCCCGCAGGGCCGAACTGAGCATGCGCGCGGCTCTCGGTGCCTCCCGCCGCCGACTCGTTCGGGTCCTCCTCACCGAAAGCCTCGTGCTGGCCGTGCTCGGCGCGGGGCTGGGCATCATCCTGGCACAGATCCTGTTGCACATGGTCGCCCCCCTCGCACCTCCATCGCTGCCGCTGCCGATCGCCGGGCTCGACGGTTCCGTGCTCGCGTTCACCTCGGCGATCGCTGTGGTGACCGGGCTCGGCTTCGGGTCGTGGCCCGCATGGCGCGGCACGAGGGCCGACCTTCGAGCCTCACTGGTGGGGGGACGCCGTAGCACGGTCTCGTCGAGGGGTCGCTGGAGCCTGGGCCGCGGGCTCGTCGTGTTCGAGGTGGCCCTGACGGCGATCCTCCTCGTGGGATCCGGACTACTCATGAGTAGCCTCCATCGGATTCGGTCGGTGGATCCGGGCTTCGACATCGACGACCGGGTGATCGCACCGCTGGCGTTGTCGCGCGACGCCTACCCCGACGTCGATGCCCTCAACGCCTTCTACCGGGAGCTGCTGGAACGGCTCACGACAGATCCCGCCGTGGTCTCGGCCGGACTCGGGCAGTTCATCCCCCTCGGTGGAGCCTCCAACTGGGGCTTCGAGGTGGATGGACAGTTGGATCGAGGACTCGGGTTCGCCGACTACACACTGATCACCCCGGGGTATCTCGAGGCCATGCAACAGCGGGTGGTGCGTGGCCGCGCCCTCACCTGGGACGACGCCCGCGAGGGCGCCGCTCCCGTCATGCTGGTCAGCGAAGCGATGGCCACGGAGTTGTGGCCCGACGGGGATCCGATCGGGCAACGCATCAACATCGACACCGAGCAGCAGATCTGGCGCGAAGTCGTGGGTGTCGTCTCGGACGTGCGCAACCGGTCGCTGACCCGAGAGCCCGGCTCCCTCATGTACTTCCCCCCCGTCCGGCTACCCATGTCGGCGCCGCGTGGAATGTCGCTCGCCATCCACCACGGCGGCGCCCCCCCTCCCGTGCCGGCGCTTCGGAGGGTCGTGGCGTCGCTCGACCCGTTGCTTCCGGTCTCGAGAATCGACGTATTGGCCCAGGTGGTGGGTGCATCGGAGGCCCGACGTCGATTCATCATGCTTCTCATGGGACTCTTCGCGCTCACGGCGCTGCTCCTCGCCGCGGTGGGACTCTACGGGGTGGTGTCGTACGGCTTTTCGCTGCGGAGCCGCGAAATCGGGCTCCGGATGGCCGTCGGAGCGCAACGGGGTACCGTGCTGGCGATGGTTCTGGGGCAAAGCGGGCGCATGGTGGGGCTCGGACTCGGCGTGGGACTCGTCGTCTCGGCCTTCGCGACCCGACTGATGGGTAGTCTGCTGTTCGAAATCGGCGCGGTGGACCCGAGGGTCTACCTCGGCGTGGCCCTCTTTCTCGGGTTCGTCGCCACCGTCGCCACCTGGATTCCAGCGTCGCGGGCGTCGCGTGTCGACCCGGCTTCGGTGCTGCGCGGGTCGTGACCCTGCGGTGTTGGCTCCGTCGCCGTAGGGTCGTAGAGTCATCCAGCATCCGCATCGGTAGCCCCCCCAACGAAGGCGCGCGCCTGACGTGGAGATCGGGATCTACAGCTTCGCCGAGGTCGGTCTGGATCCCGCGACGGGCGGGCAGGCCGGCGCCGACGAACGGCTTCGCCACCTTCTCGAAGAGATCGAGCTGGCCGACAAGGTCGGCCTGGACATCTTCGGTGTGGGCGAACACCACCGCGCCGACTACGCCGTGTCGTCGCCCGCCGTGGTGCTCGCCGCCGCCGCTGCCCGTACGCGCTGGATCCACCTGACCAGCGCGGTCTCGGTGCTCAGCTCCGACGACCCCGTGCGGGTGTTTCAGGACTTCGCGACCCTCGACCTGCTTTCGGGGGGGCGCGCCGAAATCATGGCAGGCCGCGGCTCGTTCACGGAGTCGTTTCCGCTGTTCGGACAAGATCTGGCCGACTACGACGAGCTCTTCAGCGAGAAGCTCGACCTGCTCCTGCGGCTGCGGGCGACCGAACGGATCACCTGGAGCGGCGAGCACCGACCCGCCATCGACGGTCGGGCGGTCTATCCCCGCCCGCTGCAGGACCCGCTACCGCTCTGGGTCGCGGTCGGGGGCACCCCGCAGTCGGTCGTGCGCGCCGCCACCCTCGGGCTCCCGATGGCCCTGGCGATCATCGGGGGATCGCCGGTGCGCTTCAAGCCGCTGGTCGACCTCTATCGCCAAACCGCGGCCGAGGTCGGACACGACCCCGATTCGTTGTCGATCAGCATCAACGGACACGGCTTCCTCGCACCCGACGCCGAGACCGCGGCCGAGCTCGTGTACGGGCCCTACACCGAACGGATGGGACGAATCGGACGGGAACGCGGCTGGCCGCCCCCGAGCCGAGAGCAGTTCGATCGCGAGAGGGGCCTGCGCGGCGCCATGTTCCTCGGCGGCCCCCAGGAGGTGATCGACAAGATCCTCTACCAGTGGGAGCTCTTCCGGCACGACCGCTTTCTCATCCAGCTGACGGTCGGCCCGATGCCCCACGACGCCGTGATGCGCGCGATCGAGATCCTGGGATCGGAGGTCGCCCCGGTCGTGCGGCGCGAGGTGGAGAACCGACGCCGGGAACGCGCGAAACAAAAGGCTCTCGATGCGGCAGCCGAGGAAGCCGATCGAGCGGAGGTCGAGGTGCGGTCGAAGCGCTGAGGCTGTCCCCGCGGGGGCCGCTACCACCCCACGCGCGTCCAGAAGTTGACCAGGCCGCAGGTGCCCGCCATGAAGTCCTGCTGCACCCGGTCCGCCGTCGTGCCGTCGATCCGCGCCACGCCGGGGGCGGGCTCTCCGTTGAACACCTCGTTGGCCGCGTTGCGGATGTCGGGCGGGACTTCGCTGATGTGGCGATAGATCTCGACGGCGACGATGTCATCGCCGAAGAGGGTATCGAACGGGTAGTCGAGCCACATCGAACCCCGAGCCCACCGGGGACGAATCACCGGCCGGCCGTCGAGCAGATAGCCGACGCAGCCCGAGCCCATGAAGGTCCGGATGTTCGGGATCGGCCCGTGTTGGCCCGACCCCCCGGCCCCCCAACCCCACGACAGCCACACCTTCTCCTGGTTGTGGAGCACGTCGGCCGGGTGGCGGGGACCGATGGAGTCGACCATCTCCGGCGTCACGAAGATGCCCTGCCCCCAATCGGTCATCCGCCGATAGAAGACGTTCTGGCCGCGATTCGAGCGAGCCGTCACGAGGAGGGGCTCCATGAGCACGGCGTCGGCCAGGATACGGAATTCCACCGAGACGGTGTCGCCCCGGTCGACCCGGAACGCCTGCGACGTGGTGGTGCCGTAGCCGATCCGCTCGGCCTCGAGCCGAAACCCGCCCCACGAGTCGAGCGGAATGAAGAAGGAGCCGTCGTTGCGGGTCGGCACCTGTCGACCCCTCTGCTCCCCGATGAGGACGGTGATCGTCGCCCCGGAAACCGGGACCAGCAGCTCGTCGTCGACGAGGTGCCCGCGGATCGCCTGCGCACGCGCCTCGGAGCCAGCGGCGAGCGCGCCGGCCAACACCAGGACCGCCGTCCATCGGATCGTCGTCTTCACCGGAACCGTACCCCATGCGCCTGCGAGTCGAGCACCTGCGCCGTGAGCCTGCGCTCGCGAGATGCATCGCCCGTGCCAGAGTGAAACGCCCCGGCCAATCTCGTGTTAGCTGCGAACGTGTCCTCCCGAGGGGACGGGCAACCGGCACTGCGGTGGACACTGTCTCTACGCACATCTACGGGTGACACTCCGGCCTCGGTCGCCGATGTTTCGGTCGCCCGTCCCGCGCCGCCTCTTTCGACCCAACCCGCCCCGGCCATGCCCGACTCCCCCACCCCACCGCTCGCTCTCCACGGCTGGTACATGCTCACGCAGTTCGTGCGCCTTCCGGAGGCCGTCGACGCGACGGATGCCGGCGATGCGACGAGTACCGCCGATCGCGACGCCGGGCTACGCGATCTCGCGGCGATGCTCCGCGGGTGGGGCGACCTCGGAAGCGATGGTTGGAGCGCCCTGTACCGGATCGTGGGGGGCGGCACGGACTGCATGATCCTTCACCTGCGTCCGACGCTCGACGCACTGGGCGAGGTCGAACGGATGATGCGACTCCACCCTTCGGCGGCCGACGCCGTCGTGACCGGCTCCTACGTGTCGGTCGTCGAGCTCGGGCTCTATGGACACACCCTCGGACTCGCCCGCCGGGCCGAGGCCGATGGGATCGAGATGGGCTCGGAGGAGTGGCAGTCGCGCGTCGACGCCTTTCTCGAGGAGCAGTTGGCGCGCGACTACACCATGCAGCGGCTGTATCCTCGTCAGCCGGCCGAGATGCCCTACGTGTGCTTCTACCCCATGAACAAACGGCGAAACGTGGGTCAGAACTGGTACGAGCAGTCGCTCGCCGAGCGTGCCCGCCTCATGCAGGAGCACGGCAAGACGGGCCGTGCCTACGCGGGTAAGGTCAAGCAGATCATCTCGGGCTCCGTCGGCTTCGACGACTGGGAGTGGGCGGTCACGCTCTTCGCGGCCGACCCGATCCGCTTCAAGGAACTCGTCACCGAGATGCGCTACGACGAGGTGACATCGATCTACGGGGAGTTCGGCAGTTTCTGGGTCGGGCACCGGATCGCTGACGACGCGATCGAGGCGGAGCTGACCGGCGAGTAGCCGAGGTCGGACGTCGCGCCCGTGGAGAAGGGTGCACCTCAGAAAAGGTCGCGGGCCTCCAGGCCGATCCGCAGGCGCCGCCCGTTGATCGCCGGCCATCCGTCGGGGCGGGCATCCAACAGATTGCGCACCCCGGCGATCAGGTGCAGACCCCGCGTCGTCTCGAACGTCGTGTGGAAGTCGAGCGAAACGAGACGCTCCTGAACACCGATTTCGGCCGCCGTCCCGTCGTCGCCTGTACCGATGATCGGCGCATCACCGGTGAAGTGGGCACTCATCCCGAGGTGCAGTCCCCCGGCGAAGCCCAGGCGTGTATCGGCACGAAGGCGACCCGAGTGCCGCGCGCGTCGGTCGAGCGAAAGGCCCGTCGCGAGATCCTCTGCATCGAGCAGGGCATAGTCGACGCGCAGGCGCCAGTCGTTGCGGCTGAAGCTGGCCTCGGCTTCGATCCCCTGCGTGCGCGCCCGGTTGAGGTTTCTGGTGGCATAGATCAGCAGGCCACGCGGAGTCGAGCCGGAGAAGGCGAAGTCGATCAACCCGTTGATACGATTGTGATACCCCTCGACCGTGAGCCCGAAGGCGGGGGCGGGCGACCAGTCCACGCCACCGGTGAAGTTCCACGAGCTTTCGGGATCGAGATCAGCATTCCCCTGGATCGAATACCCCGCCCCGAAGTTGGCGAAGTCCCAGGCCAACTCCTTGAACGACGGTGCGCGGAAGCCGCGACCCATGGAGGCGCGCAGGCGGAGAGCGTCGGTTGGGAGGGTGCTGATGCCGAGTGAGGGAGAGAGGGCATTGCCCCAGCGATCGTTCGCGGTCGCGCGCAACCCGGCGCTCAACGTGGTGCGCTGGAGGGTCCAGGCATCCTGCACGTACAGCTCGAGCTGATCGTCGGACGCCTGGTCTTCGAGCAGCTTGTCGGGTGAGGTGATGCTGCGGCTCCACCCCTGCAGCCCGACGTCGATCCGGTGATCACCGGCAGTGACGGCCCACCCCACGGTGGCCCGGAGGAGCTGCTCTTCCTGCTGCTCCTCCTCGCCCCCCTCGAGCGGTGCGTCGCCCCGGGCCTGCCTGTAGAGGTGGCGGTAGTCCTGCCCATACAGCTGGACGGTCAGGTCTCCCCCGGCCACCGACTGCACCGCCTCGACCCATCCCGTGACCCCGCGGTTGTCGTTGAAGCCCGAGAAGCCACCGCCGACCGGCCAGCGCTGCCGCTCGCGCAAGAACGACGCGTCGCTCCGAAGCCGGAGGCCCCGGCCATCGTTGCCGTGGTCCCAGCGCACGCTCGAGCGCAGGTCCCACACCCGGGCGAACACCCCGGTCGTCGCGTCGATCCCCGGCGCCTCGTCTTGCTGACGCCAGGCGCCGGTCACCCGGTAGCGGAGGGCGTCTCCCCCCGACACCGTGGCGTCCGCCTCTCGCCGACCGAATCCTCCCGAGAGCGCCCGAGCATCGAGGCGAAAGCCCGGGTCGGGCACTCGGGTGACCAGATTGATGACCCCGCCGAGTGCATCCGAACCGTAGAGGGACGACAGTGGTCCCTTGACCACCTCGACCCGCTCCACGCCCGCCAACGACATGCGGCTGAGGTCGCGGTCCTCGATCAACGCACCGCCGATCGGCTGACCATCCACCAGCACGAGCACCCGGCTGTCGCCGATGCCCCGGATCATCAGGTTGGTGCCGTTCGGGGCCGAGCCCGTCAGCTGCAACCCGGGAATCTCGGCGAGCAGCCGCTCCGCCGAGGGAGCACCCGTCGCCCGGATCTCCTCGAGCGACACCTGCTCGACCGGGACCGCCACTTCGACGAGGCGCTGCTCGCGCCCCGACGCCGTGACCACCACGGCTCCAAGCTCGAGCGGGTCGGCGTTGAGCTCGACGCGCCACCCGGCGTCTTCGAGGTCGGCCCACGACACGATGCGGGTCTGCCGGCCGAGTGCGGACACCTCGAGCCACCCCGAGCTCGGCCAGCGCTCGGGCACCTCGAAGGCCCCGTCGGCATCGACCTCGATGCGTCCCCGAGCCTCCGCCTGGAGCGCCGGTCGCCAGGCGATCGACGCCCCCGCGATCCCCTCACCCGAGGCCGGATCGATCACGACCCCGGACTGCGCCTCCGCCACCCCGGCCGAGAGGGCCAGGGCGGCGAGAAGCCCTGCGAGTCCAACCAGGGACCGCGTCGCGGTCACGGTCACGCTCATGGCTCGACTACTGGAGTCGCTCGAAGCGGATGTTGGGATACCCCGACTCACCCGTGGCACTGTAGTAGTCCGTCACCTGAACCTTGTAGACGTCGCTCCCCACACGCACGAGGAACACGTTGAAGGTGGGCCACAGGCGGTTGTTGCCCTCGATGTTGTACCAGAACACGCCCGACGCGTCGTCGACCGTGCTGGGGATCGCTCCCGACACCGCCGCGAGGAAGCCGCCGTAGTCCGGTGCATCGGCGGCGGTCGTCATGGTCGTGAAGTCGTCGGACGAATCGAGCGGGAAGCTCCCGGCCGAGCAGCCGGCGTTGAAGGCGATCATGAACGACGGTGCGAGCGACATGTCCCAGTCACACGCGGCGGGGGGTACGATGGCGCCCGACGAAAGGTCGATGTGCCCGGGACCTTGGGCGAAGCTGATCTCGACCGAATTGATCGGGCCGAGCGTGCCTCCCGCAGCCTGGTAGCGGAACTCGACGGTCGCCCCGAGCGGAGCCTGCCCCGCCATGTTGAGGGCGGCAACCCGGAACACCCCGTATCCGCCGTCGGCAGTGCGCACCTTCCACGCCGCGCCCGGGTTCGCGACCAGACCACCGGACCCCGGGTCGAAGCGGAACCAGGAGGCACCCGGGTCGGGGATCAGCCCGTCTTCGGCAAACGTCGCGCCTGCGATGTCGGCGGCAGTCACGGCCTCGAAGGCCGCGTCGGCGTCGGCCATGGTCAGCGCGACCACCTGCGTCTCGGTCGCGTCGGCGTTGTTGCGAAGGTTGGCGCCAGCAACCGAACCAGGTCCGGCCACGCCCCCGTTGAGCTTCGCCGAGAAGCGACGGAAGGCGATGTCCCATTCGGTCGAGGTCGACGGGTCGGAGGGGCTTACGACGGAGCCTCCGTTGGCGAGGCTCAGGTACGCGAAGTCGGTCGACGACGTGGCGACGAGGGCGACCTCGCCCTCCTCGATGGAGTTGTCGGGTCCGGTCGTTTCGTCTTCACATGCGGAAACGGCCAACAGGCAGGACGCAAGCAGCAGACCGGTCGAGCGGATCGAACGTATGTTGGTGTGCATCTTCGAGTCGGGTCATGAGGATTCCACGGTTCCAGCACTAACTCAACCCAGGGCCGTATGCCGCTGCAATTCGGCCTTCTACGGAGCCCTTCGTCCGTAAATCTACGGCCACCCCACGAAGACCCGCGTGTACGGTCGACAGCCGCCGCTCACACGATGAGACTCGGTCTCAACTACGAGACCATCTCTAGCCAGGATGGGGCGATCGCACTGGCGGAGGAGGTCTGTGCTTCACGACTCTTGCCCCCTCACTCACCAGAGCGTATCATGGCGCATGCTTGAGAATGAATCTCAGTCGCAGCATCGGTTCAAGGGCCTCCTCGCCGAGTCATCCTCGCTCGAGAGTGGACCGATCACCCTTCATGGGAAGGGGTGCAAGACCATCCGCGCCTCCGTGTCATCGGGCTGGGTCCGCAAGTGCCCGTGTTGCAACCGATCGGAATTCGGCATGGGCACAGCCGTGTTTTCGCTCGACTCCGATCAAGTCGAAGCCTTGCAGCACGGCTTGGAGCAGTACCTGGCTTGGGCAGACGGGCAGCCCGGGCCCGCGCCATCCAACTTCATGATTCGGCTTCCCGTACAGTCCATGGGAGTCTTGCTCAGCCGTCCACAACTCGACGATCTACTGCGGCTGACGCGCATCGCGCGTCGATGGTAGTCCCGCGGAGCTGAGCGAAACCAGCTCCCCCTTCCACCGTCCCGCCCTCCGTGATCCTACGGATGGCAGGCTACGGTGTATTTCTGATTGCCCACCATCCCCGGGTGGGGTGAGATTCCGTGCGGGTTCAAACGTCCCTCCGACGCCGCCGCGATGCTCGCCGATCTATTCGCTCTTCGTTCCGCCCGGGAAGGCGGTGACCACTACGAACGGTCGAGCCGGCGCTGCGCGGGGTCTTCCCTCCCCGCGCGGGCGTCTTCGGGGCACGTCGCTTGAGCCACCCCCGGATTCTCATGGTCGGGCTGCGGCACTCCGACCTGGCCGCCGACGTGCGTGAGTCCCTGTCCGACGCCTTCGCCCGCTTGGAGAGCGCCGGCTCCTTCGCTCTGATGAAGGAGCACGTTCTGCTCCGGACGTGCGCGCGGACGGAGCTGTATCTGGTCACCGATGAGCCGGCGGCGGCATTCCGAGATGTGTGTGCGGCGCTCGCCTCCCTGGCGTCCGATGCGCTACCCATCGAGTCCAACGTCCGCTTTGCGACGTCTCGTGCGGCCATCCGCCATCTCTTCCGCACCACGGCCGGCCTGGACTCGGCGGTGCTCGGCGAAGCGGAGGTACAGGGTCAGGTGCGGCAGGCGCTCGCCGAGGCGCGCAGGGGTCACGGCGTCGGCGCGATCCTGGGCCGCTTGTTCGAGCACGCGCTCGCGGCCGGACGCGCCGTGCGCCGCGAGACGGAGATCGGCCGTGGGCATACCTCGCTCGCCTCCGCGGCGGTCGACTGGGCCGAGCGCAGGCTCCGCCGGCGCTCGGTCAGCGGATCGGCGCTGATCGTGGGGGCGGGTGTCACCGCACGTTCCCTCGCCCTGAGGCTGGCCAAAGGTCCCTGGCACACCATCGCCATCGCGAATCGCACGCCGGGGCGTGCGCAGCGGCTGGCGAGCGAGGTGGGCGGCGCCGGCTACGGGCTCGAGGGCATCGTCGATCGGATGGGCGAGGCCGACGCCTGCTTCTTCGCCGTCGAGGTGCCCGAGCCGCTCGTCGATGCCGCCGCCTTCGCGACTCTTCAGGCCCGCCGAGACTCCCCCCTCCTGCTCGCCGATCTGTCACATCCGCGGGCCGTGGTCTATGACGAGCCGACCGGGAGTGAGATCGATCTCAGCACCCTCCAGGCCGAGGTGCAGGCCGCCGAGGGGCGCCGCGCCCGGTGGATCCCCGAAGCCGAAGAACGGATCGACGCGGCGGTCGACGAGTATGTGCGCTGGGTTCGCGGCCGGACGGCCGTGCCCGTGCTCGTCGAACTCCGCAACGAAGTCATGGATCAGGCTCTCGCTGAAGCCGACCGCGCCGGGCGTGGTCGCACTCCGGCCGAACGGGAGGCGTTTCGGCGCCTCGCCCGGTCCATCGCTCGAACGGTGCTTCACGGCCCGACCAGCGCGCTGCGCGAGGCCGACATCGACACTCCGTCCGGCGCCGACGTGGCCGCTGTGGTGCGCGAAGTGTTCGACTTGCCCGGAGCCCGCTCCAACGACGAAACGGATGGTAGAGTGCAGGTATGAAGATCGGTGTCTTGATGATCAACTTCGGTGAGCCTGCGGAACTCACCCTCGAAGCCGTCACCCCCTTTCTCGAGCGAATCTTCCTGCAGAACGCGGGCCTCGAGCACCGCGGGGAGGCAGGGGTCGCGCGTGCGAAGGAATTGGCCGCGAACCGAGCTCCGACGCTCCTGGCGGAATACGAGGAGATCGGTGGTTCTCCCCTGAACGAGCAGGCGGCTGCCCACGCCCGGGCGCTCGAATCCGAGTTGCTCGCCGCGGGACACGACGCCGTCGTCGCGCTCGGCTTCCAGTTCACGCGTCCCTTCATTTCCGACGCGGTCGAGGAGCTCAAGCAGGCGGGAGTCACGCGGGTCGTCGCTCTCCCGGCCTACCCCCTGTGTGGTCACTCCACCACCGTCGCCGCGCTGGATGGCGTGGCTCGTGCGATGGGTGAGGTGGACTGGAACGTCGACTGGGTCGGGCTCAGCGGCTGGCACCACCACCCGGACTACACCGAGTTGCGCGCCTCCAACATCCGCACGTTTTGCCTGGAGCGGGGGCTCGATCCGACGCGTCCGGACACCCTGCTGTACTTCTCGGCCCACGGGACCCCGATCAAGTACCTCGTCGAGGGGAGCCGGTACGATCGCTACGTGGAGGAGCACTGTGCGGCGGTGGCCCGGGCCGTGGGCGTCGACGAATGGGAGATCGGCTTCCAGAACCACACCAACCGCCGCATCGCCTGGACGCAGCCGGACAACGAAGATGCGATCCGCGCTCTCGATCACACACACCTGGTCGTGGATGCCATCAGCTTCATGCACGAACAGTCCGAGACGCTCTCGGAGCTCGACGATGAACTGAAGGGATTCGTCGAAGGCGAGGGGAAGCACTTTCACCGAGTCCCGGTCCCCCACGACACCGAGGCCTTCCCGCAGTTCATGCGCGGCCTGGTCGAGAGCGCCCTCGATCGGCCGGGCACCCAGGGCTCGCTCCTGGCGCCCTGCCGCTGTCGGCCGGTAGCGGGCACGTTCTGCACCAATGGGGCGCGGGACCTTCCGCCGAGCCCGTTCATGCCCGAGGTCGAGGGACGCCCCCCCCGCACCGCAGTGGGGTCGCCGTGATCGGGATCGTGGGGGGCGGCATCAGCGGGCTGCTCGTGGCGAGGGAGCTGCAGTCCGCCGGGATCCCCTGGATGCTTTTCGAGGCCTCGGATAGGGCCGGCGGTGTCATCTACAGCGGGCGCGTCGACGGGCGGGTCCTCGACTGGGGCCCCCAGCGCACGCGGCTGACGGGCCCGATCCGCACCCTCACGAACGAACTCGGCATCCAGGACCGCGTCGTCGAGGCCCCTCCCGGTCTCGACTTGATGGTCTACCGAGACGGGCGCCTGCGAAGCGTCCCCTTCGGCATCCAGGCCTTCTTGCGTTCCGACCTGGTCGGTCCACTGTCGAAGCTCCGTATGTTGATGGAGCCCCTCACGGCGGGCGCCCGCCCGGGGGAGCGGGTCGCCGAGTTCTTCGTGCGCAAGTTCGGCAACGAGACCTACCAGAATCTGATGGGCCCGCTCTACGGGGGCCTCTACGCCTCCGACCCGCGCGACATGGAGGCCGACCGCATGCTCGTACCCATGCTGCGACGCGCGGGAATCTCACGAAGCCTCGTGCTCTCCCTGATGCGGAAAAAGGGTGGGCGGCTCTCGCCTCCGCCCGCGTGCTCCTTCGACGAAGGGATGCAGGTGTTGCCCACGGCACTCGCCGCGCATCTCGGGGAGAACGTGCGCCTGGACGACGGCGTGCGACGGCTGACGCAGGGCTCCGGAGGTGGGTGGCGTCTCGACACGTCGAGTGGAAGCTACGACTTCAGCGACGTGGTCGTGTGCACCCCGACACGGGCGACCGCCAAGCTGCTCGGCGAAGCGGCGCCGCAGGCGGCGCGCCGCATCGACGCGCTGAAGATGAACCCGCTGGGCGTCGTCCATCTCGATGTCGCCGATGGCCCTCGAGGGATGGGATTCCAGGTGGGCTTCGGTGAGGGGATCCCGCTGAAGGGGGTGACCTACAACGCGTCTCTCTTCGGCCGACGCGGGGTGCACACCGCCTATCTCGGGGGGGCTCAACACCCCGACGTCATCGACCTGTCCGACGTCGAACTCTCCGACCTCGCCTCGAAGCACTTCACGCGGATCACCCGAGCGCCGGTCGACGGCATCCTCGACGTCAGCCGGACCGGGATTCCTGCGTGGGATCTCTCGTGGCGGGCGCTCGACGGCCTCGAGCTTCCCGACGGCCTCCACCTCTCGACCAATTGGGAGTCGCGGCCTGGCCTGCCTGGACGCTTCACGCGGGCGGCCGCGGTGGTGCGGCAGATCCAGGCCCGCATGAATCCGACTCCCCACCGCGAGGTCGCGGCCTGACCGTGGCCGATCGCCAGCCCGACATCACCGTCGAGCCGACGGTCGACCCCCTGCCCTCCGGCGTCGCGCCCTCGACCGCTGGACGCGGGTGGCGGCTGTGGGGGCTCCTCGGGGTCGTGCTGCTCCTGGGCCGACCGGCCTACTCGCTCGGGGTCCAGGGGTGGGGTCTGCTGTCGGAGGCCAATGCGGCCGGATGGCGACTCGCCGCAGGGATCGCGATCGTCGTGGCCTTAGCCTGGGGCGAGGGACTGCGCGCCCTCGCGCGCTCGTGGGCCCCCTTCGTCGCACGCCGTCTCCACGCGATCACGGATGACGCACCGGGGTGGGCCCGCTGGCTCGCTCCCGCCTACGCGACGGGGCTCGTCGACTCGGACACACGGCTGGTTCGCCGCGCCTGGATCGGGGCGGCCGCGATCGTCGTCGCCGTCATCGGTGTCCGATTCCTTCCACCGTTCTGGAGGGGAAGCGTCGACCTCGGCGTCGCCTCGGCGCTGGCGATCGGCGTCATCGGCCTCGTGCGCGCCTTCGCCGCGGGATCAGCGACCGACCGCTAACGACGGTTGACCGCGGCCCCCTGGCTGTCCGCCCCCGGGCGTTCGCGGCGCTCGACCCAGGGGTCGGCGAACCGCGGGTCCGTGAGAAAGCGCTCGTCGGTCAGCGCGTGCAGGAAGGCGACGACGCTCGCCCGCTCGGCCGGCGAGAGTCCGAAGCTCAGCATGAGGTCGCTCTTGAGCGGGCTGTCGGTGCGCCCCCCCGGCATGTAGTGCTCGGTCAGCACGTCGTCGAGGGTGGCGATGCTTCCGTCGTGCATGTAGGGAGCCGTGACCGCGATGTTGCGAAGCGTCGGTGCCCGGAAGCGCCCCATGTCGGCCGGCCTGCCGGTGCTGGCGTGCACCCCAGTGTTGGGCGTCGGATAGGCGCCCTCGCCATCGAGGTCGTAGAGCCCGGTGTTGAAGAACTCCCGGTCGACCACCTCGCGCCCCTCGAACTCCACCGCGTTGGTGAAGAAGGGCTCGGTATGGCAATCCGCGCACCCCATTCGCTGGCTCGCGAACAGCTCGGCACCCGCCAGCACCTCGCTCGACACGACGCCTCGCTCTCCCCACAGCATCTGCCGGTCCCACGGGGAATCGAAGGAGATCAAGGTGCGCTCGAAGCTCGCGATGGCCTCGAGAACACGCGGGAGTGTGAGCGGATCGGGGTCGGCCGGGAAGGCTGCCGCGAAGAGTTCGTCGTAGACCGGCGACGCGGCGAGGCGGGCGAGCAGTACGTCTTCGTGCCCGCCCATGCCCAACTCCACCGGATCGTCGCCGAGAAGCGGGGCCAGCTGCTGTTCTTCGAGCGAGCTGAGCGACGGATGCGCCCACGTCAGCGTGCTGGAATAGGCCACATTGGCCAGCGACATACTCCCGCGCGGGTGCACCTCACCCGTGGATCCGACGCCGTGGGGCTTCCCATCGGTGAAGGCGAGTTCCTGCCGATGACACGAGGCGCAGCTCTGCGTCTCGTTGAACGACAGGCGGGTGTCGTAGAAGAGGTGACGCCCCAACTCGACCTTCTCGGCCGTCATCGGATTGTCGGCGGGAACGCGCGGAGGGGCGATCCCCGGCGGAAGATCCCACTCCCATGTGGGCGGGGGCGCCGACCCGAAGCCGGGGAGCGCCGCACCGAAGCCGGGGAGCGCCGCACCCGACACGAGTGCGACACCGACCCAGACCGCGACCCGACGCCCCCTGCTCATCGGTCGATCGCCGGACTCAGGGCCGGATGACCGACACCATGTCGCCCTTCGGGTCCTTGACCGGCTCCTGGTCGCGCGGCGAGCGCACGGCCTTGTTGGTCACGTAGACCAGACCCGTCACCTCATCGACGAAGACGGTGTTCGGGTAGCTACCGATCTCGAGCTGCGCCACCTCTTCGTAGCTTTCACCGTCGATCACCGACACCGTACCGCTGCGGCGATTCGCTACGTAGATCTGGTTGGCCACGGGGTGGTATCCGATCCCGACCGGCTGCTCGCCCACCGCAACGCGACGCACGGCGCGCATCTGGTTCAGGTCGATCACGGAGATATCGTTCGACCCCTGATTGCCCACGAACAGGCGATCGGTCGATGGATCGAAGGCCATCTGGGTGGAGCGACCACCGACGGTCGGGATGCGGTCGACCACACGGTCGCTCCCCAGATCGATGACCGAGATGAAGTCGTCGCCGATGTTGGACACGTAGAGGCGATTCCTCTCCGCATCGGCAATGATACCCGTGGGACGCGAACCGCCCGCATCGATGACCCGGTCGAGCGTATGGGTCGAACCGTCGACGACCCACACCTGACCGGGCGTTTGCGCGACCGAGGCGTAGACCATGTTGCGCGTTTCGTCGATCGCGATCCGGTAGAGATGCGGGTTGCCCTCGGCCGACGGATCGGTGATCACGGTCACCTCGCCGGTACGAATGTCGACGGCCGACATACTCCCGTCGCGCGTGTTGGTCGTGTAGAGGGTGCCGGTGGAGTGATTGATCGCCATGCCGAACCCGCGAGCCTCGGGGACGTCGATGGCCTTGATCTGCTCGAGGGTGGTCCCATCGACCTGAATGAGCTTGGCGCCCTCGGCGAACGACGACCCGGTGGCCGCCACCCAGAGGTTTCCGTCTTCTGCCCACGAAGCCAGTTCGTAGAGGCCTCCGTGGATCTGGGCCTGCGTCTGGACGGTGGGTTGAGCGAAGATGCCGGCGGCAGACAACGACAAAGCGGCGGCGGTGGACCACGCCACGGCAGAACCACGGCTGAACGATACGAACGACACGAGCGAACTCCTGGTTGGAACCCCGGCACGGCCGAGGCCACGGGTCGGAAGTCGATGAGAGTGATTCTCATCCGCACCGATTGTACGGTGTCCCGCCACGGTCGGCAAGCCTTTTCGGCGAGCAGCCGAGTGGGCCCTCTCGCGCCCTCCGACCGGAGCGATCACTCAGGCGTCCAGACGCTCCTCGTAGACCGCGCTCCGGGGCGACCGGGCCGGTGGCTTCGGTTCGCCCGATGCATAGCCGATCCAGACGACGCCCTCGATCGAGCCACCCTCCGGATCAACTCCGACGGCATCGAAGAAACGTTCGTCCCGGACCACGGCCCCGGTGCTCCATTTGCTGCCCACGCCCTCGGCGTGGAGCGACAAGAACAGGTTCTGAAGGGCGCAGGCCACCGCCGAGCGGTCTTCGGCATCGCGCAGGGGATCGTCGCAGGGGATCCGGGTCACGACGAGAGCGAAGGGCGGATCGAGGATCTTGCCATGGATACGCTCGACGATGTCGGGCTCCGGCTCATACCCGAACCGCTCGGCCCGGACGCGCACCGCGAGGTCGGCCAGCGGCGCGCGCGCCGCGCGGCCGAGCAGGGTGAAGCGCCACGGTTCCGTCAGCTTGTGGTTCGGCGCCATGACCGCCGCGTCGATCGCTCGGCGGACGACGTCGACGGGGACCGGGTCGCGCTTGAAGGCGTGGACGGTGCGACGGGTTCGAAGCGCAGTCTGTGTATCCATTCAATCGGTACGTTCGGTCGGGTCGGATGGAGGGAGGGGTGCGTCGGAATCGGCGGGAAGCAGCGTGCGCGCCAGGGCCACCCAGTAGCGCAGACCCCACAGGAGCGCATCGTCGGCGAAGTCGAACTCGGGCGTGTGCACCGAGGCCGACTTGCCATTGCCGAGCAGGGCCAGGCAGCCAGGTCGCTGCTCGAGGAAGAAGGCGAAGTCTTCGGAGGCCGGGAGTGGAAACGGGTCCTCGCCGACCGCAGCGGCTCCGGCCACGGCGGCTGCGACGTCACAGGCGATGCCGGAGGGCACCTCGGCGTTGACCGCCGCGGGGTAGCGACGCTCGTATTCGACCGCCACCTCGCACCCGTGGGCCGCGGCCACGCCCTCGGCGACCCGCCGGATCGTGGCTTCGGTGCGCTTGCTCGCCTCGGCAGAAAACAGACGCGCTGTGCCCTGGAGCTGCACATGCTCGGGCAACACGTTGCGACTGCTGCCGCCCTCGATCGAGGTGACGCTCACGACCCCGGGTTCGAGAGGATCGAGCGCACGGGTGCGCACCGCCTGGAGCTCGGCGACCAGCGAGGCCGCACACAAGATCGCATCGGCGCCCTGGTGGGGACGCGCGGCGTGGCACACCTCTCCGGTCACACGGATGTCGAACAGGTCCATCGACGCCATGACCGCGCCACTCGCCACGGCGAAGTGACCGATCGGCAGCGAGGGCTCGGTGTGGAGCGCGAACACCTCATCGACCGGGAAGCGATCGAAGAAGCCGTCCTGTAGCATGAGGCGGGCGCCCCCCTCGTTTTCTTCAGCCGGCTGGAAGACGAAGTGGATCGTGCCCTCGAACCCGCCGTGCTCGGCGAGCCAGGCGGCCGCGCCGAGGAGCATCGCGCAGTGTCCGTCGTGGCCGCAGGCGTGCATCACTCCAGGCACCACCGAACCCCACGGGCGCCCTTCGACCTCCTGGATCGGCAGCGCGTCGAGCTCGGCGCGGAAGGCGATTGCCTGCCGGGTGGACTGCGAGAGGCGGAGGGTTCCGACGACTCCGGTGCCGCCCACCCCTTCGACCACGTCGAGGCCGAACTCCCGCAGACGAGCCGCGACGAAGGCGGCTGTGCGGTGCTCGTGGAAGGCCAGCTCGGGGTGGGCGTGGATCTCGTGGCGCCACGCCCGCATGCGGCGCTCGATCGTCGGCTCGTCGAGGGTCGAGGGATCCATCGCACTCATCCGTGCAACGAGGCGCCGCCGTCGACGACCACCTCGGTCAGGGTGACGTGCCGGGCGCGATCCGAGAGCAAGTAGACTACCACGTCGGCCACATCATCGGGGTCGGCGATCCGCCCGAGCGGAATCCCGGTGCGGAAGCTCTCGAGCGAGCCCTCCACCACGGGCGCGTCGCCCCCGACGTCGCTCTGGAAGCGGACCTGCATGGGCGTGCGGGTCGAGCCGGCGCACACCACGTTGCAACGGACTCCGCTGCGGGCCAGCTCGAGCCCCATGCTGCGCGTGAGCATGGAGGCCGCGGCCTTCGAGGCGCCGTAGGCCCCCATCCCGACCCGAGGGACGAGGCCCGCGTTGGATCCCACCGTGACGACGCTCCCACCGCCGCGTTGCGCCATCCTGGCCCCCACCGGCCGCAGCGCGGCCAGCACGCCCAGCACGTTGACGTCGAAGACGCGCCGCACGGCGTCGTCGGAGATCTCCGTCACCGGCCCCACTTCGAGCACGCCCGCGATGCAAGCGAGCCGGTCGATCGGGCCCCAGGCCTCTTCGACCTCCGCAACGACGGCCTCGACGGCGTCGGCCCGACGCAGATCGATCTCGACACCGCGAAAGCGCGCCGCATCGACCGTACGGCCGAGGCGGGCGAGCCCGTCGGCATCGGCGTCGAGGCCTACCACACGGTCGCCGTCATCGAGGAGACGACGCACGACGGCGGCCCCGATCCCCCCGGCCGCTCCCGTCACCATCACGATCCCCTTCATGCCGGCACCTCCGGTCTGAGACGAGCAGAGAGCAGGGCCGCCACACGACCCGACGCCTCGGCGCCGGCCATGCGACCGTGCACGGTCGGGAGGGCGTGTGCTTCGACCCGGTCGACGTGGGGAGCCCACAGCGACGCATCCATACCGTCGTCCTGGTGATCGAGCGCAGCCTGCACGTGCACGACCTCGCCCAAAAGCCGGCGGTGCCGGTAGCGGCGGACGAGGCGGTTGGTCGAGGTGACCGCGCGGATCACCCCGTCGAGCGACGCGTCCGAGAGGGTACCGAGCACGTGGCCGCGCGTGCGCAGCACCGCCCGCACAGCCACACGGGTCGGGGGCGTCGCATCGATGGCCTCGGGCGGCACGCCGGCGATGAGCAGGAGCGCCTTGAGGGCGGCCCCCTCGTCGGGCTCGGGCTCGTCGTGCCACCAGTCGGCCGGATAGGCGTCGAGCAACACGACGAGCCCCGGCGACCGCCCAAGCGCCTGCAGCCGGCAGGCCATCGCGTGGGCCAGGATGCCCCCGACCGACCACCCGAGCAGGTGAATCGGTGAGGCCTCCGCACCGACCCGCTGCGACCGGCGCCCCTCCCGCTCGAGGATGCCGTCGACGTAGGCGGCCGCCATCTCGTCGAGTCCGGCCGGCTCGGCCTCGCCCTCGCGGAGCACGGCGGCCTGAAGGCCGATCACCTCGGCCGCCCCCTCCAGCGCGTCGGCGAGGGGACGGTAGCACCAGGCGAGTCCCCCGGCCGGATGCACGCAGTACAGGCGCGGGAGGGGGGATTCGGGGGGGCGCCCCAGAGCGAGGAAGGTCTCGAAACCCTCCGGTGCGGCCGCGCTCCCGGCCATCGCAAGCGCGTCGTCGAGCACGCGGGCCAGGGCGGCAACGCCCGGGTGGGCGAAGACCGCCCCGGGGCCCAGATCGATCCCGCGCTGCTCTCTCAGACGACGCAAGAGCTCGACGGCGCGAAGCGAGTGTCCGCCCAGCGCGAAGAAGTCGTCGTCGCGGCCGGGCCGCGTGGCGAGCCCCAGCACGTCGCGGTAGAGCTCGGCGATGACCTGCTCCGACGCGGTGGCCGGGGGCGCCGTGCTCGTCGGAGCGGCGGCTGCCGGGTCGGGGAGAGCCCGGCGATCGGTCTTGCCACTGGAGGTGAGCGGAAGGGCGTCGAGAACGACCCACGCCGACGGGATCATCGCGCCTGGCAGACGCTCGGCGAGCGCCTCACGCAGCGTGTCGACGACCAGCTCGGCGCCCTCCGACGCGACGAGCCATGCGACCAACGCGGGCTCGCCCGAGGCGTCCGGCCGGGTGCCGGCCACCGCGTGCTGCACCCCCGCCTGCTCGAGCAACACCGTCTCGATCTCGCCGAGCTCCACCCGCTGCCCTCGCACCTTCACCTGATGGTCGACGCGACCGCAGTAGACGATCTGCCCGTCCCGCCGCCAGCGGGCAAGATCACCCGTACGGTACATGCGCTCCCCCGATCGGAAGGGATCGGCTGGAAAGCGCTCGCGGGTGAGCCCGTCGCGCGCGAGATATCCGCGAGCGAGCTGGCGACCCGCGAGATAGAGCTCACCGATCGACTCGGGGGGGACGGGGCGCAGGCTCCGATCGAGCACGTAGGTACGCGTGTTCCAAACCGGACGGCCGATCGGGAGAGGATCCGACGTGTCGTCGGGGGGAGCCGCCCAGTGGGTGACGTCGACCGCCGCCTCGGTCGGACCGTACAGATTGTGGAGCTCGCCCCGGATGCGCGCATGGAAGCGGTCACGCAGCGTGGCCGGCAGGGCCTCGCCGCTGCAGAACACCCGGTGGATCCCCAGCCCCTCGCTGTCGGGATGATCGAGGAAAGGAGCCAGCATCGAGGGCACGAAATGCATCGCCGTGACCCCCTGCTCCCGGACCACCCGCGCGAGCCAGCCCGGATCGCGGTGCGCCTCGGCGGGGGCCACGACCAGCGCCGCCCCCGAGAGGTGCGCCAAGAAGATCTCCCAGACCGAGACGTCGAAAGTGGTGGGCGTCTTGTGGAGTACCACGTCGCCGGGACCGAAGCCGAAGGCCTCTCGCATCCAGAGCAACCGGTTGACGATCGCCCGATGCTCGACGACCACACCGTTGGGGACACCGGTCGACCCGGAGGTGTAGATCACGTAGGCCGGGGTGTCGGGCGGCGGCAGCAGGGCGTCGGGACCCGCCTCGCCCCGGGGTGGGGTGCCCGCCGCCGCCTCGTCGACCCGCAGCGTCGGCACCTCGTCGACCCGCAGCGTCGGCACCTCGTCGACCCGCGCAGCCCCGGGAGCATCCGTGACGACCACCGCCGGCGCGGCGTCCACGATCACCGAACGGAGCCGCGCCTCGGGATGGTCCGGATCCAGAGGCAGATAGGCCGCCCCCCGCCAGATCGTCGCGAGGATGGCCACCATCTGTTCGGCCGAACGAGGCAGCAAGACGCCCACGATCGAGCCGACGCCCACCCCGGCCACCTCGAGACGGGCCGCCATGGCACGCACCCGCGATTCGAGCTCGCGACGGCTCCACCGCCCCCCTTCGTGGATCAACGCCATCGGATCGGGTTCGGCTGCCCACGCCTCGGCGAGGAGGGCCGTCAGGGTCGTGTCGGGCACCGGGTGATCGGTCGCGTTCACCTCGTCGACCCAGCGCCGCCTCTCTGCCGGGGTGAGGGTCGGCACGTCCTCCAGACGGGTCTCGTCGCTCACGGCCACCGCCGTCAGCATCGCCAGGAAGCGGTCGAGGTGCTCCCGCGTCTCGACCTCGTCGTACAACGCGGGATTCGTCTCGACCTCGAGATCGAAGGCGTCGTCGACGCTGTGACGTCGCAGGGTGAACGTCAGGTCGTCGATGGGCCCGGCACCCAGCACCTCGAAGTCGGTGTCGAGACCTGTGGGCCCCTTCAGAGGCGGAAACGGCAAGACGTTGACGACCGGCCCGTGGAGGCGGCGCCCGCGACCGAGCAGGCCCAGCTCGCGGCGCAGGTCTTCGCCGCGAATCGTGCCGTGGCGCCGACAGCGGCGGTGCACGCCGGCCACATGTGCCACCCACTCGACCACCGTCGCGGTCGGGTCGACCTTCAGGCGAAGCGGGAGCACGTTCATCCGCATGCAAGGCACACGAGCCGACGCCGAGCCCAGCCGATTCATCACCGGCACACCGAGCACGATCTCGTCGCGGCCGGTGTGACGAGCGAGGTAGAGCGCCGCCGTGGCGATCACGGCATCGGGCCAGCCCGTCCGAGCCGCGCGCGCGAGGCGTTCGAGCCCCCGTCGCACCTCGTCGGGCACGGGGGTGCGCAGCTTGCGACAGTCGGGTCCCGCGATGGGTTCGCCCTCCGAAAGCGAACCCACGAGCCCGAGACCGTCGAGCTCGGCATGCCAGAATCCCCGCTCCGCCTCTCGACGAGGCCCCACCCGCGCGGCCCGATCCTCGGCCACCACATCGGCGAAGCTCCGGAAGGGCTGGGTGCGTTCCGCCTCGCCCGTCATGAGCGCATCGATGCGGTCGACGACCCGCTCGATCAGCAGCGTGGTCCCGTACCCATCGATGACGAGGTGCTGCACGCAGAGGTACCAGAGATGATCGCGCTCGCCGAGCCGATACAGCACCGAGGTGGCCATCGGATCCCGAGCGGGATCTCGCGGAGCGTCCATGTCGTCGTCGATGGCGGCCCGTGCGGCCGCAAGCGCGTCCGGCGCCCCGCGGAGGTCGACGACGCGGGTGGCGATCGAGGGCACGGCGACCGTGACCAGGTGGCCCGCGCTCGCGACGACATCGACCCCCGCACCGAAGTGTGAACCCGCACCCGAAGGCGATCCCGCGCGGGACCACGCACCCTGGCGCGAGCCCCGTTCGGCCGGCTCGATCCGCACCCGCAAGGCGTCGCATTCGGCGAGAGTGGCGTCGATCCGTTCGACGAGCCGAGCCGCGTCGAGGTCGCCGCGCAGACGGAGCACCTGGCCGGTGTTCTGCGCCGGACTCGCAGGATCGAGCCGGCGCGCCAGCCAGAGACCGTCCTGCGCTTCAGTGATCGGCCCTTCGATCACCCCATGCGCCCAGAGATGACGTCCCACCACCCGCGCAACATGGGTTGCTCGGCGAGATCGGCGAATCCCACCGAGACACCCGACGCGCGCGACCACTGGTCGGCGAGTTGCATGATCTGCATCGAATCGACGCCCAGGTCGAGCAGATACTCGTCGGCTCCTACTTCGCTCACCGGCACGCCGAGCATCTCGGCCACGTCGGCTTGCATTCGCTCGAGGGTGAAGGGCGTGTCGCTCATAGCGTCTCCAGGAGGTCGTTCGCGCGGGTCACGATCCCGCAGTGCTGGCCGACGTACTCCAGCGCGGCCCGGTGGCGATCGGCCGAAAAATCCGCAACGGCGTCGGCGACCACGAACGGTCGTACGTCACGCATGAAGGCGTCGGCCGCGGTGAGGAGCACGCCAATCTGAGCGTAGACGCCCACCACGATCAACTGGTCGCGCCGGCGCGCGGTCATCATCGGCTCCAGGGGAGACCGCTGAAACGCACTGTAGCGCCACTTGCGGAGCACTTCGTGCGAGCCGAGCGGTCGCAAGGCCTCGACGATCTCGGTCTCCGAGGCGTCGGGACGCATCCCCGGACCCCACAGGTCCGCCTGCAGTCCCCGATCTCGCACGTCCTGATGCGGGAACTGCGCCGTGTAGAAGACCGGAATCCCGAGTTCGTCGCAGCGCGTGCGCAGCGCCCGGATGCGGGCCACGACCCCGTCGATGAGCTCGCTGCCGGCGGGGTAGATGCGCAGGAAGTAGGCCTGCATGTCGTGGATCAGCAACGCCGCGCGTGTCGGCTCGAGCGGCCAGCGGGCGCGCGAGTGGGGCACGTCGTCGGGCATCACGTAGTCGACGACCTTGGGAAGTCGACCCGGTGCCAACGGCCCGGACTCGGGGCGCTGCGTCTGCTCGCTCACGGCCGCACCTCCTCGGCGAGCTGTTCCCGGAGTACGCGACGCAGTTCGGACCGACTCACCTTGCCGACCCCGGTTTCGGGGTACGCGTCCACGAAGGCGACGCGGTCGGGCACCTTGAAGCTCGCGACCCCCCGTTCGCGCACCCAGCGCCGCAGGGCGAGGGGTGTCACCTCGTCCGAGCCCCGTATCACCACGGCGCAGCTCTTCTCGCCCAGTAGAGGATCGGGCACCGGCACGACGACCGCGTCGTGCACGGCGGGGTGCGCCATGAGGTGGTTCTCGACCTCTTCGACAGGCACCTTCTCACCACCCCGATTGATCGCGTCTGTGATCCGTCCGTGCACCACGAGGTTCCCCTCGTCGGTACGCGAAACGAGATCGCCGGTGCGATAGAATCCATCGCTCGTGAAGGCCCTGGAATTGGTCGCCTCGTCGGCGAGGTAAGCCCGGATGGTATAGGGACCCCGGGTCAGGAGCTGGCCCCGTTCGCCAGGGGCGACCTCGCGACCGTCGAGGTCGACGATCCGCAGTTCGTCGGCTTCGCTGATCGGGCGCCCCTGTGTGAGCACGCGCACCGGCTCGGGATCGTCGAGCCGGGTGTAGTTCACCAGCCCTTCGGCCATACCGTACACCTGCTGCAGGGTGACGCCCAGCGCCGGTTCCACCCGCCGCGCCGCCTCGGGGGCGAAGCGAGCGCCCCCGACCTGCAACACCTCGAGCGACGAAAGGTCGTGGGGCGTGTCGGGCGCGGTCCGAGCCCAGAGGATCGCGATGGGGGGCACGACCCCACAGATCGTGACCCGATCGCGCTCGATCAGCGGAAACGCGACGTCGGGAGAGGGAGCCGACGCCAGCGTCACCGCTCCGCCCGCGTAGAAGGTGCCGAGGAACCCAGGAGAACTCATCGGGAAGTTGTGGGCCACCGGAAGTGCGCCGAGATAGACCGTCGACTCGCTCAACCGACAGATCCGCGCACTTTCGCGCACCGAGTACAGGTAATCGCGATGTGTTCGCGGGATCAGCTTGGAGCGTCCCGTGCTCCCGCCGGACAGCTGCAGGAAGGCGACATCGGCGGGGTTCGCCCGGTGCCGGTGCCCCACGTCGGCGGCCTCGAGGGCGGTAAACGAGGTGAACTCCTCGGCGTCGCCGGCCACGAAGACGTCGAGCTCGGGATACCGTGCTCGCACCGTGCGCGCGAGGGTGCGGTAGTCGAATCCGGCGTGGCGCTCTGCGATGGCGTAGGCCCGCGCGCCCGAGGCCTCCACGAAGTCGAGCACCTCCTGCTCGCGGTGGGCAGGCAAGCAGAAGACGGGCAGGACGTCGGCCCGCATGCACCCGAACATGGCCACAAAAAACTCGGCGATGTTGGGCAGCTGAAGCACGACCCGGTCTCCAGCCACGAGACCGCGACTCAGAAGCCCCCCGGCAAAGGCGTCGGCCCGCTCCGCGAGTTGGCCATACGACAACGTCGCGCTCGCGTCGCGCACGGCGACTCGATCCGGCGCCGATTGGGCCCAGCGACCGATCAGGTCGGGGATCGTCTCGTCGGTCCAATAGCCCGCATCGGAGTAGCGCGAGACGAAGCGGTCGGGCCAGCGCTGGAGGGGGCGGGTCACGGTCCGGGAACCGGGCTTTCGGCCCCGTGCGGCACACCCAGGGCGTGCAGGACGGCTTGGAACTTCATCGCGGTCTCGTCCCACTCGGCCTCCGGGTCGGAGCCACGGACGATACCGGCGCCGGCATGCAGCGTGGCGTGCGTGCCCTCGATCTCCGCGCAGCGCAACGTGACCATCCAGCGACCGCCGCCCTCACCGTCGCTCCACCCCACTGCGCCGGCGTACAGCCCCCGCCGGAACGGCTCCATGCTCCGGATCAGCCGGAAAGCGGCATCGGTGGGCACGCCGCATACCGCAGGCGTCGGATGCAGGATGCGCGCGAGGGTGATCGACGGGGTGCTCGGATCCTTGAGGCGTCCCGACACCCGGGTCCGAAGGTGCCACACGGTATCGGTCGCGGAGAGCTCGGGAGCGGTGGCGTCGAGCGACGCACAGTGCGGCGCCAGGAGGTCGAGAATGTGCTCCACCACGAGTCGGTGTTCGGCGAGATCCTTCTCGGATTTCAGGAGGCGCTGCCCCTCCGCCTCGTCGTCCACCGCCTCGGCCCGGCGGGGAGCCGAACCCGCCAGAGGAAGCGACAGCACGCGGTCACCACGCTTGTCGACCAGCGTCTCCGGCGTCGCCGCAACCATCGCCCGCGTCACTGCCGAGTCGGCGAATCGGAACATGATGGTGGTCACGCGCGGGTCCCACTGCAGATCGGCCGCCAACCGCACGGGGTCGATCTCGACCTCGCTCTCCACCGTGAGGCGGCGGGCGAGAACCACCTTCCGCAGCCCGGTCTCGTTGCGGGCGTGCGCCTCGAGAGCGGCGAGCAATGCTCGGACCGTGCTCGTGTAGACCTCGCGGCAGGGCACCTCCCGCACCCGAAACGAGCGCGGATCGCGCACCGGCCCGTGGCTCACGAACGAGGCGGCGCGCGGCTCGTGATGCCACACGTCGGGCACGAACAACGCCTCGGGTGCCGACGCCTCGAAGGGGATGGCGCCCACGACCCGACCGTCCTCGGGCGGCCCGGCGGTCAACGAGGCCGCACGCGCTCGAACGGTTTCGTCGCTCGACGAGAAGAGGAACTCGTGCCCGTAGTCGACGGACACGGCCGCCCCGCCCGCTCCGCCGCGATCAGCGGCGAAGGAGCGTGACCGTATCACCATTCGGGTCCATGACGGGAGGCTGATCGCGACCCGCGGAGCGGGACTTGTTGGTCACGTATGCGAGGCCGGTCTCGCGGTTGACCGCGACCGTGTTGGGGTGCGAGCCGGTCTGCATCCAGGTCACGATCTGCATCGATGCGGCATCGACGGCGGTCACGATCCCGGAGCGTCGGGCGGTGACGTACATCAGATCGTTGGCCGGGTTGTAGCGAATCCCGAGGCCCTGATCGCCCACCGACACCGAGCCGAGCAACTCGCCGGTCGCGAGGTCGATCACGGTGGCGTCGTTGGACGCCTGGTTGGCCGACCAGAGCCGTCCACGCTCGGCGTCGAGCTCGAGGTTGGTCGGGCGCTCGCCGCCCGACTCGAAGCGTCGCACGTACTCGCCAGTGGCCAGGTCGATCTCGGTCACGTCGAAGCCGGCCATGTTGGCCGCGTACAGCCGGTTGTTGGCCCCGTCGAGCACCATTCCCGAGGTGCCGTTGCCCACGCCCTGGTAGGTGTTCACCAACGAGCGGCTCGCGTCGTCGATCACCCAGATCATGCCGTTTTCGTTGTAGCTCGACACATAGACCATGCCGGTCGACTCGTCGGCAACGACCTCGCGCAGGTGCCCGTTACCATCGTCCGGATTCGTGATCGCCTTGACCATCGCCATCTCGGCGATGTCGAGCACGAGCACGGCGCCCTCGGCGGTGTCGGTCGCGTAGAGCGTGCCGGACTCCTCGCGGATGCCGAGACCGAACGGCCGGTATCCGGGGGTCGGGATGATCCCCGTCACGGCGAGCGTCTGACCGTCGAGGCGGTAGATGCGCCCCTCGTCCATGCCCGAGCGTCCGATCGTGGAGGCGAAGACGTCGCCGGTCTCGTGGTGCACCACGATTTCGTAGACGCCCGAACCGACACGAACACTCGGGCCGTCGACGGGCACACTCTGAGACGAGACCGCTCCGGGCGACGCTGCGGCCAGAAGGAGGCAGAAGGGGGCGGCGACGCCGCGACGAACGAGATTCGGGATCGGGATCATCTTCTACGGCAGCTGAGGGGATGGCGACGGATCGCCGGTGGACTGATCGAGCGACACCCAGTAGGTGCCCTGCGACGAGACCGCGAGGAAGTCGGTGTTGATCCGGCGTAACGTCTCGCCGGGGTCGACGTCGCCGAACACCTCGGGATGGATCCATCCGGCGATCGCCTCGAGGGCGACGATGTCGAGTGGGGAGTTGAGAAGTTGATGCGACAGACCGTGCGCTCGGCCGCCCATCACCGCGTTGAGGTACTCGAATCCGGGACGCGCCACGGTGCGACGAAGCGCCTCACCCGCCTCGGCACTCGCATACCCGGAGCCGAGCACCAGCCCGCCGGTCCCGGCGAGGTGAGGCCCACCGGTCGCGATGTAGACCGCCGGATTGCGATCGAGCACGTACTCGAACTGTACGCGGCCGACCGGGCCCGGGAGCACGTCGGCGGCGATGTTGTGGCCGCCGGCCAACTCGATGTAGACCCCCACGTTGCCGCTGCCCGCCGAGTTGCAGCACTCCGCGGTCCGGCCGGCGTGCGCCTCGAGAAACACCTCGGGGCGTGCACCGTCGAGGGCAGCCACCCGCTCGATGACCCGAGCCCGTCGCTCGGCACGGAACTGCACGAACCGCTCGGCTTCGGCCTCCGCCCCGACGATCTGCCCCAGCAATTCGAGGCTGCGGTCGACGTGGCCGAGCGGGTCCATGAAGAAGTCGAGGAAGACGGGTACGACGCCCAACTCTTCCAGTTGCGCGACCTGCGCATCGGAGGGCCCCCGGCCCAGCGAGAAGACGGCGATGGTCGGCTCGACCGCCAGCGTCTGTTCGAGCGAGAACGCACCGGCCGAACTGGCGACCCGAGGCAGGGCGTCGATCGCGGGAAACCGCTCGACGTACCGCTGGTAGACTCCCTCGCCGATCCGATTGATGTCGCGGGGCCACCCGACGAGCACCTCGGTCGGGTCGTCGAGCAGCAGCGAGAGGGCGAGGAGGTAGCGGCCGTCGTCGATGACGATCCGGGGATCGCCCCCGGGCAACGTCACCTCCCGGCCACGAATGTCGACGATGCGGGTGGGAGCGGCCGGCGCGACGGCGGAGGCGTCGTCGGCGTTCGCCCAGGTCGCGCCGAACACGGGAATGGCAAGCCCCGCCGCGACGAGCGCGACCCCGGCGAGGTGGTGTGGACGGAATGGAGGGAGTGACATCACACCCGGTTTGAATCCCAAGAGGGTCAGAGATTGAGAACCAATCTCAACGACACCCTCTCGACTGTCAAATCGACCCGCCCTGGAAACCGTCGCGCGCTCGCGATCGGATGCCCACGAGTCGCCGGAGCCCTCGACTCATCGCGACGGGCACGATCGAGGCGTGGTCTTCGCCCTCCAGCACCTCGAAGTGGGTCGAACTCCAATCCCCACCGAGCCGCTCGATGATCCCGCTCACCCGCCGCGCCTCGTCGACCATCGCCCGCTGGGCACGACGTGCGCGGAACGCCTCCTGGTCGGGGGCCGAGCGCTGCCACGGCGCGATCGCCTGGTCGTATTCGCCGACGTGGACGATCACGGTGCGCGGCGAGGGCGGCGGGTCGGCGCGATCCGCGAGGGCGGCCAGTCGACGGTCGAGCTCGTCTCTCAACGTCCAGATCGAGGGACTCGCCGCGTGGTAGCCCGCAAAGGCTTCGGACCGAGCGGCGAAGGCGTACAACACGAAGGCGCCAGCCAGCGAGTGCCCGAACACATTCCAGCGCGACGGATCGACGGCGTGGCGTGATGCAACGGCGGGCTTCACCGTGTCGACCAGAAACGACAGCATCTCGTGGGCCGTCCCCTCCGGAGGCGCGGCGTATTCGCGCGCGCGGCGCCCGCGGTCGTACGGGCGGACATCCGGATGCGAGACGCCGACGAGGAGGGTCGCCTCGATCCCGGTCATGGCCGGGCGATTGCGTCGCAGCCGAATCATCTCGATCAGGGTGCCGAAGTAGGCGCCTGCGTCGAGCAGCACCAGCACCGGGTAGCCGTCGGGTGGGGCCGGTGACCGCGGCCGCGCGACATGCACCTCGAACGCCGCCCCACCCTC
>JANQNV010000077.1 GCA_028279425.1 Longimicrobiales bacterium | reverse complement strand
AATGCGGGGGGAACCTCCGACAGACTGCGACGGAGGCGAACCCCAATTTATGGACAATCGCCTGCGCCGCGAGGGGGTAGCGCCCCTTCCCCCCGTCTGCCACCAACGTCTGTGCATCCTTCTCCTCCCGCCTCCCGGTGGGGCCGCACCCTCCTCCGAGCTCCCCTCTTCTGGAAGCTCGTCGTCTCGCAACTGATCTTCGTGGGCCTGCTCTTCGTGACGGCCACCTGGCTGGCGCGCTCCACGTTGGGATCGCAGGGCACCCTCTTCGCGCTGCTGATCGGCGGCCCTGCGGTGACGGCCCTCCTCTCGGTCTGGGTGTTTCGGGTCGCGCTCCGACCGATCCGAGCGCTGACCGAAACGGCGGAGCGCCTGCGGGAGGGCGACTGGGACGTTCGGGCCGAGCCGTCGTCCCTCGCCGATCACAGAGTGGAACGACTCGGACTCGTCTTGAACGAGATGCTCGACGCCATGGACGAGGCCCGTCGCCTCCAGCGCGAGGGATCACGGCGGGTGCTCGACGCCGAGGAGCGAGACCGCGAAGAGATCGCCCACGAACTCTACGCCGGCACGGCGCAGACGCTCGCGGGTGTGCTGATTCGGCTGCGTGTCCTGGGACGAGCCATCTCACACGGCGATCCCGCACCGGTGCTGGACGAAGTTACCTCCGAGGTCCGGACGGCCCTCGAGGAGGTGCGCACCGTCGCACGGCGGCTCCGCCCACCCGAGCTCGACGAACTCGGCATCCTGGCCGCGCTCGAGGCGCATGCACGTCAGCTCATGGAGACCGAAGACGCCGCGCCCGAGATCGTCTTCGACGGGGACGTGCCCGATGAAGACCTCGATCCGGGTGCCCGGCTCGCGCTCTTCCGGATCGTGCAGGAGGCCGTCACCAACGCGGTGATTCACGCCGAGGCCTCCCAGGTGCGGGTCGAGTTCAGCGTACGCCCCGAGGCGTTTCGTGCCGCCATCGTCGACGACGGGATCGGCTTCGACCCCCGCTCCGCCCTCCCCTCGACGGACTCGCGCCTCGGGCTGGTGGGTATGCGGGAACGCGCCGACTATGTCGGTGGTTCGGTGACCGTCTTGTCGCGACTCGGCCTGGGCACGCTGGTACGGCTCGACGTGCCCTGGGGTCTCACCGAGCCCCCAGGTGTTGCATGGACCGATACCCGACGTGGAGTCTTCGGACCCTGACCTCATCCCTCTTGCCGTTTCCTCAGCGGAGGTTCGCACATGTTCAACTCGATTCTCGTTTCTCTCGACGGCTCCAGCTTCGCCGAGTGCGCCCTCCAGATGGGTCTCGCGATCAGTCGAGTAACGAACGCGGATCTTCACCTGGCGACCGTGCATGAACCGGTGCCCAGCTTCTCGTACGATGAGTGGGAGTCGGCCGCCTGGGACTGGTCGGCCGAATACATCCAGCGGGTGCAGGCCGACGCCGAGGCGCACGCGGGTGGGGAGATCGACGGTTGGGTCGGCTCCGGACGTGTCGTCGACTGCCTGCAGTTGCGGGCGCGCGAGGTCGCCGCTGACCTGGTGGTGATGGCCACGCACGGGCGCGGGGCGTTTACGCGGGCGTGGCTCGGAAGCACGGCCGACGCCTTCGTACGTGAAGCCGACCAACCGGTCCTGCTCATCCGCCCGGAAGAAGGGGAGCGCCCGGACCTGGGGGCCGATGCCGACTTCAAGCGGATCCTCGTACCGCTCGACGGCTCCACGCTGGCCGAAAGCGAGTTGGATCTGGCCAAGGGCGTCGCCCGCCTGTTCGGTGCCGAACTCCTCCTCGTGCGTGTGGTGTCGTACCCGGTAGAGATCGCGTCGCCCTATCTGCCCCACACCGTCCAGATGAACCAGCAGATCGTCGACGACGCGAAGTCCATCGCGCAGAAGTACCTGGAAGACATCTCCGAGCGCCTCGAAGCCGAAGGGGTCGCCGCACGAATCTTCGTCGACGTCGACGCGCAGCCTGGCAACGCGATCGCCCAGCTCGCCGCGGACGAGTCGGCCGACCTGATCGTCATGGCGACGCACGGACGCAGCGGCCTTCAGCGAGCCCTGCTCGGAAGCACGACCGACAAGGTGATTCGTTCGGTGCACATCCCGATGCTCGTCCGACGGCCCAAGGGCGAGTAGTCTTCGTGGAACGATCCCCCTCCCCGTTTCTCAACAAAGGCGATGAGATGCTGAGCGTACGTGACGTCATGCAGACCGAAGTAGTCACGATCGGCCCCGAAGCCACCGTCCGTGAATTGACCCGAGTTCTCGCCGACGCCGGCATCAGCGGCGTGCCCGTCGTGGGACCGGGGGGCGATGTGCGCGGCGTGGTGTCGTCGTCCGACGTCGTGCGGCTCGCAGCCGAAGAGCTGGAGACCGGCCTGATGCAGCGGGATCGCCAGTGGGGACCCCGCCTCGCCAGCGGCACGAGCGACCCCGAAGACGAGGACGCCGATCCGCTCAGCGACTACTTCCTCCCCGAAGACTCGCCCTTGATGGCCGCCGACTGGGGTGACGCGGGAACGGGTGGGCCGCTCGACGACCTGACGGTCTCGGACATCATGACCCCGGTCACGTTCACGATTCCCCTGACCACATCGGTACGCGACTTGGCGGACTTCCTGGTACGTGGGCGAATCCACCGAGCCGTCGTCGTGCATGAAGATCGCCTCGAGGGGATCGTGACATCGATGGATGTCCTGAGAGCCCTCGCGAGTGACCGCGTCTAAGACGGGATCTACCCGCGGCGCCGCCCCGCAGCGACCGACGTCCCTCCCGGTCGTCACGCATGCCGGTTGGAGGCTCGCTCGGGTCGCCTGTGTGGCGGGTCTGGCGGTGGTCCTCGCGGGCTTCTTCGTCTTCCCCGACACGACCTCGGTCGTGTTCTGGTGGGGCATCGTGCCGCTGCTGCCCGTCGTCTTCCTGATCCACCCTTCCATTTGGCGCAACGTGTGCCCCCTCGCGACGCTGGGCATGGGTCGTGAGCCCGACGAACCACGTCGCGGGGCCGCCTCGGGCTCGTCTCCCTGGGCGGCCGGCGCCGCAGGCATCCTCCCCTTCGTACTCCTCGTCGCCTGGCGGGGTACGGGCCTCGAGTCGCGGCCTCTCGAAGCCGGGGGACTGCTGATCGCCGTCACGGTCTTCGCCGTGGTGACCGGAAGACGAGGCATTCGCCGAAACGGCTTCTGCAATCGCTTCTGCCCCCTGCTCCCGATCGAGCGCACCTACGGGCAGAGCCCGCTGGCCGAGGTCGAAGACTCGAGGTGCGGGTCGTGCACGCTCTGCACGCCACGAGGCTGCCTCGACCTGTCGGCCACCTCGGCCGCGCCCCAGCTCCTCGGACCCGGGCGGAGGGGCTCCGACTGGTTACGTACGCCTTTCGGAGCCTTCGTCGCGGCCCTTCCCGGGTTCATCGCCGCCTACTTCGTTTCGCCGGCCGCCGGTTCGACGAGTCCGGCCGATGTACTCGCCTTCGCGGGGGCGCTCGTGGTCGGCTCGGTCGTCTCGTGGACCGCCGTGCGGATCGTCGTGGGAGCCACGCGCGCCTCCTGGGCCGCGACCCTCCCGACCCTCGCCGCCGTCGCCGCCGTCTCGTATTACCTCTTCGCCATGCCGCGGGCCGAGGAGGCCTGGGGATGGGCGCCGATCGTGACCCCCGCGATCCAGGCCGTGGTGGCCCTCGTCGTGGCACTGTGGTGGGTGCGCGCCGTGCGGAGCAGCGCGGGACCCAAGGCGTTGCGGATGGGTTAACAAGCGAACCGATTCCCCACGTCCCTCCGGGCTCATGTCTCGATTCGCATATGCCGTCGCCTCGCCCTCGCGGCGCCGACTCCTCGTAGGCGCCATCGGCGCTCTCGCCCTCCAACTCGCGATTCTCGTCGCGCCGCTGTCGGGTCAGGTCGGTGGCGGTCCACGCGCCGCCGCGGACGCCTTCATCGTCGGGGCGCGGGGTGGCTACGACTTCCAGGGCGACGCCCCTCTGCTCGGGGCCTACGTGCGCTCATCGACCCTCGGACGGGTGTTGGTCCAGGGCACCGCCGACCTGACGTTCCTCAACGGTCTGACGGAGCGTCAGGCCGGCGCCGACGTGCTCGTGGCCGTGGGGCGACAGGGAGTCCTCGTCGGGGGAGGGCCGGTGTGGCGCAACACCATCTATCCGGGAGACGACGGCCTGATCGCCTTCGACGCCGAACGCGACACCCGCGTCGGCTTCTCGCTCACGGCGCTGCTGGGGGGCTTCCCGGGGCGGGGCCGGTACATGACGTCGGTCGAGATCCGCTATACACGCGTCGACGACATCGAGGCACAGGTGCTCAGCCTCCAGATCGGCATTCCGCTGCTGCGGTGGTAGCGCCGCCGACTTCGTTCGAGCGGTCCACGAAGCGTGAGACCACGACCTCTTCGCGCGCCTTGATGATCGTGAACAGGTGGCACGGCTCGGCGGGGTCCCAAGCGATGCCCTGCCCCTCGGCGGGCGCCGGAACGATGTCGACCAGCTTCAGGACCGAGCCTCTCTGCGGGATGTCGAGGATGTAGACTTCCGGCGCATCGTGCCCGGTGGCATACAACCGCCCTCCGGGGCCGAAGGCACCTCCGGAGTTCGATCGGTCGAGGAATCGCTCCACGACCGCAGGAGGGAAGGTAAATCCTGCAATCGGCCTCCACTCGTCGTCGAATCGCACCACCTGCGTCCACTCCGGCCCGCGGCCCGGCTGACCACCCCGCCCTTCGTAGTTGGCGAAGCCCACCCACCACGACCCGTCGAATCGGTCGACCCAGGTGGCCGACCCCCGAAACACGCCGAAGCTGTGGCTCGCCACATGCTCCATCGTGGACACGTCCCACACCTCGACCGAACTGACCATCGGCACGCCCGGGTAGTTGGAGTGGGCGGCGTACAGACGCCCCTCTCGCACCAGCCCACTGTTGAGATGGATGATCGGTCCGTCTTCACGACCCACCCACTCCTCGACCAACGCCCCCGAGCGCTTGTCGTATTTGCCGATCGCCCGATTCGTCACCGCGTAGAAGTGGTCGGCGTCTGCAGCGGGCCCCTGGCGGGCATACGGCGACGGGAACCGCGCGATCTCCTCGAAGGAGCGCCCGGTGTCGGGCATGGAGAGGGCCGGCCCGCCCTGAAGGGACGGGGCGCTCCCGGTACCAGGGGTGCCGAGTGACGCGACGAAAAGGGGCGCGAAGAGAAAGGCGAGCAGGAGGCGCATAGCGGGAAGACTCCCCTGGAGTGCGACCGACGCACAAGCACTGCGCGGCCGTCTTTGCAGCTCCGCGACGGGAGCGTTTCACGGTCGTCACGCGTCGGCGAATCGGGGCCGGACGGTTACCCGACTGTCGCCCCACCGCGGCGGTTTCCCGCACCCAACCAAGGCATATGTGCACCTCGCCCGTTTCATCTCCAACCGGTCGTGGTGAAGCATGATTCGACGTCTACTCGCAGTCGCCCTATTCGCTTTGGTGGCCACCCCCGCCCCAGCCTTCGCGCAGACGGGAACGATCACAGGCAGGGTCACTGAAGCCGAATCCGGGAGGCCTCTCCCGGCCGCCACCGTGCGATTGACGGCCCAGCCCACGCTCCGGGCCCTGACCAACTCCGAAGGCCACTACCTGCTGAGGGGCGTACCCGTGGGCTCGCACGAGGTCGAAGTGCTGTTCGTCGGCTATGCGACCGGTCGGGGCACCGTGACGGTGACAGCCGATCAGACCGCCACCTTCGCGGTCGCCCTCGAGGTCGAGGCGGTCGAACTCGACGGGCTGACGGTGCTCGGCTCGGCCACGAGGGGCCAGGCCTTCGCGCTGCAGCGACAGAAGACGGCTCCCAACATCACCAACGTCGTATCGGAAGAACTCTTCAGCCGGTTCCCCGATCGAAACGCCGCCGAAACCGTGCGTCGGCTTCCCGGAATCTCGGTCGACCGCGATCAGGGCGAAGGGGAGTTCGTACAGATCCGGGGCATCGACCAGGCCTTCAACTCGCTGACGATCAACGGAATCCGTATCCCCGCCCCGGACGAGGGCGGCGGCCAACGCAGCGTGGGCCTCGACCTGATCAACAACAACCTTCTGGGTGAGATCGAGGTGGTGAAGGCGCTCACCCCAGCGATGGATGCCGACGCCGTCGGGGGAGTCGTGAATTTCGGGCTTCGCCGGGCACCCTCCGGGGGGACGGCGCGGATCAACGTGGGGGCGGGGTTGAACGATCAGACCTCCGATTTCGACACCTACGGTCGCGAGATCCTCGACTTCACCGGCGTGCTGGGGCAGCGGTGGAACGACGACCGGTTCGGGCTCCTCGTGGACGGCGCCTTCTATCGCACCGCTCGTCACTCGCTGCTGAGAGAGTTCGAGTACGACGACGGCGACGGCGCCATCGACGATCAGATCTTCGCACAACACACCAACGACTACGATCTCGTTCGGGACCGATTCGGCTTCAGCGCAACCGGCGATATGCAGCTGCGCGATACCGACCGACTCTACGTTACCGCGAGCTACAACGTGTATCTCGACAACGAGGTGCGACGTGTCGCCGACTTCAGCATCGAAGACGAGCGCGAGACCCGTGAAACGCGGAACCGGCTGGAAGACCAGCGGGTGCGCCTCTTCATGGCCGGCGGGGAAAACGACGTGGGCTTCGGCCGCCTGTCGTACAAGGGCGCCTGGATTCAGGCCACCGAGGAGCTTCCGGACCGTACCTATCTGCGATACCGGCGCGACAACCCGCTGACGGGTCTGACCAACGAGCAAGTCAAGAAC
Source organism: Longimicrobiales bacterium (assembly GCA_028279425.1). Taxonomy (GTDB): domain Bacteria; phylum Gemmatimonadota; class Gemmatimonadetes; order Longimicrobiales; family Gaopeijiaceae; genus Gaopeijia. The sequence goes on along the minus strand of JANQNV010000077.1, from coordinate 2,982 downwards.
CTCGACGGGACGGCCCAGTTCACCGGCCTCGAAGCGCCGACCCTCGATCGGATCCGGTACGACGACATGCTGAAGGACGACGCCGACCTCTCCGGCCAGGTCGATCTCGAGATTCCCTTCTCGTTTCGGGATGGCACGAGTTCGCTTCAATTCGGAAGCAAGTTCCTGCGCAAGGACGTGTCGTACGAGCGGGAGCGTTTCCAGATGACGGACTTCGCGTCGACCGAAACCCTCGCCGAGGGCGCCTTCGGCTTCGAGGACGTGCGGTTCGACGACCCCGAACTTGCCCGCGTGCTCACCGACTGGGGCTCGCCGCGCAACATCACCGAGGACTACGACGCCTCCGAAAACATCACGGCCCTCTACGGCATGGCCTCCCTCCACTTCGGGAGCCGGCTGAGCGTACTCGCCGGAGCCCGGTGGGAGCGCACCTCGACCGACTACGCTCAGCCCAATCCCGAGCAGTCCGAGACACCGCTGCAAGGAGAGGGAGGCTACGACAACATCATGCCCTCGCTCCACTTCACCTTCCGTCCCGATCCCGCGACCAACGTGAGGGCGGCGTGGACGACCGGGCTGGCACGGCCCAGCTACGAGCGGCTGATCCCTCGCCGGATCGTCGACGACGAGGACCGCACCATCTCGTACGGAAACCCGGACCTGGAGCCCCGCACGGCCGACAACTTCGACCTGTTGCTGGAGCGGTTCACGTCTCGCCTGGGCGTCGTGACGGCGGGCACCTTCTACAAGAGATTCCGCGCCTTCCAGACGACGCGTGTGTTCGAAGAACTGGTCGACGGGGTGCCGTACCAGGCCAGTCAGCTCGTGATGGGCGACGGGATCGCCGAGTACTTCGGGCTCGAGTTCAGCTTCAATCAACCGCTGAGTCTCGTGTCGTCGGCGCTGAATCCCCTTCGCGTGTTCGGCAACTACAACTACACCTGGTCGGAGGGGGAAATCGGCGGACGTCGCCTCCCGCTGACCAACAGCCCCCGCCACACCGCCAACCTGTCGCTTCTGTTCGACGACGCCGCCAGGGGCTTCTCGTTCGTCGTGGCGACGAACTACCGCGACGCCATGCTGATCGGCGTCGGGAGCGCCGAACACCGCGACGTCTACTACGACGACGAGTTCCACATCGACCTGTCGGCCGTGAAGGCGCTGAGCAACCAGCTGTCGATCTCCGCTCAGATCAACGGCCTCACGGCCCGTCAGGAGCGGGAGGTCCTCGGTGATCCGGGTAGCGCGCTGTCGCGGGTGCTTCAGTGGGAGGAGTACGGTCCCTACGGCACGATCAACCTGCAGTACACCTTCCGGTAGGGGGCCGCGGGACGGGCTGAATACGAGGTGCCGAAGGGGTGGGGGCGGGGACCGCCCTCACCCCTTGCGCCTCGGCACACCCCGCAGCGCCGTGGCTGCGAGCGGATCCTCCGGCCACGCGTGTTTCGGGTACCGGCCCCGGAGATCCCGCCGAACGTCGAAGTATGCGTCGGCCCAGAAGCTCCGTAGGTCGCGCGTCACCTGCACGGGGCGGGAGGCCGGCGACAGCAGGTGCAGCGTGAGGGGTACGTCTCGCGCGATGCGCGGGGTGTCGGTCCACCCGAACACCTCCTGGATCCGCACCGGGAGCACGGGGGCCGACGGATCGGAGTAGTCGATCGCGATGCGAGAGCCGCTCGGCACCTCCAGCCGCGCCGGAGCCAGCTCGTCGATCCGTCGCATGTTCTCCCACCCCGCCCGGTGGCCCAGCGCCGCCGTCAGGTCGAGTCGCCGCAGGTCTTCCACGCGGCGCATTCCGTCGAGGAAGGGGCCGAGCCAGTCTTCGAGTTCAGCCAGGAGAACCTCGTCGTCGAACGAGGGCCAGCTGCTTGGATCGACGCCGTGCAGGAACCGAAGTCGATCCCGGAGCCCGATATCGTCACGCCTCCACGGCAGCAGGGTCAGCCCCTCCGTACGGATGCCCTCGCACAGGGCACGCGAGACGAGGTGTCTCGGGGCCTCCGCCCAGGCGGCTCGGCGGAGCACGAGCGCGCCGAAGCGTCGCTCCTCGACGGCCACCACGCGCTTGTTGCGGGAGTCCCACCCGATCTCCTGCACGGACGCGATTCGCTCGGGAAACAACACCTCGAGGCTGCTCCGATCGAGGGCTGCGGCGAGGAAGAGTCGGGCGTTCTGCCCACCTCCGTCGAGCCGAAGCGCCACGATGGCTTCCTCCCGCGCCATCGGATCGTCGTCGAACACGCGTACGCCGCGGCCGCCGCTCGTGATGAACTGGCCGTGGCGCCCCTCGCGCTTCAGCCCCACTCGGTCGGGGTAGGCGACGGCCGCGAGGCAGCCGGTAGGGTCGTGGACCACGGCCTCGGGGCTCGTGCCGCGCGCAGCCCCCTCGTGGACCGAAGACGAATTCGAGTGGGTTCGCATCCGCGACAGGAGGCGGTCGACTTCACGGCGAGCTGCAGACAGCACTCGCTCATCGATGCGCAGACCCGCCCCTCGACCCGACCCCCGGCCGCGCCTCTCGCCCAGGGCGTCGAGCCGCCAGCTCACGTCGACCGGGGGGGCGCGTCGGTCACCACGAAGGGGATCGCCCTCGGTGAGCAGCGCGGCGAGCCGAGCGGCGGCCTCGAGGGCGCCCCACCGCTCCCCCTCGATCAGCATTCGTCCGATGCGTGGATGCACTCCCAGATCGGCCACACGCCGCCCGCTTTCGGTGATCGAACCCTCGTCGGTGAGCAGCTCCAGAGCGACGAGGAGTCCCTCCGCCTGCGACCGGGCGGCCTCGGGCGGGAGGTCCAACCACCTGAGCTCTTCGGCCCGGGCGCCGAAGGCGGCGAGATCGAGGACCACGGGTGCGAGGTCGGCCTCCGCGATCTGAGGCGTGCGCGCCGCCACGAGGCCGCGGTCCTCGTCGGGACTCCAGAGACGCCAACAGACGCCCGGGCCGGTGCGCCCCGCGCGCCCCCGCCTCTGATCCGCGGCGTC
>JANQNV010000075.1 GCA_028279425.1 Longimicrobiales bacterium | reverse complement strand
GGCACCGCCTCGGCGATGCGGTCACCGAGCCCCCGGTTCAGCCGCGCCGTGACGGCGCGCGCGCGCTCCTCCAGCGCCTCGAGAGGAGCGGTCAACATGCGCAGGACCGGGACCCGATCGCACACCGTGTCCGGATCGCGGTACAGGCGCAGCGTGGCCTCCAGCGCCGCGAGGGTACCCTTGTCGACCCGCAACGCACGGCAGAGCGGGTTTCGACGAAGCGCGCCGACGTGCGCCCGCCCCCCCACGACGATCCCCGCCTGCGGCCCGCCGAGCAGCTTGTCGCCCGAAAAGACGGCCAGATCGGCGCCGGCCCGGATCGAGGTCGCCGCTCGCGGTTCGGGGGGCAGGCCGAGTCGCGCGGGATCGATCAGCAGCCCCGACCCGACATCGTGCACCACCGGCACTCCGGACTCGCCCGCGACCGCCACGACGTCGTCGATCGACACCTCCGAGGTGAACCCCGAGACCTTGAAGTTGGAGCGGTGCACCTTCAACACCGCACCGACCTCGTCGGGGCCGCCCAGGGCGGCCGCATAGTCGTCGACGCGCGTGCGGTTGGTCGAGCCCACCTCGACCATTCTCGCGCCCGCCCGCTCCAACATGTCGGGGATGCGGAACGACCCGCCGATCTCGACCAGTTCACCGCGCGACACCACCACCCCCCGGCCTGACGCGAGTGTGTTCATGGCGAGCACGAGCGCCGCCGCGCAGTTGTTCACGACGAGTGCGTCTTCGGCGCCGGTCAACTCGACGAGCAGCTCCGCACAGTGGTCGTAGCGCGATCCCCGGGCACCCTCGCGCAGGTCGAACTCGAGGTTGCTGTAGGCGCCTCCCACACCCGCCATCGCCTCGCAGGCCTCCAGAGCGAGAGGAGCGCGGCCCAGGTTGGTGTGGAGGACCACTCCGGTGGCATTGATCGCAGCCCGGAGCGACGGCCGAGACTCCTCGGCGAGCCGGCGCCCGGCGTCGGCCAGGTATGGGGCGACGTCGGAGGGGTCGTGGGGCCACTCCCCACGCCCCACGGCCTCCCGCCCCCTCTCGACCGCCCTGCGCAGCGCGTCGGCCACGCGCGCCCGTGGAAACTGGGCGAGGAACGGACGCGCGCCCTCGTCGAGGAGCAGTCGGTCCAGTCCGGGTATCCGACTCCGCGGGTCACTCATCGCCGGCGTCCGGCCACCGTGTCGGGCGGAGTACGGACCGCGGCCGTGTCGGGCACCGCCGCCGTATCGGGGACGGCGGTCGAGTCGCGGGCCGGAGGGCGCGGATCCGCCGCGAGTCGTATCACGCCCTCCGACTCCTCCGCCACGATGCCCGAGATGTTGGCGACCGTGCCGAGCTGCACCGTGTAAAGGTGTCCCCCCTCGATGGGGCCCCGCAGGAAGAGCACGACACTTCGCTCCGGGATCCGCTGGCCGTCCGGCAGGAACTCCTCCTCGATGGCGGCCACCTCTGCATCGGGGCGAGCGGCGTCGGCGCCGCCCGGCGGCTGCGGTGGCTCGGGAGGGGGCTCCCCCGCCGCCGCTGCTTCCGCCGCCGCGGCCGCGGCCGCCTCGGCCGCGCGCACCTCGGCGACGGAGTCCGCCCACACGTCGTATTCCCATTCGTGGAGGGCACGGAGCACACCCGGGGTGTCGCCCGAGTCGCGGAACAGACCCCGCACGAGCTGGTCGAGCGGCTGATCCGGCTCTAGAGGATCGTCGAAGGTCAGCCGCAGTGTGGAGGAATCCACCTTCGCCCCCTGGGCCAACTGCGGCGGTGTGGTGTCGGGCACCATCACCCAGAATGAGGTGAAGAGGGTATCGGCCGCCCCGACGTCGAGCGGAGCCCCGAGTCCCTGCAACTCGAAATCGTCGGCCTCGCCGTTCTGGTTGCGGTCGTCGAAGCTGCTCAAGCCATAGCGCGACTGGGGGAGGAAGCGCATGACGAAAAGCCCGAGCGAGTCGGTCTTCGCCACGTAGCGCACACTGTCGTCGCCCACGGCGAAGACGTCCATCGACGGTACCGGCTCGCCGGTCACCCGATCCCAGACTTCGCCTGCCACCGCATTGGGTTCGAAGTCCGGCCCCGTCGAAAACACCCACTCGAAGGGATCGAGCATCCGGTTCCGGAACCGGTCGACGATGACGGGCAGAACCGTCACCCGGTACACGACACCCGGCTGGAATCCGCCCTCGATCGACACCTCCAGGGCGTTGCCCTTGTGGCGCACCTCCACCTCGCCGGTTCGAGGGGACACCTGAACCGCCTGCGACAGGATCCCCGTGTTGGGGTTCTCCGAGATCGCCTCGTCGAAGTCGACCCGGATCCGCCCCCCACCCGCCTCGACCCGGGCGAAGGTGTCGGGCTCGACGGCCACGATCACGGGGGGGCGGCGATCGACCGGGCCGCCCGACGGCGCCGACTCGCGGGCGCACGACGCGACCACGGCGGTGACCGCCGCCACGAAGAGGGGAACCCACCCTCGGGTCGACATGACCTCAGCCCTGTCCCTCGAAGAGCGCGAGCTTCTCTCGAAGGCTCTCGAGTCGCGCCGCCTGGCTGCGCGCCTTCTCGCGTTCGCGCTCGACCACTTCGGCCGGTGCTTTCTCCACGAACGACGCGTTGGTCAGCTTTCGTTCCGTGCCCTCGAGCTGACCCGACACCCGTCCGATTTCGGCGCGCAGGCGCTCGCGCTCGCGATCGAGGTCGACGACGCCCTCGAGCGGGAGGAACAGGTCGGCCCCCGATCGAAGAACAGCGTGTGCTCCGATCATCCCCTCAGGTGCGGCTCCCCACGCCAGCTCGGTCACCCTCGCCATCCGGTCGAGGGCGCCCGAACGCCCCTCGAGCGAGCTGCGAATTGTGGAGGCGCCCTCGTCGACGTGTACCGCGACCCCCTCCCCCTCCCCCACTCCATATTCCTTGCGGAGAGAACGCACGGCCGTGATGAACTCCTGCAGACCCTCGAGTCGCTCCTCCGCCTCGGCGTCGACCCAGCGGTCCGACGCCTCTGGCCAGGGGGCGACGATGAGGTCGGGGGGGCGCGTCGATCCCTCGGGCCACGGGAGTCGGTCCCACAGCTCGGTCGTCACGAACGGAATGATCGGATGCAGGAGTCGAAGAACCCGGTCGAGCACCACGACGAGGGTGGCTCGCGCCGCCTGCCGAGCCGTCTCGCCTCGGTCTCCCCGGAGTCGATTCTTGCTGAGCTCGAGGTACCAGTCGGCGAGGTCTCCCCAGAAGAAGTGATAGTTGCGCTCGGCCACATCGTGCAGCCGGAAGCCCTCCATTCCCCGGGTGACCTCGTCGATGGTCCGGTGGAGCCGCGAGAGAATCCACCAATCCGCCGGATCGAGATTCTCCCGCACCTCGTCGAGGGGCGGAACGGGATCGTCGCCGAGGGTCATCAGGGTGAACCGCCCCACGTTCCACACCTTGTTGGCGAAGTTGCGCCCGTTGGCGAACGCCTTCTCGGTGTCGTTGTGATCGAGGCGGATGTCGGTACCGATCGCGCAGGCGCTCACCAGCGTGAACCGCATCGCGTCGGCCCCGAATTGATCGACCACCTCCATCGGGTCGATACCGTTGCCGAGCGACTTGCTCATCTTGCGCCCCTGGGCGTCGCGCACCGTCCCGTGCAGGAACACTTCGCGGAAGGGCGGTTCGCCGCGGAATTCGTACCCCGCCATGATCATGCGGGCCACCCAGAAAAAAAGGATCTCCGGCGCGGTCACGAGGGTGTGCCCCGGGTAGAACGCCTGCAGGTCGTCGCTCTCGTCGGGCCATCCGAAGGGTGTGAGCGGCCACAGCCACGAGCTGAACCAGGTATCGAGCACGTCGCTGTCCTGGCGCAACGCGCCCCCGCAATCCGGGCACTCGTCGGGGTCCTCACGGAGCACGTACACACCCCGGTCGTCGTCGTCGCCGCCACAGGCGTCACAGTACCAGACGGGAATGCGATGCCCCCACCACAGCTGCCGAGAGATGCACCAGTCCCGGATGTTCTCCATCCAGTGCTCGTAGACCTTCTTCCAGCGCTCCGGCGTGAAGGTGATCGTCCCGTCTTTCGAGGCGGCCAGCGCGGGCTCGGCCAGCGGCGCCATTCGCACGAACCACTGCAGGCTCAGCCGGGGCTCCACCACCGCATCGCACCGATAGCAGCGGGGCACGCTGTGCACGTGCGGGTCTTCGCCGGCGAGCAACCCTTCGGTGTCGAGCGCGGCGAGCACCGCCTTGCGTGCATCGAAGCGGTCCATGCCCCGGAAAGCCTCGGGCGCGGCCTCGTTCAGCTCGGCGCTCGGCGTCATGATGTTGAGCATGGGCAGGTCGGCCCTGCGCGCAATCTCGAAGTCGTTGGGGTCGTGGGCGGGTGTGACCTTCACCATCCCCGTCCCGAACTCGGGATCGACGAAGGCATCGCCCACGATCGGGATGGTGCGTCCCGTCAGAGGCAGTTCCACCTCGGCCCCGATCAGGCTCCGGTACCGCTCGTCGTCGGGGTGCACCGCCACGGCCTGGTCGCCCAGCATCGTCTCGGGGCGTGTCGTCGAGACGGTGAGATACCACCCCCCGTCGTCGAACCGGCCCAGCGCCTCCGCGCCCGCCTTCTCGGCCGTCTCCGCAGCTCCCCACGCCGACTCCGCGATCGGGTAGCGCAGGTGCCAGAGGCGCCCCTCGGCCTCGGTGCCCTCGGCCTCCTCGTTCGACAGCGCCGTGAGGCAGCGGGGACACCAGTTGATGATGTACTCGCCCCGGTAGATCAGATCCTTCTCGTAGAGGCGCACGAACACCTCGCGGACCGCCCGGGAGAGGGCCGGGTCCAGGGTGAACGCCGTACGATCCCAGTCACACGAGCACCCGATCGCCTTCAGCTGCTCGAGAATCGTGTTCCCCGTCGTTCCGACGAAGTCCCACACCCGCTCGACGAACGCCTCGCGGCCGAGGTCGTCGCGCGTCAGCCCGTCGTTCGCCAGCCGGCGCTCGACCACGTTCTGCGTGGCGATCCCCGCGTGGTCCGTGCCGGGAAGCCACTCGGCGGCCCGCCCCTGCATGCGCCGGAACCGAATCAGCACGTCCTGGATGGTGTTGTTCAGACCGTGCCCCATGTGGAGAACGGCGGTCACGTTGGGCGGCGGAATCACGATGACGTAGGGATCCCGCCCCTGCTCGAGCACCTCCGAGGCGTCGACGTGGAATCGCCCCGACTCCATCCAGCGACGATACAGGCGGCCTTCGATGGCCGACGGGTCAAATCGGGGAGCGAGCTCTTTGCTCACGATTCCTCCAGAGGGTGGCCCGACCATTCAGATCCGCTGGCCGGTGCGAGAAGTGCGGCGATAGACTACCCGAAGCCCGGGAAGGCGTCAATTTGCCGCCGGAAGCGCGGAAGACGGCGTCCAGATGCGGTTGAGCACCACCTCGACTCCATCGACATCTCGGAGCGCGCGACGGGCCTCGTCGGCGACGGCGTCGGAGGCCTCCCCTTCGACGTCGACGACCCGCGTGCCCAGGACACGAGCCCGGAGCGCGTCTGCTCCGGGGACCCTCCGAAGGGCCGACGTCACCTGGTCCGGCTCGACGGCCCGCGCTGAACTCCACCGGCGTTCGATCGACCGAAAGCCGTCGGCCGCGACGTCCATCGCGGCGTCGACGCGATCGCCCCACCGATCGGCCCACCCGAGCGGTTCCACGGTGTCGAGTTCGCGCCGAGCCCGGGCGGCCCTCCCGACCCACAACCCGAGCGCGAAGCCGGTCACCCCCACCGCCAATACACGCCAGCCCTCGGCTCGCGAAGCGCGGCTAGCCATCGCCGCCGCCCCCTCCGGTGGAGTCGGGGGCCGCTCGCCGACTCCGCGCGGCGTCGATTCGCTCCCGGATCGCGGCGGCCCGCTCCTCGATCGTGGCGTCGGCCTCGAGGAGCCCCGCCGCTCGATCGATCTCGCGCTGCATCATGAGGCGATCGTTCAGATCGTCCGACGCACCGACCGGAGATCCGAACGAAAACGGGAGGGGAATCGTGAACCGACCGAGGTGGATCTTGCCCGGAGAGATACCCCAGCGGTTCCCCTCTTCGTCGGTGTAGGTCCAGTCGGTGCCGCTCGCCTCCCGCGCGGCCCGAATCGCCATCGAATCGTTGAATGCCTGGAGCTGCGAGTAGATGACACTCTGCAACAGCTCCTGATCGCTGAGCGTGACCGCCTCGGGGACGAGGGGGATCCACAAATCCTCTTCATAGGTCGCGGGACGCAGGCGATCGGCCGCCGTGACGCCGAGCCCCGGGGGCGGCGCCGAAATCGTCGGCGGACGCTCCTCGATCGGCCCGGAGACGAGGGGGATGTCGGCCGTGACCTGCGGGGCTACGAGCGTTTCCTCCGGCTGCGACGGTGCATCGAGCTCGTCGGCAGGAGGTTCCTGGAGATTGACGACCTCCATCCCGTCCACGGGAGCGGCCGCATCGGGGTCGATCGCAGCATCCATCTCTCCGAATCGCACGTCGATCTCGGAATACAGCAGGATCGCGACGAGGTGCACCACCGCCGAGACCGCAAACCCCACGACCCACACCCGGCGGGAACGCCGGCGACTCCACTCCACCCCCTCGTGACCGGAAGCCGGCGGAGACACCCGGCGCGCCGGGGTCGGCCCACCCCCCGACGGAGGCGGTACCGGCACCGAGCGGTGCACCGGGGGACGGGACGGGGGAGACGGGGCCTTCATTGGAATTCGTAACCCGCTCGCTCAGGCCGGTTCCTGCCCGGGGCCCGCTACTCGAAACGGGCGACGCGTCCGAGGCGCCGGGCCGCCACGCGCAGCCGCTCGGGACCTTCGGTCAGGGCGATCCGGAAGAACCCTTCGCCGCCCGCCCCGAGCGACGAACCAGGAAGCACCACCACCCCTTCGTCGACGAGGGCGCGGCGGGCGAAGGCCTCGCTCGCCTCCCCCCCGGGTACGGGGATCCACAGGTACATGGTCGCGCGCGGCGCCCGGGCGTCGAATCCCACCTCACGGAGGGCCTCGACCGCCGCATCCCGACGCTCCCGGAAGACACGCACATTGCCGGGCACCCACGACTCCCAAACCTCGAGCGCCGCCGCGCCCGCCGCCTGGACGCCCAGGAAGACTCCGGTGTCGACGAAGGTCTTCACGCGGCTCAATCGAGCGATGACGTCTCGGTTTCCGACCGCCCACCCGATGCGCCACCCCGTCATGTTGTAGGTCTTCGACAATGAGTGGAACTCGATCGCCACGTCGCGGGCCCCGTCCATCTCGAGGATGCTCGGGGGCCGATAGCCGTCGAAGGCGATCTCGGAGTAGGCGTGGTCGTGCACGAGGGCCGCCCCGTGCGCGGCGCAGAAGTCGACACAGCGCTGGAGATAGTCGACGGGCGCGTCGGCTGCGGTGGGGTTGTTCGGGTAGTTCAACACCAACATGCGCATGCGGTCGTGCACGTCGGCGAGCCCCTCCAGGGGGATCAGGAAGTCGTGTTCGGGCCGGAGCGGAACCAGATACGGTTCGGCCCCCGCCAGAACGACGCCGCCGCGATACGCCTGATAGCCCGGATCGGGGAGCACGGCCGCGTCGCCCCGGTCGAGGAGGGCGAAGGCGAGGTGGGCGATCCCCTCCTTGGAACCGATGAGCGGAAGCACCTCGTCGAAGGGGTCGACCGAAACACCGAATCGGGCGCTCATGAACGCCGCCACGGCTTCCCGGAAGGCGGGGAGTCCGAGCTGGAAGGGATACCGCGACATCGCCGGATCCTCGACCGCGGCCTGGAGGGCGGACACGGCGGCTGGCGGCGGAGCGAGGTCGGCGTCACCGGCGCCGAGGTCGATCACATCGACGCCGGCCGCCCTCAACTCGCGACGCAGGCGGGGCATGTCGGCCAGCGGATACCCCGGCAGTCGGTCGAGCCGGCGACTGGCGGGAAGGGTCATCCGGATCCGGCGCCGACGACCGGGTTTTCCACGGCGCCGACGCCGGGAATCTCGATCCGAACGCGGTCGCCGGGCTGCAGAGGCCCCACACCTTCGGGGGTCCCGGTCGTGATCAGGTCGCCCGGCTCGAGCGTCATGATCGCCGACGCATACGACAGGACGAAGGGGATCGAGAAGGCCATCTGCTCGACCCGACCCCGCTGCCGCTCCTCGCCATTCACCGTCGTCACCACCTCGAGCGAGTCGAGGTCCACCTCACCGACGGGAACCGGTACGCCGATGGGGCAAAACGTGTCGAACCCCTTCGCCCGGGTCCACTGCCCGTCGGTCCGCTGCAAGTCGCGCGCGGTGACGTCGTTCAGTGGGAGCACGTGCGAGATGGCCGCGCGCGCCTCGCTCTCGGAGGCGTGCCGCAAACGCCCACCGATCAGAACGGCGATCTCGCCCTCGAATTCGACCCGCTCCGACTGCGGAGGGATCACGATCCCCTCTCCAGAGCGGAGAAGCGACGAGGGGGGCTTGAAGAAGAGGAGGGGCTCCGCCGGGACTTCATTGCCCAACTCGGCGGCATGCGCCCGATAGTTGCGCCCAACGCAGACGATCTTGGAGGGCGCCACGTCGTGCGCGGCGAGCGACGCCATGGGTGCGCTCCGCACTAATGCGGCCGAGATCCGACCTTGTTGTGGATCGTCGTGCCGATGAAGGCGCCGAGGGTGGCGATCGACAGAAGGCACCCGATCACGGTCCACCAGAAGGCGACGTCGGGCTGGTCGGCGGCGGCCCCGGCCCGGGCGTTTCCGAACGCGGCCATCACGAGACCCACCCAGATGACACCGATCACGTAACCCAGATACTTCATGGCTCGACCATTCCTTACAGAAGGGGCTTCGACGCGCAGAATCTCAATCGACGTGCACTTCGGGGCAAGGTCTGAACCCTCGCAGGCATCGGTAGTTCCGCTGGTCGGGGCTTCGCCCTCCCCGAAACGACGCACGGGCCGCCCCGCCGAAGCGAGGGCGACCCGTGGACGACGTGAACCGGGGGTGGTTCAGAGCTTCGTCACGTTCTCCGCCGCGGGCCCCTTGGCGCCCTCGGTGACCTCGAACTCCACACGATCGCCCTCGGCCAACGTGCGGAAACCCTGGGCTTGAATCGCGGAGTGGTGCACGAAGCAATCGCGACCTCCGTCCTCCGGGGTGATGAACCCGAAGCCCTTCTGGTCGTTGAACCACTTCACAGTGCCGGTCGTACGCATTCCCTGCTCCTTGGTGTGCCATCGTCGGAAGCGGGGAGTCCCGTACCATCCGACATCCGGTCATCGCGCGGTCACAGACCCCCGCGCCGGGCCCACGGATCTCCGTGGTTTTACGGGCGCAAGATGTATCTTCGAATGGGCTGACCGCAAGGATCGAAATTTTCAGGGTCGCCGGTGACCGCGCTTTCGCCGCAGCCGGACGCGGATCGCGCCGCCTCCCATCGCACCCGCCCACTCCGAGACGAGGGGGGCAAGCGTACCCGTGACCTGCGCCCGCACGACGCCCGGGAGGACGGCTGGACCGGCCGATCGCGTCCCCTTGCCGGTCACGATCTCGACGACCCGTCCCCCCGACGTCGCAGCGTGCGAACGAAGGAACGACTCGACGCGACGCTCGGCCTCCGCCGCGGTGCGGCCGTGGAGGTCGAGCGTCGCGATCGGAATCGCGCTGATCAACTCAGCGACGCTCACTCCACCACTCGTCGCGCAAGATCGAGACGGAGCGCTCGATCTCCCGATCGCCCACCGACATGACGACCCGGTAGTCGCCGATCGGAGCCTCCTCCGACACATACCGGATCTGGTCTTCCGACACGGTGCGCCCGAACTGTTCGAAGCGCGCGCGCATCTGCTGTTGCTCCTCCGCGCTGCGCTCACGCCGCTTGTCCATACCCCACGCGACGGCATGGACCCCGGGACGAGTCGCACCCTCGATCTCGGCGATGGCGACGTTGCCCTGGTAGACCGTGAACGTCACCGGCCCCTCGACGTCCTCGCCGAGGTAGTAGCGAAGCGTGACCTCTTCGGGCTCGCTCTCCCCACGGAAGTTCGACGACGCATAGTTCGTGAAGTCCACCGCCTGCCAGCGAATCTCGTCTTCGGGCTGGAAGAACCAGGCGTCACTCTCCATCACCTCGGAGGTCATCTCGGCGAGTCCCCCGATGTCGGCGACGTAGATGCCGCGCCCGTGGGTCGCGACGACCAGGTCGTCGTCGCGTGCATGGATCTGCATGTCGTGCACGGGATTCGTGGGCATGTTGTTCTTCATGCTCACCCACGACGCCCCCCGGTCGACCGAGGCGAAGACCTGGAAGTCGGTGCCGACGAAGAGCAGATCCGGATTCGCCGGGTGCTCGCGCACCACGTTGACGGGGCCCACGACGGGCAGATTCGACGAGAGGTCGGTCCAGCTCTCCCCGTAGTCTTCGGTCATGTACACGAAGGGCCGGAAGTCGTCGCGGCGCATGCCGGTCATGCTGACGTAGGCCGTGCCCGGGTCGTGGTGCGACGCCTCCACCCGGCTGACCCACACGCCCGGATACCCGGACATCGCCTCGTCCACGCGCGTCCAGCTCTCGCCCCCGTCGCGGCTCACCTGAACGTTGCCGTCGTCGGTGCCGACCCAGAGGACGCCCTGGATGAGCGGCGACTCGTCGATCGTGGTGATCGTCGCGTACTGGATGTTGCCGTCGCCCCCCTTGCCGGTCGTGAGTGTGGCCGGATCGGCTTTGGTGAGGTCGGGACTCACCACCTCCCACGACTCGCCCCGATTGTCGGAGCGCAGCAGCTTGTTCGCGGCGTGATAGATGACGTCGCAGCCGTGCGGGGACTGCAGGATCGGCGAGTTCCAGTTCCAGCGCAGCTCGGCATCGTCGTAGCGGATCCCCTTGCGTTCACCGGTCACCAGATCGAGACGGCTGATCGGGCCGAACTGCGACTCGTTGTACAGGTACCGGTTGGTGCAGGTGTCGAAGACGTTGTACATGCCGTCGCCCCCGCCGACCCGGTCCCACGCCTCGAAGTAGAGGGGTCCGCCGGTCGGGTTCGTATGGTACGACATGTGCGACCCGTTGTCCTGAAGACCGCCCGCCACCCGATAGGGATAGGAGTTGTCGATCCCCACGGCGTAGAACTGCGCCAGCGACTGGAAGTCCGGGTGATACCAGTTCGCGCCCCCGTCGAAGGTGACCCCCATCCCGTGGTCGTGGCCGAGCACCATGTGGTCGGAGTCCTCCGGGTTGATCCAGAGCGCGTGGTCGTCGCCCCCCGCTCCCAGCGCCCGCGCCTGCCAGGTCGCCCCGCCGTCGGACGACTTCCAGGTGGCCACCGACGGCACGTACACCACGTCGGGATCGTTGGGGTCGACGATGATCTGGCCGTAGTAGTACGCCGGCGTGCCTCCGATCGGCTGGTCGTCCGGGTTGACCTTGCGCCACGTGGCGCCGGCGTCGTCGGATCGGTAGACCTCACCTCCGATCATCCCCCGCGACGACTTGTGCTCGAGGAGCTCCTGATAGCGCTCCTCGTCGGACATGTCGGGCTTGTTCGCGTTCTCGATCGTCGCGTACACGATGGAGGGGTCGCGATCGTAGACGTCGATCCCGATGCGGCCGAGCATGCCACCCGGCAGGCCGTCGGTGAGCATCTCCCAGTTGTCCCCGCCATCCGACGTCTTGTAGATACGGCTCCCCGGTCCGCCCAGATCGTACGTGAAGGGCAGACGCACCTTGTCGAAGGTCGCGGCATACAAGACATCGGGATTCGTCGGGTCCATCACGACGTCGACCACACCCATGTGTTTGTCGCGCACGACCGGCCCGAGCACCTTCTCCCACGACGCTCCCCCATCGCGCGTGCGGTAGAGCCCTCGCTCCTCGTTTTCGGAGTAGAGGTGTCCCAGGGCCGCGACGTACACGATGTCGGGATCGAAGGGGTGGATCACGACGCGCCCGATGTGGTGCGACTCCGGGAGACCGACGTTTGTCCACGATTCTCCGCCGTCGGTCGACTTGTAGACGCCATCTCCCCAGTAGGTGCTCCGGGAGTTGTTGGCCTCACCCGACCCGAGGTAGAGGATCTCCGGGTCCGACGCGGAGACCGCTACGGCCCCGATCGAAAACACCGGCTCGTGGTCGAACAACACGTCGAACGACTGTCCGTGGTTCTCGGTCTTCCAGAGGTGCCCCGAGCCCGTCGCGATGTAGAACGTCTTCGATTGCCCGGCCGGAACGGCGATGTCGACGAACCTACCGCTCTGGCGAGTCGGGCCGATACTCCGGTATTCGAAGGTGGTCAGGTGGTCCTGGGTCAGCATCTGGGCCGACGCACCCTGCGGTACGGCGACCGCAGGCGCGAAGGCAGCGAGCATCAGCCCGAAGATCGTGGGTCGCGATCCCTGCATGAACGGGGCTCCGAGGAGTGGGGGTGTTCGATTCGGTTCGGTCCGGATGGTAACGCGCACCGTCGGCTCGGGCGAGCAAGAACGTTTCTCTTGTGTCGTCGGCCAACCTGTACCGAGCGTTGAATATGAGGCATCTCTCCCCCCCACACCTCTAGACGTTCCATGGCACGAATCGACGCCTTCCTGAAGATCATGCAGGAGGCCGGCTCGTCGGACCTCCATCTGAGTACCGGGTGTGCGCCGATGTTGCGCATCAACGGTGAGATGGAAAGCGCGAAACACCGCGCTCTGACGGGCGAAGAGGTGCAGCTGCTCTGCTACGAGCTGCTCACCGATTCCCAGATCGAGCGCTTCGAATCGATCGGAGAGTTGGACTGCGCCTACACACTCGAGGGCGTCGCCCGTTTCCGCATCCACCTCTTCCGCAAGTTCCCCGGTATGGGGGCGGCCTTCCGGATCATCCCCCACGAGGTGCCCACCCTCGACGGGCTCGGGATGCCCGAGGTCTTGAAGAAGATGTTGGCCCACAAGTCCGGGCTGATTCTCGTCACGGGACCGACCAACTCGGGCAAGTCGACGACGCTCGCGGCGATGGTCGACCACCTCAACGAGCGGATGAACTACCACATCATCACGCTGGAGGACCCCCTCGAGTTCATCCACCCGAACAAGCAGTGTCTGATCAACCAGCGGCAGATCGGCGAACACAGCCGGACCTTCGCCGACGCCCTCCGCGGCGCCCTGCGGGCCGACCCGAATGTGATCCTCGTCGGTGAGATGCGGGACCTCGAGACGATTCACCTGGCGCTGTCGGCCGCCGAGCTCGGGCTGCTCGTGCTGGGCACGCTCCACACCTCGTCGGCCGCCCAGACGATCGGCCGCGTCGCCGACGCCTTCCCGGCCGACCAGCAGCCGGGTGTGCGCCTCACCCTCTCGGAGGTGCTCGTCGGTATCTGCTCGCAACAGCTGCTTCGGCGGGCCGACGGCGAGGGTCGCGTCGCGGCTCAAGAGATCCTCGTCGGCACCCAGGCGTGCCGAACCCTGATTCGGGAGGGGAAGAGCCATCACGTCAACAACGTGATCCAGACGGGCAAGAAGGAGGGCATGATCCTGATGGATCAGCACCTCAAGGAGCTCGTCGGCGACAAGGTCGTGACCGCCGAGGAGGCCGCCCGATACGCCACGGACCCCACGGCGATCCTGGCGTTCGGCAAGACCGGCCTGCGTCGCCCGGGGCTGGTGAATGTCTGAGGCGCGATGAAGAAACGAGCCCGTCTCGATCAGATCCTCCTGCGCCTCGGGTACGTCACGCAGGACGACATCACCCGCGCGCTCGCCCGGCAGCGGCAGAAGGGTGGCCGCCTCGGGTCGCACCTGGTCGCGCTCGGGGCACTCGCCGACGTCCAGCTCGTCGAAGCCCTCGCCCAGCAGTTCGACCTGCCCTGGCTGCCGACGGTCGAGCGCGAGGTCGATCCCGCGCTGATTCACAGACTGCCCGACGGCATGGCGCTCGAACGTCGACTCGTCCCGATCGAGGCCACGCGCGGGGCCCTCACGTTGCTCGTGGCGGATCCGCTCGACGACGAAGCCTTCGACCGGGCACGCCAGGCGTGCGGGGCCGATCGGGTCGTCCTGATGCTCGCCTCCGAGACGGTGGTCACCGAGTTGGTCGAGACGCTCCTCCCCGAGGCGTCGGGCCCCGCGAGCCCCGCACCGGGCGTGGAGCTACCTGAGCTCTTCCCGTCGGAAGCCGAGGTCGGGGAGGCCGAGGCCATACCGGCGACCGACACACCGCGACCCCGCCTTCTGATGGTGGTCGAGGGCGCGGCGCACCGGAACTTCCTCCCCCCGGTGTTCGCGAAGGAGGGCTACGATCTCATGGTCGTCTCTGCCCTCGAAGATCTTCGGGACACGCTCGGAAGCGGGACGTACGATCAGGTGCTGGTGGCGCGCCCACTATGGGACACCGTGGCCGACTGGATCCGCTCCGGCCGAGTGCCGACCCCGGACGCCGAAGTCACCATGTTTCCGAGCGTCGCCGGCGCCCTGCGCGAAAACCCCGCACCCTACGACGTCGTCGCTCGTGGGCTGAGGGCCTCCGTCGAAGCCCTGGCGTCGGCGAGAGCCGCCCCCACCGGGTCGTCGGCACCATACGGTCTCATGGCCGAGGACCTCGAGGCCCTCGCCAAGCGGTACGGACTTCGGCGACTGGCGCGGGACGGCATTCACCTCGGCCTTCACCTGCTCCTTCCGGCTCGGGGTGTCGAGGAGGCGGGTTCAGGCCCCTTCGGCGACTTCCCGACCAGCCTGGAGCACGCCTCCACATTGAGGTTCCCCTTCCCCCTCGACACGCTCCTCGGCGTCTGCCACGCGCTCTTCCGTGGACGCGTGAAGCCCGATTCGCCCGGTCGCTGGGGAGAAGAGCTGCACCTCGCGGCGCAGATGCTCGCCCTGGTGTGGTATCGCCACACGGCGGCGTCGCAGAGTGAGGAGTCACAGGGGGTCGCCGTCGGTCCCGCGCTTCGTGGAGAGGCGGGCGCGCTCGCGGGGCTCGAGTTGATCGAGGTCTACCTGCGGATCATCGCCGACCGCGGTGAGTCGGCCACCGAGGGAGAGCAGCGAGACGTGCTGCTGTTGGGCGGGGCGCGGCTCGGCCGGACGTTGGCGTCCCGCCTGCGCCGCATGGGCTGCCGAACGCTGGAGGCCAGCGACGTCGCCGACGCCCACACGATGGTCGAGCGCCGAGCACCGACCGCCGTCGTCATCGACGACGAACTCCCCAGAGCGGACGTCGACCGCTTCTGTCGACAGGCGACCGAGACGCACGACCTGCTGGTCTTCGTACTCACCGATTCGTCCGAAGCGGCCCGCACCCTCGGCCTGCTGGACGCGGGGGCGTCGGACGTGTTCGGACCACCGCACGACTTCGACCTGATCGCGGCTCGCATCAGCCGGGCCGTGCGAGGCCGCAGCCGTCCGGGTGGGGGTAGCGCGGGCGGAGGCGACTTCTCGGCCTCGTTCGAGATCTTCTCGTTCCTCGATCTCGTGCAGACCCTCAGCCACAGCCGCAAGACCGCCCGGATCGAGTTGCGACGTGGGAGTGGTGAAGAGGCCACGGTCTACACGCACCACGGCCGCATGGTACACGCCGTCGCCGGCGAGTTGCTCGGCGAAGAGGCGGTCTACCGGGTCATTTCGTGGGAAGACGACGGCGCCTTCGTCGTCCATCCCGAAGACGACGCACCCGCCCCCACGATCCACGTGGCGACCGACGCGGTTCTGATGGAGGGGTGCCGACTGCTGGACGAAAGCAAGGTCTGATCTCCTGGCACGATCTTGCTCGGGCCCCGCGGTTGCCCCCAATTGGGGCGGCCGCGAACACCTCGCGGCGGCTCGTCCCCCCTACCCCGGCGCACCTGCCAGGAGCTCGCCATGTTCCGACGTCCCTCCCCTTCGTCGCCCTCGCGCCCGCGCGTGCGCGGTTCGCACGCGCTCGCCCTGGCCTGGGGTCTCGCCGCGGCGGTCACGACGATCGGAGTTCCTGCCGAGGCACAGATGCCTCGCCAGGTCGAGCCCCCCCGGCCGGTGGGCTGGGTCGGCGGCCCCGGTTCCGCGAACTATGAGCTGGCGGGGCGATGGGCGCCCTACAAGACCAACGACCTGGTCTACAGCACGTCGGTGAACCCCCGCTGGATCGACGGCGGAGAGCGCTTCTGGTACACCTACGAGACGTCGGAGGGCGACTTCCACTGGCTCGTGGATCCGGTGACCGGAACCAGGACGGCGATCTTCGACCGCGACCAGATCGCGGCCGAGATCACCCGGATCACCGGCGACCCGTACGAGGCGCGCCACCTCCCGATCCGCAGCATCCGGTTCATCGACCAGAATACACTGCGATTCGAGGTCGAGTCGTCGCAGGACGAAGAGGCCGACGACGAGACCGAAGACGACGAGGAGAACCAGGAAGAAGAGGGGGCCTCCTCGCGCGCGCGACCCCAGAAGAAGGTGCACTACTTCGAGTACACGGTATCGTCGCGGACACTCGTCGAACTCGAGGAGGCCGATCATCCGGACAACCACCCCTCGTGGGCGAGCGTGTCGCCCGACGGGGAGACCGTCGTGTTCGGTCGCGAACACAACCTCTACATGATGTCCGGCGAGGACTACGCCCGGATCGTCGACGCGCGGCGGGGCAAGTCCGGTGAGGAAGCCGATTCGGCCGAGAAGGACGTCGAGGTCGACGAGATTCAGCTCACGACCGACGGGGTTCGCTATTACGGGTGGTACGGCGAGGGACGCGGCCCGACGGACCAGGAGCGCGAGAAGGAGATGACGGAGCGGAAGCGGGCTCCCATCAGTTGGTCGAAGGACTCGCGCCGCTTCGCCCTGGTGCGGTCCGATCAGCGGGAGGTCGACGAACTGTGGGTGATCCACTCGGTCGGCAACGAACGCCCGGAACTCGAGACCTACAAGTACGACATGCCCGGAGAGGAGGACGTCACGCAGAACGAGGTCTGGATCTACGACCTCGAGAGCCGGGAGGCCGTGAAGGTCGACGACGACCCGTGGAAGGACCAGTCGATGAGCGTCCTCTCGGACCGCCAGTTCAACTATCCCGACTCCGACGAACCGCGCCGCGCGATCTGGTTGGCCGACGGCTCGGACGAACTCTGGATCCAGCGCATCAGCCGCGACCGACATCGCACGGACGTGATGGTCGCCGACGCGTCGACGGGGGCGATCCTGAGGACGGTGATCGAGGAGCGCATGAACACCTACATGGAGACGCGCCCCGTGGTCATGCTCGACGACGGCGACGTGCTCTGGTGGTCGGAGCGGGACGGGTGGGCGCATCTCTACCGCTACGGATCCGACGGAACCCTCGAAGCGCGGCTCACCCAGGGACCGTTTTCGGTCCAGAGCGTCACGGGGGTCGACGAGGCCGCCGGCTCGGTGTTCTTCATGGCGGCCGGGCGCGAGGCGGGAGAGGATCCGTACTACCAGCACCTCTATCGGGTCGGCCTCGACGGCTCGGGCCTGCGGCTCATGAACCCGGGCGATCGGGACCACCGTGCGTCGGCCAGCGAATCCGCCCGGTTCTTCGTCGAGAACGCGTCGAGGGTCGACACGGCGCCCGTCTCCGTGGTGCGCAATGCGCGGGGCGAAGTCGTCGTGGAGCTCGAGGAGGCCGACTTCTCGCAGCTGCTCGCCGCGGGGTGGCAGTTCCCCGAACCCTTCACGGTCAAGGCCGACGACGGCGTCACCGATCTGTACGGGGTCATGTACAAGCCCTTCGACTTCGACTCCACGCGGGTGTATCCGCTGGTGGAGTACGTGTACCCCGGCCCGCAGACGGAATCGGTCGCGAAGTCGTTTTCGACCAGTCGCTACGAGGTCGGCCTGGCGCAGTTCGGGATGGTCGTCATCACCATCGGCAACCGCGGCGGCCATCCTTCGCGCTCGAAGTGGTACCACAACTACGGGTACGGCAACCTTCGCGACTACGGTCTCGCCGACAAGAAGGCGGCGGCCGAGCAGCTCGCCGATCGCCACGACTTCATCGACCTAGACCGGGTGGGGATCTACGGCCACTCCGGCGGAGGCTTCATGAGCACGGCGGCGATGCTGGTCTACCCGGACTTCTTCAAGGTGGCCGTCTCATCGTCGGGCAACCACGAAAACGACGTCTACAACCGGTGGTGGTCGGAAACCCACCACGGGGTCAAGGAGGTCGTGGGCGACGACGGTGAGGTCAGCTTCGAATACGACATCGACGGCAACAGCGAACTGGCTGCCAACCTCAAGGGGCACCTGCTGCTCACGACGGGCGACGTCGACAACAACGTGCACCCGGCGGGGACCTACCGCATGGCCGAGGCGCTCATTCGCGCCAACAAGCGCTTCGACTTCTTCCTGTTCCCCGGTCAGCGGCACGGGTACGGCAACATGGGCGACTACTGGTTCTGGCTCCGAGCCGAGTACTTCGTGAGGCACCTGCTCGGTGACCCCCACTGGAACGCCGACATCATCCCGCTCCAGCGCGAGCGACCCCGCTCGCGCTGAGCCCGCTTCGGGGACGTCTAGATCAGTGGTGGCCACCGCTCACCGCGTCGAGGTGCCCCCGGGGCGCTCGGACACCTCCAGGGCCTGTTCACGCTACGGGGATCGCCGCTGCCGTGGCCATTTCGTTGGCTGGCAAGGAAGAGGGAGAGAGGCGTAGCACCGCTACGTGAGCGAGCGATGACGCCGGCAGCCGGCGAAAGGGCCCGGCCCTTCGGGTTGCGGCTGAAATCGCGCCCCTCGGCGTTGTTCGTCGCTCATTTGACGCTGCCAAACTTCGCTCCTCTCGTCTGGATGGACACGATTTCAGTCGCAACAGCGGCGACCCCCGTAGCGTGAACAGGCCCTAGTGTAGTGTCGCCAAAGTCTGGTGACCGCCGAGGGTGCGGAGGCGCCGCGGGGGCGAGGCGGAACGACGCGGCGTAGCGATAGCTACGGCAAG
>JANQNV010000074.1 GCA_028279425.1 Longimicrobiales bacterium | reverse complement strand
CTCGGCGGTCACCAGACTTTGGCGACACTACACTAGTGTCCCGTTAGAAGAGTCCCGATGGTATTCGAGGAGGAGTGCATCTTGTGTGGACGTCGTTGGCACTCCTTGCCGTAGCTTTGGCTACGCCGCGTCGCTCCGCCTCGCCACCCAAGCCCACACCCCCTCTCGGTACGCTCCGGACTTCTCAAACAGGACACCAGGGCCCGGCCCTCGCAGGTCGGTCGGCGACCCCGGTCTACTCGCTCCGGAGGGCCTCGACGGGGTTGACGCGGCTGACCCTCCTCGCCGGCAGGTACGCCGCCACGGCCGACATCGCGAAGAGCGCCAGCGGTGCCGCCACGAGCGCCACGACATCGAGCCCCGTCACCCCGATCAGGAACTGTTCGAGCGCCGTCCCGAGGACGAAGGTGATGAGCATCCCGAGCACGCCGCCCACCGCGACGACGACGAGGCCGCCCCGAACCACGAGGCCGATGACGTTGCCCCGCGGCGCCCCGAGCGCCATGCGAATCCCGACCTCGCGCGTGCGGCTGGCGACCGTGTAGCTCACCATGCCGTACAGACCGATACAGGCGAGCGACAGCGCCAGGACCCCGACCAGGGTGATGAGAACGGCCGCGAGACGCGGCAGGAAGTAGATGTAGGCGAGATGATCGTCCATGGTGCCCGACGACGAGACCAGGACGTCGGCCCGAAGGCCGTCGGATTCCGCGCGAATCCGCTCGGCCAGCTGCTGCGGAGGGAGGCTGCCGCGCGCGACGACGGAGTATCCGCCGTACCCTCCTTCGGCGAAGGGGAGGTACATGTACGGCCGTGGGCTTTCGGTGAGGCTCCAGATCTTCGCGTCGTCGACGACGCCCACGACCGTGATCGCACGGTCGGTGTTCCCGCCGCGGAACATCACCCGCCCGACGGCGCTTTCGTCGGGCCAGTAGCGCTGAGCCGCCGCCCGTGTGAGGATCCCGACAGTCCCGCTCACCTCCGGGTCTTCGTCGCCTGCATTGAAGAGGCGCCCCTCCACGAGTTCCAGGCCCATGACGTCGAAGTAGCCGGTCGACACCGCGGCGTATTCGAGCAGGTGACGGTTTCGGTTGGGCGGCGGGTCCACCCCCGGGATGTCGAAGGTGGTGTTGGTGGTGCCCAGGTCGAGGGGGAGGCGGCTCGTCGCCCCGAATCGCTCGACGAAGGGCATCGCCTCGACGCTCTCCAGAAGGTCGGTCGCGAAGCGGGCGCGTTCGTCGTCCTCCATCTCGGAGGTCCAGGGCTGGAAGGTGACCACGGCCGCGGGACCGGTGTCGAAGCCGACGTCGAGCGCCGTGGCCGCCTGGAGGCTGCGCAGGAAGAGGGCGGCCCCGAAGAGCAGAATCGTCGACAGGGCCATCTGTGCGGCCACGAGCACGTTGCGGGCGCGCCCCTTCGAGCGCCCTCCGGCGCTCCCACTCTCGTCTCGGAGCGTGGCCGCGACCGGAGCGCGGGTCGCATCGAGCGCCGGGGTGAGCCCGAAGATGATCGCGGCGAGCAGGCTGGCGACCGCCGTGAAGAGCAGAAGCCGGCCGTTCAGCCCCACCTCGAGGTTCACCGGGAAGTCGATCGGCAGATCGATCCCGACGAGAAGTCGAGACGCGCCCAGGCCGAGTGCGAGTCCCACGGCGCCGCCGAGGATGGCGAGCAGGACGGACTCCACCAGGAGTTGTCGGGTGATGGCGCCCCGGCCCGCGCCCATGGCGATGCGCACGGCCATCTCCTTGCGTCGATCGGTGGCGCGCGCGAGCAGGAAGCTCGCCAGATTCACGCACGAGACCAGGAGCACGAGCCCCACCGCGACGAAGAGGAGCAGGACCATGGGGCCAATGACCTGATCGAGGTCGGGATGCAGGCGGATTTCGGCGAGGTTGACCGCTCCGATCGTGAGCGTCGATCGAGATTCCGGGCGGGACTCGTTGTAGCGAGTGGCCACGGCGTCGAGCACGGCCCGCGCCTGATCGGTGGTGACCCCGTCGTTCAGGCGTCCCATGAAGAACAGATTGCCGTTGGTCATCTGCTGGGGTGCCAGATGCGGGTACATCCGGATCGGGGCCCAGAAGTCGGTCCCGACTCCCGGCGCGATGCGGCCCCGAAACTCGGGCGGCGCGACCCCCACGACCGAATACGGGCGCCCATTGAGACGAACGTCGCTCCCGATCACCTCGGGATCGGAGCCGAGTCGAGTGCGCCAGAAGCGGTCGGAGACCACGACCACCGGATGCGTGCCCGGCGTCGCATCTTCTTCGGCGAGGAAGGTGCGTCCGCGTGCGGCGCTGACCCCGAGCACGTCGAAGTAGTTGCCGGTCACCAGCTCGCCCATCGTCAGCTCGGGCGTCCCGTCCAGGTCGATATTGCCCACCTGCTGCGCCGATGCGGCCACCTGCTCGAAGGCGTCCGAGCCCCCCTCGAGAATGAGCTCGTACACCCCGTAGTAGGTATAGAAGTGGCTGCCGTCGTCGGTGAGACCGTACATGTCGACGATCTTCTCGGGCTGCGGCACGCCCCAGTCCTGAAGCAGGATGGCGTCGACCAGCGAGAAGATCGCCGTGTTGGGGCCGATCCCCAGGGCCAGCGAGCACACGGCGACGGCCGTGAACGCCGGGGCCTTCCGCAGCATCCTCAGGGCGAACTTCACATCGGCAAGGATGGAGGTCACGAGTCCGTCTCCTCGTCCAGCACCGGGCGAGGCGCCCGGCGGGAGTGGCATGCCCTGGGCCTCGCGTCGGAGGTCGAGCACGGTAGGGGATACGACGTCGGCCCAGTACCGACGTCGGGCGGCGCGCGGGTCGGCCGACGCCTCGGCTTCGAAGCGTTCGTCGAGGTCGCCGATGAAGGCGTCGCGCACGCCGGTAGGCAGGAGCTTGCGGAGGACCCAGCGCGCCAGCGCGGGCGGGCGCGGCCGCCTCACGACCCCGGACTCGTGTCCGGGAGGGGATCGGGCGAGGGGAGACCCTCCCAGAGGCGATCCATGACGCGACGCACGGCCTCCACGCCGGCTCGACCTTCAGGTGTGATCGAGAAGTAGCGCTTCGCCCGGCCACCCCGAACAGGGGTCGGATCGGCCAGGCGAGAGTGCAGAAGGCCCTTCTTCTCGAGCCGCATCAGGGTGGTGTACACGGCGCCCTGGGCTACCGGCGCACCGACCCGCTCTTCGAGTTCGGAGCGGATCGATGCGCCGTATGCGCCCTCGTCCAGACGCCAGACCGCGAGAAGAACCTGTTGCTCGAAGTCGCTCGGGAGATGGGACGGCATGGCGGCGCTCACCCTGATCACGGATGCGCGATCCACACGTCTCGCGCGATGTATTACCTACGAGGTAGGGAATAGAACCGTTTCAGCGGGTCACGCAACCGATGCGACGTCCTGCGGTCCTGCCGCTACATGCCCCAGCTCACGTTGACGCGCAGGGCACGCGGTTCCGCCGGATGGAAGTGCAGGTCTTCGACGCCACCTGCCGGCTCACCCGCCAGTCGCGATGGATAGAAGTACTGAATGTCGGAATGCTCTTCATCGAACATGTTGAACATCGACAGCGAGATTCGCGTGTTCCCGAAGCGGTATCCCACCTGCATGTTGACCAGGGCGTTGGCGTTGGCGCGTTGAGAGTTGTCTTCGATGAGGGCGTAGGTGCCGAAACGGCGCAGGCGAATCGCACCGAACACGCCGTCCTCGAGCGGGTCGCGACTGATGCCGAGGGCCACGACGTTTTCGAGCGCCCCGGGGATCCGGTCGGCTCCTTCGTCCGCCTCCCTGAACCGGGCGCGCGTGAAGGAGACGTCGAGATCGGCGTTCCACTGGGCGTTGACCCGGTAGAAGTTCGCGAAGGTGACGCCCACGCGGCGACTCGGATCACTCGCCTCGGTGTTGCCCGCGTCGCCCACGAAGAGCAACTCGGAATCGAGATCCACCGTCCACAGCGTCGCCGTCGAGCGGAGGCCGTCGACCGGCGTGGCGCGAAGGCCGAACTCGGCCCCCCGCGACTGCACGAGGGGGTCGACCGGATCGGCGACCTCGCTCGACGCCGGGTCGATCGTGGTGACGGTACCGCGCGCATCGTTGCTGTGGAAGCCGAACCCGCCCGCGAGGTACACTTCGACGTCGTCGGTCGGCCGAAACGCCATCGACAGCTTGGGGCTGAGGATGGCGTCGCTCTCCACCCCTGTGTTTTCGGGGCGGTCGCTTGCCACGTCGAAGCGGTAGACGTCGCCCCGGAGTCCGATCGTCGTGCTGAAGCGCTCCGTCCAGGGTGATACGAGTTCGGCGTAGGCGCCCGAACTCAGCTGGCTCACATCGTCGCTGCGAACGATCGAAAGCGTCGATCGCTCGCGGGTCCGGGAGAGCGTGACGTCGGCCTGGTCGCCCCGGAACTCGGCGCCGACGGTCAGCCGGTGCTCTCTCGAGGCCCAGCCCATCAACTGCTGGTGGGCGAACGACGCCCCGTAGGTGAGGCGGGCGTCGTCGTTCTGTCGCAGCTGATCGCCGATGTTCGGGTTGTCGAGCAGGTACGTGAAGTTGGAGAAGAGATCGAGCCCGTAGCGGATTCCGTAGGCCTCGATACGCTGACTCGACGCCTCGCCCGAACGGGTCCACGAGGCCGCGAGGCTGAAGCGGGACGACTCACCGCCGAGCGTCTCGTCGATCTGACCGAAGCGCGAGATGGTGCCCGACTGAACCGCCCGCAGCGGGATCTGGTCGCTGGACTGCCAGCTGTTGTCGTATCCCATGGCGAGCACCGAGAAGCGACTCGACTCGCCCTCGTGCGTGTAGCGAAGAAGCCCGCTCACCTTCTGCACCTCTTCGGGCAGATCCCAGGGACCGTCGTAGCCCCGGAGCTCGCCACCGGCGAGCAGCGTGCCTCCCGACCCGATCTTGAGAGCTCCGGCGGCGAGCATCCGCTGGTGGCCGAACTCGCCGGCGCCCAACAGAAACATCGGCCGCTCCAGGTCGCGGCGCAGCTGGATCTCGGCGCCTCCGGCGCTCCCGAAATCGCCGATGTCGGCGTAGTAGTTGCCCAGCGAATACTCGATGTTGTCGACGAGTTCGGGGATCAGGAAGTTGAGATCGGTATATCCCTGTCCGTGGGCGTGGGTGGGGATGTTGACGGGCATTCCCTCGACCCGGGTCGCGAAGTCGGTCCCGTGGTCGAGATTGAAGCCTCGCACGAACATCTGGTTGGACTTTCCGCTCCCGCTGTGCTGGGTGAGGATCATGCCCGGCACCGTTTCGAGCAGCTCGCCCTCGCGCACGATCGGACGCCGATTCAGGTCGCGGAAGCCGACGTAGCCGACGGACGCGGTGGAGGCGAGTCCAGTGAGGTCGTCCACTCGCCCGATCACGGTGAGCGGCTCGAGGTCGAAGATCGGGAGCGTGTCCCTTTCAGGGTCTTCCTGACCCTGGAGTCCTGCGGGTGTCAGTGCCGAGACCACGACGGTCAGGCCGACGAATGCGTACGTACCAAAGGAGCGCATGCCCCCCTCCATTGTTGCTTCACTGTGGCTGGTGTCCCCATTCGGACGGCAGTCACCGTAGGGTGATCCGCGCAGGCGTCTGCTTCGGCCGGAGCCGAGGCGGGCCTCGATGGGGAACGCGGGTCTGTACCTGCCGTCAGACCCGGGGAGGAGGAAGGCGGGGCTCGCCTTCACACGCGCCGCAGGGCGCCGCGTGGCCGAGCACCCCGGGTAGGCTGAGTGTCGGCCGATCCGGGGTCCCGCTGGAGGAGGAGGGGAGGTGGCTCGCAAGGGTCGGCGGCGCCTGCATCGGGGCCTCCTCGAGCGTCGTCGAATCGGAGGCCTGAATCAGAACCGCCAGCAGCCCTTCGTGCCGGTGGGTCGAACCGTCGTGGGTATGTACGATCGTCGGCGGGGCGGTCGAGGCCGGCTCGTGCGTCGGGGAGCGCGCCGCATGTCCGAGCCCCAATGCGACGGCACGGTTCCGCTGGCGGGCGGCGACCTCCCCCAGGTGTCCGACGCCGTGCCCGGCCGCTGTCGCGAGTGCGACGGACGAGGGCAACAGATAGGCGACGACGGCCAGCGAGACCGTCAGCCGACGTGCGCGAAGGAGCCCGGGTACCGCCACGACCAGCTGAACGGGCCTAGAGCGTTTCGACGGGGTGGAACAACTCGAAACCCTCTTTGAGCCAGTGCTCCCGAAACGGGTAGGTGGATACCTCGTCGATCGTCAGAGCCGAGGTCATCGGATGCGGGTACAGGCGCAGGCGCCCTCGCTCCTGTTCGTGCATCGTGTAGTGCCCGCTGATCTGGACGTCGGCTTTGAGCCGCAGGTCACCGTCGATCATGTGGGACTGGAGCAGATGCGTCGTGGGATGCCACTCGTGCTGGGTCACGGTTACGTCGACCACGGGCTGGCCCTCGGCTCGCACGCGTACCTCGATGCGATCCCGGCGCTCGATGAACTGCGCGTCGATATCACGGGGATCGGTTGGGATTCGAAGTGTGTGCGCGAGGTGCCTGCGACTCTCGACGCCGCTGGTGGCGGCGAGGAAGGGGTAGAACCCGGCCTTCGGATGGCGCTCCCAGCTACCCACGACCGGTGGGACGACCACGCTCAGGAGCAGCTCGGCGTAGGGTCCGACCTCGCTCTCTCGAAAGTGGAATGCCGTGACGCTCAGGATACTCCTCTGCGGCCGCACCTCGATGGGCTGGAGGTGGGGCGGGAGGATCCGATCGGCATCGGAGGTGGACATCTCGAAGAGAGCGCTCACCCCCGTTGAGAAGTACGACTTGCTCACGGGCGTCCGGCCGCTGGTGACGACGTTGGTGTGGCGGGGATCGATCCGGGCCCCGAACCAATGAATGTGGTTCGACCGACACCGCTGCCGCAAGCGACGCCGCCGGAGCCGCCCTGCCGCCCTACCTCTTCCGCCCGTTCGGCTTTCGGCGACTCCCCTTGCGCAGGATTCGGGTCGGATCGGGCCAGAGCGTCTCGCCGGGGCCGGGAGGGCTCGGAGGGGGAGGCATGCGCGGCGGTTTGGGTGTGCAGGGTGGGTCGGGAATCTTCACCGTTCAATCTCCATCTCCGGGGTCGTCGCGGGCGCGTCTCGTGTCCCTACGACGACCATCGCAGCCGAGTGTCACACGTGTCGGGCCGACGGCTCTGGTCAACACAACCGATCGTCGGTATGTCTTCCGGGCGATTCACGAAGCGCCGATTGCGTTCTTCCGCCCCCTCTTGAAGCAGGTAGACCTCCATGTTCGCCTCGACGACCCGGCGCTGGCTCGGTAGCGCAGTATCGTTCGTTTTGACCGCAACCCTCGCCGCTCCCGCTTCGGCGCAGTTGACCAGCCCCCTCGACGAGGACATGCTCGACCAATTCCGGTGGCGGTCGGTCGGGCCCGCCAACATGATGGGTCGGGTATCGGATGTGGAGGGCATCGGTTCACCGTCGAAGACGTTCTTCGTCGCGGCGGCGGCGGGCGGGATCTGGAAGACCACCAACAATGGCACGAGCTTCCGCTCGGTCTTCGACGTGGGCCGGGTCGTCAGCATGGGCGATCTCGCCATCGCGCCCTCCGATACGCTCCAGGTGTGGGCGGGCACGGGCGAGCCCGATTCGCGGAACTCGATCTCTCCGGGCAGCGGCATCTACAAGTCGGTCGACGGTGGTCTCAGCTGGGAATTGAAGGGGCTCGAGCAAACGCAGGCGATCGGTCGCGTCGTCGTTGATCCGACCAACCCCGACATCGTGTACGTAGCCGCCCTGGGGGCGATCTGGAGCTCCAACCCGGAGCGCGGCCTCTACAAGACCACCGACGGTGGCGAGACGTGGGAGCTCAAGAAGTTCATCAGTGACGAGGCGGGCTTCGTCGATGTCGTGATGGACCCTCGCGACCCCGACGTCCTGTTCGCGGCCAGCTGGCAGCGGGTGCGCGGGCCGTACTTCCTCAACAGCGGGGGGCCGGGTTCCGCCCTCTGGAAGACCACCGACGGGGGGGAGAGCTGGACGGAGGTGGTCGGCAACGGCTTCCCCACCGCCCTGAAGGGCCGGATCGGCCTCGCCATCGCGCCCTCCGACCCCGACGTCATGTACGCCATGGTCGAGGCGGAAGAAGAAGACGACGGTAGCGGTGGCAACGGTCTGTACCGCACCGCCGACGCTGGCGTCAGCTGGGAGAAGGTGAACGACGAAAACACGCGCCCGTTCTACTACTCGCAGGTGCGCGTGGACGTCGCCGACCCCGACCGGGTCTACTTTTCGTCGACTCCGGTGAAGTACTCCGACGACGGCGGCCGCACCGCGGGCAACACCACGGTCGGCGTGCACGTCGACCACCACGCCATGTGGATGGACCCGAACGACCCCGACCACATGGTGGTCGGCAACGATGGTGGCATCGCCATCACCTGGGACAAGGGCGGAAACTGGGACGTGCCCAACGTCATTCCGCTCGGGCAGTTCTACCACGTCACGTACAACATGGATACCCCGTACCGGGTCTGCGGCGGGTTGCAGGACAACGGCACCTGGTGCGGGCCCTCGCGCCGCGCCCGGGGGTCGATCACCAACCACATGTGGGCGACGGTCAGCGGGGGAGACGGGTTCGTCACGGCCCAGCATCCGTTGGAGCACGATCTCGTCTGGGCCGAGTCGCAGGGGGGGAACATGGCGCGGCTCGATCTTTCGATCGGCGACCGCACCGGTCTCCAGAAGCCGGAGTGGCGGGATCGCTACATCGAGTTCGAAGACTCGATTCTCGTGGTCTGGGACGACTCGTTGAATGCACCACCCGCCGACGCCCAGCGCCGCATCGACGAATTCCGCGAGATGCAGCGGGCCGACTCGGTCTCCAAGGTCATGCGGTGGAACTGGAACACACCGTTCTTCATCTCGCACCACGATCCCGACGTCTTCTACGCCGCGTCGAACCGGGTGCTCAAGAGCGACTGGCGAGGCGACGATCTGCAGGTCATCTCCGACGACCTGTCGTACGCCGACCCGGAGAAGATCGAGGTCTCGACGCGTACGACCGGGGGCATCACCCCCGATGTAACGGGTGCAGAGACCTTCGCGACCATCGTCTCGCTCGACGAGTCGCCCCTCGTGCGGGGCAAGTTGTACGCGGGTACCGACGACGGGCGTCTCTGGATGAGCCCGGATGACGGCTCGACGTGGACCGAGCTCACCGACCGTGTGGAGGGTCTCGTGCCGTCCGGTACCTACGTGAGCAGGATCGAGCCGTCGAGGCACTCGGACGACCGGTTCTACGTGAGCTTCGACAACCACCGGCGCAACGACTTCACGCCGTACGTGGTCGTGACCGACGACGATGGAGCCACCTTCCGGACTATTTCCGGAGGCATCCCCCAGGGCTGGCCGGTCGACGGCCCCAACTTCGTGCACGTCGTGCGCGAGGATCCGGTCAACCCCGACCTTCTCTACGTCGGCACCGATCTCGGAGTCTGGATTTCGACCGACCGGGGCGGGGCCTGGCAGCGGTTCCAGAACGGCTTGCCGACAGTGCCCGTGCACGACCTGCGCGTGCATCCGCGCGAGCGGGAGCTGATCGCGGGAACCCACGGCCGGTCCATCTGGATCGTCGATGTGGCGCCACTCCAGCAGATGACCGATGCGTTGATGGCCGACGGGGCCGTGCTGTTCGAGCCCGCCCCGGCTCTGCAGTTCGGTGACCGCGCGGTAGGGGGCGAATCGGTTGGCCAGCGTGTGTTCGAGGGCGAAAACGCCCGCTATGGGGCCCGCCTGACGTATTGGCTACCTGAAGCCATCGACGGGCGTCGAGCCGACCTCGTCGTGACCGATGCGAGCGGGTCCGAAGTCGCCACCGTCCGTGGGGGCGGTAGCCAGGGCTTCAACACCACGACCTGGGACATGCGGGGACCGCCTCCACCCCCCGCGGCATCGAGTCCCGCCGAGCGGCGCGACTCCCTCCAGATGGTCGCGATGATGACTGAAATCGCGGACTCGCTCGTCGACAACGAGGGGGCGGATCGCGATCAGATGGACCAGCTCATGGAGGGAGTCTTGAGTGGCAATATGGGTCGCCTCTTCGGGGGTGGGTTCGGCGGCGGTGGGGGGAACGCTCCAGCCTTCCGCGAGCGGCCGGGTGAAACGCCGGCGGTCGGCGGGGCCCGAGGGCGTCGCGGTGCGGGTAATCAGAACGCGATGCGACAGGTGTTCGGGGCGCTGCGAGATCGCGGCATCGGTTTCGGCGCGCTGCAGAGAAGGGGCCGGCAGGCCGGGGCGCCGGTCGAGCCCGGCAGCTACACGGTGGCCCTGACCGTCGGGGAACGCACACTCGAAGTGCCGCTGGAGGTCATCCGCGACGGCGACTTCGCGGTCGCCGAAGACGAGGAGAACAGCTGGTTGTTCGGGGCCGACACCTGGTCGGAATTCTTCGAGCGACTCACCGAGTCCGGAAACTAGCATGAACGAGAAGGTGGTTCTCGCCTACAGTGGAGGCCTCGACACGGCCTGCATCCTCAAGACCCTGATACAACAGGGCTACGATGTGATCGCCTACGTCGCCGACGTCGGCCAGCAGGAGGACTTCGACGAGGTGGCCGAGCGCGCCCGCAGGACGGGAGCGGCCGACGTCTTCGTCGAAGACCTGAAGGAGGAGTTCGTCACGGACTTCATCTTCCCCGCCATCGCGGGGAATGCGGTCTACGAGAATCGCTACCTGCTCGGCACGTCGCTGGCCCGCCCGGTCATCGCGAAACGGCAGGTCGAGATCGCGCTCGAAACCGGTGCGCGGGCGGTGGCGCACGGCGCGACGGGGAAGGGAAACGACCAGGTGCGTTTCGAACTCGCCTTCGCGGCCCTCGCGCCCGCCCTCGACATCATCGCCCCGTGGAAGGATCCGGAGTTCCTGGCCCGCTTCCAGGGGCGCTCTGACCTGCTGGCATTCGCGAAGGAGCACTCGATTCCGGTCGAGGCGACCGTCGAGAAGCCCTATTCGAGCGACGAAAACCTCATGCACCGGTCGTACGAGGCGGGCATGCTCGAAGACCCCGACGCGGCTCCCCCGAGCGACATGTTCAAGCTCACGCGCGCTTTGGCCGACACCCCCGACGAGGCCGACGACCTGACGCTCCACTTCAAGGATGCCGTACCCGTCCGGGTGGTGAACGCGCGCGACGGCGTCGACCTGAGCGATCCCGTCGAGCTGTTCGAATACCTCAACGAGCGCGGTGGGCTGCACGGGATCGGGCGGGTCGACATGGTCGAGAACCGGTTCGTGGGGATCAAGTCCCGAGGTGTGTACGAAACGCCGGGCGGCACCGTGCTCCACCACGCTCTCCGCGACCTCGAGGGTGTGGCGATGGACCGCGAGGTGCTTCGTCTTCGCGACATGCTGTCGCCGCGGTTCGCCGAAATCATCTACAACGGCTTCTGGTTCTCGCCCGAGATGGATTTCATTCGTGCGGCGTTTCAGCAGTCCGAGCGGCTCATCGATGGCCAGGTGAAGGTGCGCCTCTTCAAGGGCAACGTCGTCCCGATGGGCCGTGCGTCCGAGTCCTCACTCTACGATCAGGACCTCTCGTCGATGGACGTGGCCGGGGGGTACGACCAGGCGGACGCGCGCGGCTTCATCCGCATCAACGCGCTCCGGCTGCGAGCCCACAAGCTGATTCTCGGTCGCACCGGTGAGGACTAGTGTCCCGTTTGAGAAGTCCGGTGCACACCTCCTCGAATACCATCGGGACTGTTCAAACGGGACACTAGTGTAGTGTCGCCAAAGTCTGGTGACCGCCGAGGGTGCGGAGGCGCCGCGGGGGCGAGGCGGAACGACGCGGCGTA
>JANQNV010000070.1 GCA_028279425.1 Longimicrobiales bacterium | reverse complement strand
AGTGACCGGCGGGGGTGGGGGCGTGGGGCGAGACGACCTCCTCGAGGGGCATGGCGGGGTGGGGGCTGGGGTGGTGTATTGACGGCAATACCCGGGAACGGTCGTGCACTCTTCTCGGGCCGTGAGCCGATTCTGAGTCAGGAGAGGTGCCGGTGCAACTGCAGATTCTCGACGAAGCCACGCTCACCCGCTTGCTCGACATGCCGTCGGCGGTGCGCGCCGTTCGAGAGGGATTCGCGGCGCTCGCTGTGGGTGGGGTCGACGTGCCCGTGCGCACGGCCCTCGAGGCACCGGGGGGCGTGACTCTTTTCATGCCGGCGCAGCTCCGCGACGGTACGGCGCTCGGGTTGAAGGTCGTATCGGTCCGTCCGGACAACCGGCAGCGCGGGCTCGCCTCGATCCACGCGGTGATGTTGCTCGTCGATCCCGAGACGGGCATGCCGGCGGCGGTACTGGACGCCGAGTGGCTGACCGCGCTCCGTACCGGCGCGGCTACCGGAGTCGCCACCGATGCCCTGGCGCGTTCGGACGCCTCGGTGCTCGCAGTGATCGGCGCGGGCGCCCAGGCGTTTCATCAGGTCGAAGCGGTAGCGGCCGTCCGAACGATCGAGCGTGTCCGGATCGTGTCTCGAACCGGTGCGAGCGCCCGACGACTCGCCCGTCGGTTGACCGAAGTCGGGATCGTGCCGTTGGCCGAACCCGTCGCGAGTGCCTCCCACGCGGTGCGTGGAGCCGATATCGTCGTCACGGTGACCGACAGCGCGACACCGGTCCTCGATGCGCGAGACGTTGCCGATGGCGTGCATGTGAATGCCGTCGGGGGCTACCGGACCGACATGTCGGAGTTGCCGGTCGAACTGATGGGTCGGGCCGCCCTCGTGGTCGTCGACCAGCGCGAGGCGGCGCTGGCCGAATCGGGAGAGGTCGCCGCGGCGCTCGAGGCCGGTGCGCTGGTCGAAGGCGATCTCGTCGAACTCGGCGAGGTCGTGTCCGGCATTCGCGCGGGACGGGTGGGGCCGGATCAGGTCACCGTGTTCAAGTCGGTGGGGAACGCGGTGCAGGATCTGGTCGTCGCTCGACTCGCCCTGGAGCGAGCCGCGCAAGACTGACGTCCGGGTCAGGAGCCCAGGTCGGACCAGAGTTCACCCCGGTCCCGGAGCTGCTCCATGCGCGTCGAGTCGCCCTGCTCGGTCAGCACCGCCTGCGCCAGCGAGTAGTAGACCCAGGCGTAGTAGTTGGGGATGCCGAGCGTGGCGATGTCCGGCCAGTGGTCCCAGTTCGGGAGATCACCGCGGTGGATGAAGACCTGATCGGCGAGCCGTTCGGTGCGCGGAAGGTCGACCCACGGGCCGGTGACCGCAGTGAGTGGCGACGATGCGGGCATCGGCACGACACCCTCGGGTCGCTCGTCGAGAAGGCGACCGTTGTGCAGCTTGAAGGCCAGCCCGTGGCGCACGAGGAAGGCGTCGAGGCCCAGCGACTCCGCGGCGTTTCCGCTGCTCGCGAAGTAGATGGGGCGGTCACCGAGCGCCGTGCTCAATATGCCGAGGGTGTACTGATGCCAGGGGTACAGCACGGCGCCCTCGGGGAGCACCGTCGAGATGTTGCCGAACGAAAACTGGCGCGCGCGGTCGAGCTGGAAGTAGCTGCCGCCGATTTGCTCGATCGTGGCGTCGTCGAAGTCGGCGGGGAAGATGCCGCGCGTGGGGGCCTGGAGGCGGTCCAGCGCGATGGCGACCTTGCCGTTCGCCTCGACCGAGGCGGGATCGTCGGTATACACCGCCTCCGTGTTTTCGCCCGTGTAGGCCCGTTGGCAGATGATCAGCGTCGGGTCGTCGGTCCAGTCCCTTCCGTCCGTGCAAGGCTGGGTCAACGTCTGGAGCTGCTTCGCGTACCACGCCGTGTTCAGGTACGAGGTCACGATCACCGTGATGTCGCGGCGGATGCCCTCGACTTCCTGCAGGTACCAAAGGGGGAAGGTGTCGTTGTCGCCGTTCGTGAAGAGCACTCCGTAGGGCTCGACCGACATCAGCAGGTTGTACGCCCAGTCCCGTGCCGCGTAATCGTACGACCGCGTCGCCCACGGCCAGTTCAGCACGAGCGGGATCAGGGCGAGGCCGAGCACCGGCGCGCCGCGGGAGAGTCCGTTCATGCGCTCGGCGAGGGTGTTCCAGATGGTTACGATCCCCAGACCGGCCCACAGCCCCCATAGCGAGAACGACGCGATGAAGAAGTAGTCGCGTTCACGCACCTCGTGAAGCGAGTAGTCGTTGAACGGGTCGGGGATCGAGTACCCGTACTTGAAGTTGAGGTAGTAGACCAGCCCAGCCGACAGCGTCGCGAGCAACACCGCCATGTACCAGAATGTGGCCCGGTCGCGCTTGTGGTGCTCCATGGCGCCCCACACGCCGAGTCCGGTGAACAGCATGGTGAACAGCACGCGGAGGGGGGGCAGGAGCGACTCCTCTCCCTCGACCGATCTCGCCCACTGCCAATCGAAGTACTGCAGGTAGTTGAGAACCTGGGAGTGGAGTGGTGCCTGCCGCGGGTTCAGCGGGGGCTTGTCGTACTGTTCGCGCTTGAGAGCCGCGTTGAGGGGCTCGCAACCGGCATTCCCGTAGGTCGCGATGGAGGTGAGCGCACTGGGGAGCGACGCGCATTCGGGCGCCGCCTCGTTGATCACCGGATCGAGGTTGGCGCGCAGGGGCAGGAAGAGGTGGATCGACAGGCCGACGAGAACGGCGACGACCATCGGCGGGATCAGCTTCCAGTTGAGCAGAACCTGTGGCCGAATGCGGAAGATGAAGACGGCGATGGCCGGGGCGGCTAGGAACGCCATGAGGTGGTTGCCCACACTCAACGCCAGGACGAAGGCGATCAGCACGAGAAGGTTGTCGTCCTTGCCCTTGCCGAGGTTCTCCTGCCAGCGCACCACCAGCCAGCTGAGGAGCGCGATGGTCAGGAGCGAGACCGTGTAGACCTTTTCGTTGACGTTGGACTGATTCCAGACCGTGAACGCCGTAGCACTGACGAGGATGGCCGTGCCGGCGCCCACGAGGCGGAACACCCGGTCGGCGGAGAAGCTCCGCAGCACATGGTGAAGAACGAGAAACCAGAGCGCGTGGGCCGATGCACCCATGAAGGCGCTGAAGAGGTTGATCCGGACGGCGACCGAAAGGCCGGTGGGCTCCAGGAGGATCGACCATGCGCGCGCGAGAACGACGAACAACGGGTTCCCGGGCGGATGCGGGATTCCCATGATGTGCCCGGTGGCGATGTATTCGCTGGTATCCCAGAACGCGGTGGTCGGCGCGAGTGTGATCGCGTACAGAAGGAACACGCCCACCCCCGCCACCGCCGCCCAGAGGTAGGGTGGGCGCGGATCGACGTCTCCGTCGCGGTGGGGCTCGGACGGCGCTTCGCGGTGGGCTTTCGTTCGCTCGCTCATAGACCTGACAAGATAGTCGCGCGGCGTCGACCCTTCTAGAAGGGTGGCGCAGGTGTCAGATGCGCCACGCCCCATCGATCCATGCGCAGCACCCATCGGGGGGGGATCCAGGTGGTGGCGGAGTAGTCGAGCATCACCGCCGGCCCCTCGAGGCGTGCCTCTGCCCCGAGGTCGGCTCGCCAGACGCCGACCGCGGTGTGGAGCGCGCCCTCGTGCCAGACGTCGTACGACTCCGTAGGCGGATCCTTTGACGCCGGCGCGAGCGGCTGGGGTTCGATGGGTGGTGCCGGCGACGTCGCGGTCGCCCGCACGGTCACGACCTCGACGGGGGCGTCGTCGCGCCGGTAGCCGTATCGGCGCTCGTGGGCCGCGTGGAAGCGTTCGACCCAGGCGTGATCGGCCGTGTCGGCGGGTACGCGCAGCTCGAAGCTTTGCCCCCGGTACCGAGCGTCGACGTGGAGCGTCACATCGATCCCTTCGGCGTCCATGCCCTCCGCGTGGATCGCCTCGAGGGCGGTGTCGCCGACCGACCGCAGTGCGTCGCCGATCATGGGGAGCGCGTCGGGGTCGGCGGTACTGCTCAGAAGGGTTCGTGTGACTTCGCGCGTCGGTGGCGCCGTCAGGATCCCGTAGGCCGAGAGAAGCCCCGGCCCCGGAGGCACGAGGACGCCCGCGCATCCCAGGCGACCCGCGAGTTGGGCCGCGTGCAGCGCGCCCGCGCCGCCGAAGGCCACGAGCGCGAAGCCGGCGGGATCGTGTCCACGCTCCACCGAGATGACCCGGAGCGCCCGCTCCATGGCTGCATCGGCCACCGCGAGGACCCCTTCGGCCGCCTCCTCCAGGCTGGCCCCGAGCGATTCGGCGAGGGCGGAGAGCGGACCTTCGATGGCGGATCGATCCAGGCGTCCCTCGCCGCCGAGGAACGCACGCGCGGGGAGTCTGCCCAACCAGACGTGTGCATCGGTCACGGTCACCTGGGTCCCACCGCGGCCGTAGCAGATCGGCCCGGGTACGGCGCCGGCGCTCTCGGGGCCCACACGTAGCGCGCCGCCGGGGTCGACTCTGGCCAGCGACCCGCCGCCGGCGCCGACCGTATGGATGTCCAGAAACGGCAGCGCGACCGGTCGGCCGTCGATCGCGAACTCGCGGGTGTGCAGGGGACGCCCGGGGCAGAGCGACACGTCGGTCGACGTCCCGCCCATGTCGAAGGTGAGGACGTGGGGAAATCCGGCCCGACGGCCCCAGGCCAGGGCTCCGACCACGCCCCCGGCCGGCCCGGAGAGCACGGTGTGGGCGGGCTCTCGAACGGCGCGGTCGACCGACAGTGTGCCACCGTTCGAGCCCATGACGGTGAGGGATCGCGCGCCCGAGTCGCGCTCCAGCTGCCTCAGGTATCGCCCCATCGTAGGCGCGACATAGGCGTTGACAACGGTCGTCGACGTGCGTTCGTACTCGCGATACTCGGGGAGGAGGGCCGACGACACCGAGAGCGGGAGCCCGAGGGGCGCGAGCGCATCGGCCACGGTGGTTTCGTGGACCGGGTCGGCGTACCCGTGCAGGAGGCAGATCGCCACGGCCTCGGCCCCGCACTCGATGAGCCGGGTCGAAAGCGCGGCGAGTTCCTCGGGGTCCAGTGGTTCGAGTTCACGGCCCTGTTCGTCCAGGCGGCCGCCGATTCCGAACCGGCGCGCCGGTGGTACGAGTGCAGCAGGCCGCCGGCCGACCAGAGCGTACAGCTGGGGACGGTTCTGCCGGCCGATCTCGAGCACGTCTTCGAAGCCCCGATTCGTCACGAGGGCGACGGCCGCGCCTTTTCGTTCGAGGATCGCATTGGTGGCCACCGTCGAGCCGTGGAGAAGCACGGTGGCTTCGTCGAGGTCGGTCACCTCGCGCAGGCCCTGGAGGATGGCCTGCGACGGATCGTCCGGCGTGGACGGGACCTTGATCGTCTTCCAGGCCCCCTCGCGCCACGCAACGACGTCGGTGAAGGTGCCCCCCGTGTCGACAGCCACCCACGTCACGACCTCGGTTGACCTTGATCCCGAGCCTCGGGACATTCCCTCACTCATGGGCCGGCCTCCGGGGTGGTCCGATGCCCTCCGGCTCTGGAATCATGCGCTTCCGTCCATCGTTCGACGAATTCAAGGGGTTTGCGGAATCGCTCGGAGACGAACCCGGCCTCGTTCCGGTGTGGCGGGAGTTCCTCTTCGACACCGATACCGCGGTCACGGCGTATCACAAGCTCGCCCGGCCCCCATTCGGCTTCCTGCTCGAGTCGGTCGTAGGAGGAGAACAATGGGCTCGCTACTCGTTCGTGGGAACTCGGCCGAGCGGCGCGTGGAGGCTGCGCGACGGCATCGTCGGTTGGTGGACCCCGAGCGATGGATGGGTCGATGTGGAGTGCGACGACCCTCTCGACGACCTCGATCGGCGTCTCCAGGCTCGACGGCCCGCCGAAGTTCCGGGGTTGCCGCGCTTCTGGGGCGGCGCGGTAGGGTACTTCTCGTACGACGTGGTCCGCCAGATCGAGTCGCTACCGCATGCCCCGAACGACGACCTCGGCGTGCCGGATGGTCTCTTCATGTTCACCGATGTCGTCCTGGCGATCGACAACCTGCGAGGGCGGGCGATGGCCATCGCGTCGGTGCCGGTCGACCCGGAGGATACCGAGGCGACCCTCCTGGCGCGCTACGACCATGCCCGGGCCCGAATCGACTCCGTGGCCCGCGAGCTCGTGGATTCCGAGGCGCCCGCTCCCCTGGCGCTGGGCGAGGAGCCCGACCACGACCCCCCGTTTTCGAGCGCGACGCCGAGGGCCGAGTTCGAGGCTGGTGTCGAGCGTATTCGGGACTACATCCGCGCGGGCGACGCCTTTCAGGTCGTGCTCAGCCAGCGCCTCGGCATGGAGCTCCAGGCGTCGCCCTTCGACCTCTATCGGGCCGTTCGCACACTCAACCCGTCGCCCTATCTCTACTTTCTGGAGCTCGACGGCGTCACCCTCGTCGGTAGCTCGCCCGAGGTGCTCGTCCGTCTCGAAGACGGCGTGGTGACCGTGCGCCCGATCGCGGGCACGCGGCCGCGCGGGAGAACACCCGACGAGGACCGGTCGCTCGCGGCCGAGCTGGCCGCCGACGAGAAGGAGCTCGCCGAACATCGGATGTTGGTCGACCTCGGTCGCAACGACGTCGGCCGCGTGGCTCGGTACGGGACGGTGACCGTGCCCGACCTGATGGTCGTCGAACGGTATTCGCATGTCATGCACCTCGTGAGTCAGGTCGAGGGCCTGCTGGCCGACGAGCGTTCTGCCGTGGACGTTTTCCGAGCCTGCTTCCCCGCCGGCACCGTGTCGGGTGCGCCGAAGATCCGGGCAATGGAGATC
Organism: Longimicrobiales bacterium; assembly: GCA_028279425.1. Classification (GTDB taxonomy): domain Bacteria; phylum Gemmatimonadota; class Gemmatimonadetes; order Longimicrobiales; family Gaopeijiaceae; genus Gaopeijia. The sequence continues at coordinate 14,956 of JANQNV010000070.1, read as the reverse complement.
ATCGACGAGCTCGAGCCGGTGCGCCGCGGCGTCTACGCGGGCTCGGTGGGCCACTTCGGGTTCGGCGGCCGGCGCATGGATACGGCGATCACGATCCGAACGGTCCTGGTCAAGGATGGCCGTGCCTACGTGCAGGCCGGGGCGGGGATCGTCGCCGATTCGGCGGCGTCGGCGGAATACGAGGAAACCCTCAACAAGGCTCGAGCGCTGCTGCGGGCTGCGGCCATGGTGGGTGGGGGCTGAAGGTGTGGCGCGCCCCATGAGGCCCCCCCTCCGGCCTCGACACCATTCCTGGTCCCGGATCGACGCGGCGTGAGCGTGTTCGGCCTCCCTGCGGGCATGACGTGGGTGTTCATTGCGACGGTCGTCGCGGGATCGCTGGGCGCCGTCCACTACCTCGTGTGGCACGTCGTCCTCGCGAACCCGGTCGAAGAGCGGCCTCCCCTCCCGCTGCCAGGTGAGGTCGCGGCTGGGGGAGACGAGGGTGCCTCGCCGCACGGCTCCGGCGACCGGGATGTCTGAGGTCAACCCGTACTACCTCGCCGCCTTCGTCGGCTATCTCGCGGTGGTGTTGGCGATCGGCCTGTGGGCGTTTCGACGTACCAAGAGCGTGATGGACTTCTGGGTGTTCGGACAGGATATGGGGCCGGGCCTCGCCACCTGGTCGCTCATCGCGAACTTCGTGAGTGCGGTCAGCGTGCTCGGGTTCGTGGGGCAGGTGTACGGCGAGGGGTACGCCCTGATGACGCACACCGTCTTCGGGCTCATGCTGGGGCTGGCCGCGTTGTACCTCGTGGTGGGCCGGGTCCGGGCGCTGAACGTCCTCACGATGCCCGATCTGGTGGCGCGTGCGACCGGGGTCGAAGCCTCGCGTCCCCTGGCGGGGGCCATTCTGCTGCTCAGCGGATGGCTCTATCTCGTGATGCAGCTGTTCGGCGCCGGCCTCCTCATCACGGCCATCACGGGCGTGCCCTATCAGCAGATGGTGTGGGTCATCGGCGGGGTCTTCGTGGTCTACACGGTCCTGGGTGGGCTCGTGAGCGTGGCCTGGACCGACCTGCTGCAGGGGGTCCTGATGGTTGCGGCGGTGATCGCCGCGTTCGCGTTCATGCTCGTCGATCAGGGGGGGCTGACCTCGATCCACGAACAGCTCGCCGCACTCGACCCTGCTCGAGTCAGCCCGACCCATGGCGGGAGCTACACCTGGTTCGGAATCGGGGGTGCCTTCGTCGCCTTCTTCGGCACGATCCTCACCGAGCAGGACATGTTGATCCGGATCGCGGCCACGCGCGACGTCCGTACCGCGAAGATCCACGTGGCGGCGGCCGGCGTCGTGTTGTCGGTGTTCTATTCGATCCTGATCCTCCTGGGGGGTGCGACCACGGTCGCCCTCGTGACGAATGGTCTCACCGTGGAACCGGCCGATGCCGCCTTTCCGACGCTGATCACCCAGTATGTTCCGACGGGGGTAGGTGTCGTCATCATCCTCGCGGTCATGAGCGCGATCCTCTCCACGACCGACACGCGGCTGCACGCCTCGGGGATGACGGTCGCGCGAGACATGTACAGCTGGTGGCGACCCGAGGCCGACGACCACGCCTTGATGCGGGTGTCGAGGATCGCGACCGTCGTGCTGGGGCTGACGGCCACGGCGGCCGCCGTAAACCCGCCGGCCACGATCTACGCCCTGTACGGCTTCCGAGCGGTCGTGCTCACGAGCGCCTTCCTGATTCCCGTCTATGCCGCCGTGTTCTGGGCGAGGATCGACGGTCGAGCGGTCTTTTCCGCGATTCTGCTGGGCGGTGCCGTCGGTCTCGTCACCCATCTGTCCGGGGGAGGGGTCGGCGCGATCCCTTCGACCTTTTTTGGTGTAGGTACGGCGACCGGGATCCTGGTCGCCGGCCATGGCGCGGCGCGCCTGCGGTCGGCTTGACCGGATCGCCCTACGCCCTCGGAACTGCATCGTGATCCCACTCCCGCGCAGCACCCTCACCCGCTTCGCCTGGTCTGCCCTGGCCGGGTCCGCAGCGGTCCTACCCGCCGCGGCGCTGGCCCAGCTCCCTGGCCCGTCGAACACAATCACAGATGTCGCAGGAATCGAGGTCGGGCACGAGACTCGGGTGGGTGGGGGCTACCTCACCGGTACCACCGTCGTCCTCACCGGTCCCGGGGCGACCGCCGCCGTCGATGTACAGGGGGGTGCTCCGGGCACCCGCGAGACGGATCTGCTGGCGCCGGGGGGACTCGTCACGCAGGCCCACGCGGTGGTTCTGAGCGGCGGGAGCGCCTTCGGCCTCGAGGCGGCGACCGGTGTGATGCGCTGGCTCGAGGAGAGGGGACGCGGCTTCCCTGTCGGCGGGGGTGTCGTCCCCATCGTACCCGCCGCGATTCTCTTCGACCTGGGACGCGGAGGCGATTTCGCGAAACGCCCCGATGCCGACTTCGGCTATGCCGCGGCTGGGGCGGCTACGGCCGACCCGGTCGTCATGGGGCGTGTCGGGGCGGGCACCGGAGCTCGCTTGGGGCTCGGATCCGCGAGCGTCGTCCTTGCGAACGGCTTCACCGTGGGCGCGATCGTCGCTCTGAACCCGGCGGGCTCGCCGGTCGATCCCAGGAGCTGTCTCCCCTACGGAGCGTTTCTGGAGCTCGACGGCGAGTTCGGGCTGGCCGAACGAGTGGCGGAGGGCTGCGAACCGAGCGAGGCTGCGGGCGCCGACGTCCCGGAGGCACCGTTCAACACGACGATCGCGGTCGTCGCCACCGACGCCCCCCTCACGCAGACGCAGGCGCAGAGGATGGCGAAGGTCTCGAACAGCGGCCTGGCCCGGTCCATCCGACCGGTGCACAACCTCCGCGACGGAGACGCGGTCTTCGCCCTGTCGACCGGTGCTGCGGCGCCCTCACTCGAGGTGGGCGAGCTTCAAGCGCTCTACGCCGCCGCCGCGGACGCCCTCGGTCGCGCGATCGTTCACGCGCTTCTCGCCGAGGGCGCCTACTGCCAACGGCATCCGTCCATCTGCCGCTGAGCGCCGCTGGGCAGCCTACCGCAGTGAGGTGGCGAGCTCTTCGTACAGGCGGATGAGGGCGCCGATACCGCGGTCGTAGTTGTCGACCGTGAACCACTCGTTCGGAGCGTGCATGTTGCACCCCGGCAGCGCGAAGCCGACGAGAAGGGCGGGTACCTCGAGTACTCGCTCGAAGTCACCGACGATGGGGATCGAGCCACCTTCACCCACGAGGACCGGCGCAGCGCCGAAGGCGTTCTCCAGGGCGCGCCCTGCCGCCTCGAACATCGGGCCCGACGGGTCGGCTCGCCAGGGGTTTCCGCCGTGGAGCTCGACGACCTCGATCTCGATTCCCTCTGGACGAACCTCCCGCAGGTGAGCCTCGAGCAACCGGGCCACGCGTCGGGGATCCTGATCGGGCACGAGCCGGAAGCTCACCTTGGCCATGGCTTCGGCCGGCAAGACGGTCTTGGCTCCCTCTCCCGTGTAGCCCGACAGTAGGCCGTTCACCTCGCAGGTGGGACGGATCCAGAGGCGCTCCAGCGTAGAGTAGCCGGATTCGCCGACCAGGGCGGGAGCGCCGACCGTATCGCGGAACTTCGCTTCGTCGAAGGGGAGGGCACGAATCGAAGCACGCGTGGCTTCGTCCCACTCCAGCACGTGATCGTAGAAGCCCGGGATCGCGACGTGCCCGTGCTCGTCATGGAGAGTCGCGAGCATCCGGGCGAGCGCCATGGCGGGGTTGCCGACGGCACCGCCGTAGGCTCCCGAGTGCAGGTCGCCGCTGGCCGCGCGGGCGTGCACCTCCAGGTAGGCGAGCCCTCGCAGCGAGAAGAGGAGCGAGGGGAGTCCCTCGTCGAACATCGCCGAGTCCGAGATCACGACGGCGTCGCACGCGAGTCTCTCGCGCATCTGCTCCACGAAGGGCAGGAGGTTGGGCGAGCCCACCTCCTCCTCACCTTCGGCCACCACGATCACATTCACCGGGAGGGTCCCCGCGCCCGACAACCAGCACTCGAGCGCCTTGACGTGCATGTGCAGTTGGCCCTTGTCGTCGGCCGACCCGCGCGCGTAGATGCGACCCTCGCGAATCGTGGGCTCGAAGGGAGGCGACGCCCACAGGTCGAGAGGTTCGGCCGGCTGCACGTCGTAGTGGCCGTAGATGAGGATGGTCGGCGCATCGTCGCCAGCCCCCCGCCATTCGCCGAGCACCACGGGGTGTCCGGGCGTTGCGAGCACTTCGCTTTCGAGGCCCGCCGCGCTCATCTGTCCGGCCAACCACCGGGCCGCCTCTGCCGTGTCGTCATTGTGCTCCGACTTGGCGCTGACCGACGGAATTCGAAGGAAGTCGAAGAGTTCGTCCCGGAATCGATCGGCGTGGGATCGAGCGTATTCGAGGGCGTCGGGCATGGCCTCACGGGGTTGAAGAAGTCGGGGGCGTACGCCGCTCAAGCTGGCGATCCGACCCGCCTCGCGACAGGTCCTCGGCTTCGAGGTGAAACCCTTTCCGCGATCGCGCGTAAGGATAATCAGATGTTCGTGACGCAACGCTTTTCAGCGGATCGGCATCTGAACAAGTGCAGGGCGGTGGTTGGGTGGATGGGTTAGCACGCTCTGCAACGTACGCGACGGCCGGCGCTGAACCGGTCGGTGAGGGCTGGTCACCCTCGCGCAGTACATATGCCCACGAGAAGCTTCGCTTCGCGTACGGGCTGGAACGAACGACGCCGGCCGGGTCCTAGACCCGCGCCGGCGTCACTCGTCTCTGGAGGCGGAGTCGCGCGATCCCGCGCGCGCTTCGCCTGTCTAGATCAGGCCCTTCACACCCCAGCGGTACGTCCAGCCGATGAACGCGGCGAAGACGGCGGCGCTCACCATGCCGCCCAGCGACAGGGCCAGAGGATCGTCGAACTCGAAGATACCAACGCCGAGCATGCCGCCGATCACCGCACCGAAGGCACCGAGCACCGCCAGGATCATGGAGTGACCCGAGGTTTCGTTCGGCAGTTTGACGAGCCCCTTCATCGCCAAGCCGATTGCGGCTCCCATGACGATCCAGATCCCGATGCCAATCCAGTTTTCCATCGCTCAATGCTCGCTTCGATTCGGTGACGAAAGAGGCCCAATCTAGGGTCTCGCGTTGCGGACGACCAGAGTCGTCAGTCTGATTTCCCCATGCGCCTCTTGAGTTCCGCAAGGGCCGCATCGAAGTCGACGTCGGGGCGTCGGGTCGGGGTGTCGGGGTCGATGCGGAGGTCGAAGTCGTCGAGCTCGCGGGCGGCTTCGGCCTCGGCGCTCGTATCGCCGATCCGCTCGGCCATGCGATCGAGTTGAGCAAAGAGATCGTCGGCTTCACCGATCGTGTCTCGGGCGCTGCCTCGGCCGGCCTCGGCGGTGAGGGAGTCCCGTCGCGCGCGGGCCTCCTTGACCTTGTCGAGCATCTCGTCGACCTCGCCTCGCCGGAGCTCGATTTCCTGAAGAAGGGCGGTCGCCTTGGCTTCGAGGACCTCCTTGCGGCGCCGGTGGCGGTCTCCGTATTCCCGCGCGAGCCGGGCGGTTTCCTGGTCGTCGATCTTCAGGGCGAGGGCTTCGCGGCGGTCGCAGGTTTCGATCTCCACGGTCTCGCGCTGGATCTCCGCCCGGGTCTTCTGTTCCTGGTCCTCGAGCTCGGCGAGTCGGGCCTTCGCGTCGGTCACCTCCGACACCATCCCCGACAGCAGTCGGTCGACCGTGCCTGGGACGTCTCCTCGATTCAGTTCCTTCTGGAAGTTGTCGACCGCCTCTCGGAAGGCGCGGCGAAGATCCTCGAACACGGTTCGCTCAGGCTCGGCAGTGGGAGTGTGGAGGGCGAAGACGTGAAGGTAGTCGATGGTCCGACGCGGTACCACGTCGAAGGGACGACAAAGGCGGCGTACCCCCGAGGGCACGCCGCCTGTAGACGTCGACCGAGGTCTGCCGAGCCTAGTTGATCAGCGGCTCGATACGTTGTGCGAACGAGTTCCGGGCGCGGTGCAGCCGGCTCTTCACGGTTCCAAGATTGACACCGGTCAATTCGGCGATCTCCTCGTAGCTCTTTCCCTCGATCTCACGAAGCCGGAAGACCAACTGATGGTGCTCGGGCAGTTCGGCCACGGTCTCTTCCACCAGGCGGCGAAGATGGCGCTTGTGATAGAGATCATCCGGACGGAACGAGAAATCCTCGAACTGCAGGGGGCGATGATCGTCGTCCCAATTGTTCGTGAGTTTCTGGAAGAGCACCAGCGGACTGCGTGAGCGGTTGCGGAGCTCGTTCTTCGACAGATTGCTGGCAATGGTGTACACCCAGGTCGAAAACTTCTTCGACGTGTCGAACCGGTGCAGGTGTCGCGTCACGCGAATGAACGCCTCCTGAACGAGGTCCTGAGCGCGGTCGCCGTCTCCCGTCTTCCTCGTGATGAAGTGGACCAGTCGGTCCCGATATCGATCGTAGAGTGCCTGAAAAGCCCCATCTCGACCCTCGAGGTGGGCGGTGACCAGCTCTTCGTCGGTCAACTCCGAAAGGGGTCGGGATGCGGTCGACCGAGACGGCGCAGTGGGTTGAAGCATATCCGAGAGCTCGCGGGTCGTTAACAGGAATAATTCTCATCAAGGACACCCCCAGTATGGTGTCCCCCGCGAGGGAGCGCAAGGGGCCAAGCGCCCCAAAAGCGCTCATCGGGTCATATTGGTCGTTTTTTCAAGCCGATCAGGGTGTCTCCGGTGGTAAAACCGTCATATTGAGCCGATTCGGGCGAAGTCACGATTTTGCGAGATCGGAGGGCTTCGTCGGCGGCGCGGTCCATCTCGGCGGTCACCTCCGACTCGACTTGTCCGAGTGCGGTCGCCTCGACGCCCTCTTCGAGGAGGAAAGCCTCGAACAGGCCGATGGGGTCTCGGCGCCCCCAGGCTTCGAACAGGGCGGGTGAAAACGTCTCGCGGGCCTCGCGTTCGTCGTGGGTAGCGTGCCCCCCCATCCGGAAGGTCTCGGCCACGACGATGGCGGGCCCTTCGCCGGAACGGCATCGATCGGCCGCGAGTCGGGTCGCCGCGTACATGTCGAGCACGTGATTGCCTTCGGCGAGCCACGAGGCGATTCCGTAGGCCTCCGCCCAGTCGGCACAACGTCCGGCGCCGTGTTGTTCACTCCGCGTTCCCAGCGCCACCTGGTTGTCCTGGATGACGAAGACCACGGGTAGGCCGAGCACGGCGGCGAGGTTGACGCCCTCGTGGAAGGCGGCGGTTTTGGTGGCGCCGTCGCCGACGAAGGTGAGGGCCACGCGCGGCTCGCCCCGGCTCTTGAAGGCGAGGGCGACCCCAGCCATCACCTGGGCGTTGGTGCCCATGTGGCTGACGGGTTGCAGGACGTTTCGCCCAAGGTCACCGATGTGGAGGTCGCGCCCGCGCGAGAGCGAGTCCGGCGTTGCCAGATACCCGCGGAAGAGATCCGGCAGTGGGACGCCCATCATGTGGAGTGACCCGGCATTCCGGATCATCGGGCAGACGACGTCGCGACTCGGGTCGAGGGCCGCAACGGCACCGACCGTCACCGCCTCCTCGCCGGTACCCAGCCAGGCCTTCGAAATGACGCCGGTCTTCACCCAACGCTTGAGGCCGATATCGTGCAGGCGCGTGCGCAGAAGATCGCGGTATAGACTCAGCCAGTCGCCGCGATCGAGCGCGTCGGTCAGGGCCCGGCGATCGACGTCGTTCTGGAGGGTACGTCGAAAGGCGGCAACGAGCTCGGGATCGGCCGTCCAGTCGAGGTACTCGGGAGGATCGAAAGCGGAATAGCGTCGCATACCACGAAAGGTCGATGGGTCCGTCGAGTCCGGCAACTCGGCATGCACCGGGCGGGGCGTCTTTGAAATATCGAGCCGGCGACGCGACATTAGCGAACGTTCACTTCCACTCGCCGCTCTTGGTCCATTGCGCTCACCGGATCCGTCCTCACGCCGTGTCGCGGCGGTCTTCGGCCTCACCCTCCTCGAGGTGATCCGGGCCCAGGATCTTCCCGACGAGATCCTGAAGGACGAGGACCCCTCGGTGACGATGCCCCGTCGACTCGGTCTCAGTGACGTCGTCGACCGCCAAATCCGTCAGTACCGTGAGGCGGTGAAGAAGCGCCGCAAGATGACGGACACGGAAATGATCGACCTCATGCGGCTCGTGCTCCGGCGCCCGGACTCCGAAGAGGTGTTTCGATCCGCCGGCGAGCTGTTGGCGGGGACGGGTAGCACCGGCCCTGGTCGCATCGCGCGCGCGCTGCCACCCAAGGTTGCGTTCCGCCTGGCTCGTCGCCGGACCGGCCGGCGCCTCCGGCAACTCTTCGGTCGCCAGATCGGAACGTTCGCGGCCAACGAACCCTTCGCGCTGGAGGGCCGCGATCTACTGTTCATTCGGAGCGACCCGGGTGGTGACGCGTGCGCGTTCGTCACGGGTCTGTGCCAGGCGGTGCTGACGTCGGTGGTCGGCGACGGAGCACAGGTGATCCATGCGCAATGCCAGTCCCGAGGCGACGACTACTGTAGGTGGACGGCGACGGCCGACGCTCTCGTGCGCGAGCGTCCGCGCGACAGCGCCGTCGATGCCTCGGCCCTGGGCCTCATGGGCCCGGAACTCGAAACGGGATGATGACATGATTTCGCAAGGCGATCTCGCACCCGATTTTCAGCTTGCCGCCGACGACGGTTCGATCGTGTCGCTCGCGGACTTCGCGGGGCGAACCCTCGTTCTGTATTTCTACCCCAAGGACGACACCTCGGGGTGCACCGCGCAGGCCTGTGAGCTGAGAGACGACCTCCCGGAGTTCGCGCGTCTCGGCGTCGACGTGGTGGGGGTCTCGCCGGATTCGGTCGAGTCCCACGTGAAGTTCAAGCGGAAGTACGATCTCAACTTCCCGCTCCTGGCCGACACCGAACGCGCGGCGGCCGAGGCGTACGGAGTGTGGAAGGAGAAGTCCATGTACGGGAAGAAGTACATGGGCATCGAGCGCAGCACCTTCGTCGTCGACGCGGAGGGTCGGTTATCGCACGTGTGGCGGAAGGTCAAGGCGCGGGGCCACGCCGCGATGGTTCGCGAGGCGCTGGACGGCGCTTAGACCGGGCTTCCCCCGCGCTCCTCGGCGCGGCGTAGGGTGTCGCCGAAGGCCCGATGGACGCGATAGATGCACAGGTCCTGCACGACCGTGCGTCCCCGGGCACGGGCCTCCTTCGCCGCCTCGTCGTCCCGGATTCCCTCCTGAAGCCACACGTAGGGCTCTTCGGGTCGCCGTGCCGCGGCGCGGATCACCTCGCCCGCGTCGGCCGACGGGCGGAAGACCAGGACCATGTCGACCGGATCGGTGACCTCGTCCAGGTGGTCGAATGCGGTGCGCCCCAGGATTCTCTGCGCGTTGGGGTTGACCGGAATGATGTCGGCGCCCTTCGCCGCCAGATACGATGGGATCCGGCGCGCCACCTTGGCCGGATCGCGCGAGATTCCGACGACGGCGATCCGCGTGGTGTCGCGCACGATGCGATGAATCGCATCCAGGTCGGGGTTGTCGGGGTCGGAGCTGGCGGCGAGCACGGCTTCGAGGGCCGAACGATCGAAGGGCACTGCAGATTCCGGTCGGTGTGGACGTGTGGGTGTGTGAAACGACGGGCAACGTATTGCACGAGGGCCCTCACGTCATCAAGATCCGGTTCCCGTCCCCCGAATCCCCAGCACGAGACGCCATGACGGTCCCCGTCTTCGTCGCCGCATTGATTGCCCTGGTCGCCTTTGGCGTGGGATGGGCCCTCGCGGCGCGCCGCGAGACCCCGCCTTCACCCGATCCCTATCAGCCCGCGCTGGATCGCCTCGAAGGCGAGCTTCGGCAGGGGGAATCGGGGGCCGCGCCCGTGGGCGAGCCCCCTGCGGTCACACGCCTGCGCGGGGCGGTCGAAGCGGGCTGGACGCCGAAGGACGCTCCTCGGGAGGAGGCGCTGAAGCAGGCCCTTGGACGCATCGCTGCGTTCCTGCAGGGAGCGGTGGAAGAACCGCTCAAGGCGGTCCGGGACGGCGACAACGAGCTTCTACGCGAGGGCATCGACCGAGCGCTCGGAGGTCTCCAGGATCTCGAGTTCTTCTTGCGGGAGCCTCTCACGCCCGACGAGACGCACAACCTCGTCTCGCTGCTCCAGCAGGTGACGCGCGAATTCATCGTCGATTGGGAGACCGCGGTGCGGTTCATGGCGCCGGCCACTCCGGTGCGGGCCCACATCCACAAGTCGAGCTTTCTCGACGCGGTGTATCTCCTGCTCCACAACGCCGGACACTTCGGCGAGGGCGAGACGGTCGATGTCACCGTCGAGGCCCAGGGCGACGACGCGCGCGTGACGATCCGCGATCGTGGGCCCGGGTTCACGGACGAAGCTCTCGAAAGGGCCCGCGATCTCTTCTACACCACGCGTCCCGGCGCCCTCGGTCTCGGGCTTCCCTTCGCGCGCAAGGTGATCGAAGGGTTCGGGGGCCACCTCGAGGTGGGCAACCACGCCGAGGGTGGCGCCGTCGTTACGATGGTTTTGCCCGGCGCCTGATTCCGGTCGACGCGCCCACGACACCGACGACCACGACGATGAGCCCGCCGACGCCGGTCGGGGTGAGCGTCTGTTCGAGCACAATGGCGGCGAGCAGGGCCGCGACGACGGGCTCTGCCGTGCCGACGACCGCGACTCGGGAGGCCGGTACCCGGCGCAGCGCCTCGTAGAAGAGGAGTACGGCGATCGAGACGGTCGCCAAGCCGTAGACGAACAGGATGCCCTGCAGTCGGGGCGTCTGCGGCCACGAGACGGGGCCGAGCAGCGGCAGCGCGACCGCCAGATACAGCGTGGCCCCGAGGTAGCAATGCATGACCGTGGTGAAGGCCGGCCAGCGGCGGCCGCCCCAGCGCCCGAACAGGGTGTATCCGGCGTAGGCCGTCGCCGTCACGGCGCCCCACCACAAACCGGCGGCATTGGTCTCGATGTCGGCTCCGCGGGTACCGCTCACGATGCCCCAGACGCCGACGACCGCGAGGAGGCCGAACCCCACCTGTCGCCGCGTGGGCGTTTCGCCGAGGAGTGGTCGGCCCGCGAGCATCACGAGAGGCGCTCCCAGGTAGAGCATGCCGACCGTGGCCGGGACACCTACCGATTCGGTCGCGAGCTGGTACCCGACCTGGAAGGCGGCGGTGACGGCCCCTCCGACCCCCCACAGCATGAGGACGTCGCGTCGTCCCGGCCAGAGTGCGCTTCGGTGGAACGCCAGGCTCCACGCCACCAGACCGGCGGTCGCGACGAGAGGGCGGAAGAGTGCGACATCGAGGGGGGTGACCCCGGCTCGAAAGAGGACCACCGAAAAAATCCCGGAGGTGCCCCACAGGGTGGCGGCTCCGAGGGCCAGTAGCGTCCCGGCGAGGTCGTCTCGTGCGGCCGACCCGTCGGAGCCGGCGGTCACGTGTAGCCGTACACGTGGTAGAGCAGTACGTAGACCACGATGCCGGTGACCGAGACGTAGAGCCAGATCGGATACGTCCAGCGGGCGAGCCGTCGGTGCTCCGAGAAGCGCTCCCTCGAGGCGAGAAAGAGGAGGCGTAGCACCAGCGGAACGACGACGACCGCCAACACCATGTGCGAAAACAGGATGGTGAGGTAGACGGTGCGCGCGGTGCCGGTACCCGCGAATTCGTGCGTGCCCGTGAGCGAGAAACGGGTCACGTAGAACACCAGGAACAGCACCGATGCCGTGACCGCGCCGAGCATCGCCTTGCGATGTGCGTCGATGCGGCGTTGGCGAATGAAGCCGAACCCGGCGAGCAGGAATGCTGTACTCGTCGCGTTCAACGTCGCGTTGACCGGGGCGAGGAAGTCGCCGATCGCTTGAGGATCCAATGGACGACTAGAAGGTCGAAGGGGTGGGCCCAGCCATAGCGGGGTCGACGGAGTCCGCCTCACGGGTCTCGGGCGCACCCCGCCCGAGGGAGCCGAGGGTTGCGGCGTGTACGAGGACCGCGAGCAGCGCGGCGGCGCCCAGCGTATGCAGCGACACGGGAACCACCGCGAGGATCGTGAAGACGCTGATCACACCCAGGGTGGACTGCAGGGTGACGAGGACGACGGCAGCGCCGGCCACACGCATGACTCTACCGGGCGCCTTCGCACGCAGGAGCCGTATCGCGAGCCCCAGCACCGCCACCGTCGCGAAGACGGCCAGGATGCGATGCGTGAAGTGGACGGCCACGAAGTGCGTCTCGATCGGCGGCACCCACTGGCCGAGGCAGGTCGGGAAATCCGGGCAGGCCATGCCGGAGTCGGTGTGGCGCACCACGCCACCGACCACGCTCTGAATGAACACGAGGACGGCCGCCCCCGTGCCCCACGAACGCAGGATGCGTTTGTGCTCGGGGTGAAGGGGCGTCTCGTGCCATCGGCGGGGCGAGGCCGCGGTCGAGAGGACCACCGCCAGAGACAGGAACCCGAAGGCGAGACTCAGGTGCGTCGTGGACACCGCGTCCGGGAGCAGGTAGATGACCGTCAGGCCACCGAACACCGCCTGCACCACCAGGAGGACACACCCGGCGATCGCCGCGCGGAAGATCCAGCGCCGCTCTCCGGCGTCGCGGTGCGCATACCAGGTGGCGAGACCGAACATCAGCATGAGACCACCGGCCACCAGGCGGTGCAGGTGCTCCCAGAAGACTCCGCCCTCCATCTCGGGCATCATGGTCCCGAAGCAGGTGGGCCAGTCGGGGCAGGCGAGGGAGGACTCCGTGGCGTGGACGACGCTGCCCAACAGCAGAAGGGCGAGGGTCCAGACGACGGTCACGGCGAGGGAACGGTAGAGTTCGGGGCGGGGCATAGCTCGTTCGGTTGATGGGAGGACGGTATGTTACTCCCCGCTCGGGCCCGCGTTTCACCTTCCCGTCATGACCGACGACTCGCCTTCCCGTCTCCGCCAGCTCAGCTTCCTCCGCCGCCTGGCTCCGCGTCTCCGGCCGCACCGGGGGAAGCTGATCGCCAGCGCCGTGCTGATCGCGCTGACCAGCGCGATCAACCTGGTGTTTCCCCTCGTGGTGCGGTCGCTTCTGGACACCGCGTTTCTCGCGACGGGCGGGAACGACACCCTCGATGCGATCGCTCTGGGGCTCCTCGCGCTCTTCGCGCTCCAGGGGTTGCTCAACTTCGGGCAGAGCTACCTGACGGCTTCGGTCTCCGAACACGTCATCGCCGGCCTGCGCATCGACCTCTTCCGGGCTCTGGTGTGGCAGTCCCCGGCTTTCTTCGCGGCTCGCCGGGTGGGAGAGCTCGCGTCGCGGCTCGCCTCCGACATCGGGGTCCTGCAGCAGGTGGTGCGGTTCGGGGTCCCCGAGTTGCTGCGCCAGACGCTGTTTCTCGTCGGGGCCCTCGCCCTGGTCACGGCGACGAACCCCCGTCTGACCGCGGTCACGTTGACGGCGATCCCCGTCGCGATCTTCGTCGGGTGGTTCTTCGGTCGACGGGTGCGCCGCGTCAGCACCGATATTCAGGACACGCTCGCTCGTGCGGTTGCGCGCGCCGAGCAGGTGTTCACGCAGATTCGCACGGTGCAGAGCTTCACTCGCGAGGCGTGGGAAGCCGATGCCTTCGCCCACGAGATCGATGTCACGCGCGACCAGGGGTTGCAGCGGGCGGTTGCGCGCGCCGCCCTGATCGGGGCCGTCACCTTCGCGGCCTTCGGAGCCATCGTCGCCGTCCTGTGGGAAGGGGGGCGCCTCGTGCTCGCGGGGCAGCTCACGGCGGGAACCCTGGTGGCTTTCCTGCTCTACGCCGTCACGATCGCGGGGGCCATCACCTCCCTGGCGGGGTTCTGGGGCAATGTACAGGAAGGCGCCGGTGCGGCCCGGCGGATCTTCGACCTCATGGATCACCCCAACGAGCTCCCCGTGCCCCCCACGCCGCGGCGGCTGTCGCTCGACGGGGCGGGGTCGATTCGGTTCGAGGGCGTTTCGTTCCGCTACGGACCCGACGAGCCCCTCGTGCTCGACTCCATCGACCTCGAGCTCCGGCCTGGCGAGCGCGTCGCCCTGGTGGGGAGTTCCGGCGCTGGCAAGACGACGCTCGCGGCCCTCGTATCGCGCTTCTTCGATGTGTCAGCGGGCCGGGTTACGATCGACGGCGTCGACGTACGAGACGTCACCACGGGGGACTTGCGCGCGCAGATCGGGCTGGTGCCCCAGGAACCCATGCTGTTTGCCGGTACGATCCGCGAGAATCTGCTCTATGGTCACCCCGACGCGACCGACGACGAGATCATCGAGGCCGCGCGGCGTGCGCACGCCCATGAGTTCGTATCCGAGTTTCCCCAGGCGTACCATCAAGCGGTGGGAGAGCGTGGCGTCACGCTTAGCGGTGGGCAGCGGCAGCGCCTCGCGATCGCTCGGGTCTTCCTGAAGCGACCCCGCATCCTGATCCTCGACGAGGCGTCGAGCAACCTGGACGCCGAGAGCGAGCACCTGGTGCAGGACGCCCTCGACACGCTCATGGAGGGGCGCACCACGCTCGTCATCGCGCATCGACTCAGCACGGTGATCCGAGCCGACCGAATCGTGGTCCTCGACGGCGGCCGGATCGAAGACGAGGGCACTCACGCCGAACTGCTGGACCGAAGCCCGGTGTACACCCGCCTCTACCGACGCCAGTTCGAGGACGCGCTCGCGAGCGTGCCCGAACCTTCGACCCCCGATTCGCCATGAGCCGTCTCCCCAACGTCGATCCCCTTCGGACCCTCCGCGTGATGGGCCGCTTCGTTCGCCGTCAGGTCAAGACGGCCGGTTCGGCGCCGGGTACCCTGGTGCATACGGGCGAGAAGAAGATGGAGAAGGTTCGAATTCGTTCGATCGAGTTCGACGCATCGGGGCTGACGGAGCGCGAGGCCGACACGGTCGACGAAGTACT
>JANQNV010000065.1 GCA_028279425.1 Longimicrobiales bacterium | reverse complement strand
GGCGAAGAGCCGGAATGGCTCGTTCGCCGTAGTTCCGAGGCGTTCTCCCGCTTTCCCGGCACCGTTGATTGTCGGGTGGTCAAAAAATGCCCTCCGTCAACGCCAGCCTGTTTCGTCGTTGTCGACGACCTGTTGGCGCCGGGCCTCGAGCAGTTCGTTGTGGCGACCGCCCGTGACGCTCGACAGGTCCTGCTACTGAGTTGGGCCGATCCCGTGCACCTGTGGAGCGTGCGGCGGTGGCCGGTCAATGGCGTCTTCACCATGCCCCAGGAAGAGGTCCGGTTTCGGGCGTTCGTGATGGGGCTATCGGGTTCGCCCCAGTTGCCGATGCCGGAACTGCGACCGGATCTACCGGGAGGCCTGTCAATGGCGGTGAGGTTCTTGCTTCGGGTGGCAAGTTCGGCGGCCGGCGAGCCCCCTCCTCGCTCAGTCAGGCGACTCGCCGGACGCCTCGGCATGGATGCGGGCCATCTCTCTCGCCAGGCTCGGGCGATGGGAGTCGACCTTCCGCGCCTGTGCGCTTTGGCCACTGCGCGGTGGATATCGTTGTTTGTGATCGCTTTCGGGCCGACCGAATCGAGCCTCGAGGCCCGACTTGGCTATTCGTCTGACCGCAGTGTCTGCCGGTTCGTGAGGACGGTGCTCGGACGGAAGCTGGGCGAGCTTGATGCAGGAGTAGTACACGAGGTGGATGATGAAATCCAATCACTGACCTCGGCCCTCACCGTCTGAATGGGCATGACAGCGAACACGCATGATTCCGTCCTCAACAACCTGATTCGTCCGTGCACCGGCGGCGATGGAGCGCCAGCATAGATCATGCGAAGACTGCCCGGGTCGACACGAGGTTGCCCACACTGATCACGAGGAGGCGAACATGGGAAAGCTGATTCGAAAATCCTTCATCCTGCTCGCGCTTGGCGGGCTCTACTCGCTAGCGCCTGGCCCCGAGCGCGTACGGGCCGATCCATGGGACAACGGCCAGTGCGAACTCATCAACCAGGGCGGTCACTGTATGTGCAAGAAGGCTTACGACGAGCCGAACTGCAACCAGCTCCAGCAGAACTGCGGCAGCGTAGGGCCGTGTAATCCCGAATAGGTAACCGTTCTTGGCGACCCCGGGTCTCGGCCCGGGCAGGCTTCGCTTGATAGAGACGCACCCGACGCAATCGGACGCGGCGGGCCTACACCCAAAGGCGTAGAGTCAGATGATGGAACAAGTGGTTGATCGGATGCTGTCGGCCTTTATCCTTGTCCTCACTGGATTGCTCGTGGCACACGTGGTATCCGGCCGATACGTTCCGGACGCGCCAGTTGTGGAGATTCGCGCAGTAGCCGCCGGTGCCGATCTCGGACAGATTCGGTTGCTGCTTCCGGGAAATACTCGCTCGATCGAGCTTGGACGCGTGCTGACGGAGTGCACAGTCATCGTCTTCTTCGAATCATCGTGTCCCCATTGCGACGCGATTGGGCCTGCCTGGGCCGAGAAGGAAACAGTCGACCTTGGGGGCTCAGAGGTTCCTGTCCGTTGGGTTTCCGTGAACCCGTTCGACGCTGGCGCGTTGGCCTTCATGGAGCGTTTCCGGCTCCCGGGCCCGCACTATCATCTTGCAGACGAAGAGCAGCGGGCCGCCGCGGGTGTGAGTGGGTGGCCGACAGCTTACGCCCTTGACGAGAACGGGCAGCTTCTTGCGATCCTGCCGCCGACCCCAACTAAGTTGGCTTCGGAACGCAACGGATGTCGTGTGAGTGCGGCCGCTGGGGATGGATTGTGATCGGCAAGAGGCGGGCGTGGGCACTGCTCAGCCTTGGGTGGGCTTGCGTCGCCGCCTGTGAGCGTACGGCCCCAGCCGAGCCGCTGTCCTGGACCCGCAGCGATTCTGGCGGTTCGGTTCTGGTCGTGGTTGTGGGAAATGGACACGCTGTAGAACGGTGGGAGAGCCGTTCCTCGACGTGGTCCGAACGAGACTGGGTGGGGCTCGACGCGGCATCGTTCTTGCCCGATGGCCGTGCTATCGCCGTCGACCGTATCGCAGGGGAGGTCGTATTCCTGGGCCCTGCGCTCGAGGTCGAGGCTGTAGTGGGGCGTCGAGGCAAAGGGCCCGGGGAATTCTCTCGGATCGAGTCCGTGTGGACGTCCGCCGACACCGCCATCGTCTTCGATAGTGGCAACCAACGGATCAGTTGGCTGCTGCCGAACGGCGTCGTACGCGAGCTCAGTACTGCTGGGGCTGGACCCCGGATGGTCCTGGCCGCGGGCGATGGTGGATACTGGCTTGGTCGGCGAGACCAACAACCCTTCGCCGAGGGGACGTATCGGCCAAGCTGGATCTTGATCGACCCGACCAACGGTGAAGACCTACCGATACGCTTTCCAGGTGACGAGTATGCGTTGACCTCACGGGACGGGCGGCTTCTGGTCAGCTCGGTGCCCTTCGGTCGACGGACCAGCTTCAGTGCTTCGGGAAGGCATGTTGCGGTGGCGGTTGGCGGAGAGCCCGGGGTCGGGATCTGGAGGATCCCGGACAATCGACCCGCGATCGTGTTCAGGCCCCCCTTTGAGGATCGGGCGGTCACCGACCAAGATGTGGATGAGTGGATTGATCAGTTGGCACGCGACGTACCGAAGGGCAGTGATCTCTACAACCGGATTGCCGCGGCTCAGAAGTCACGGTTGACCTACGAGCACCATGCCCGGTTCGACGCGGTTGTCCTTCAAGACTCGGCTTCCGTGTGGCTTCGTAGGCCGAGTCTCGACCCTCGGTTGGAGAGGTGGTGGTTCTTCGACCTCTTTGGCAAGGAGAGCTTTCGAATCGATCTCTATGGGCGCTTGCTCGCAGCCAGCCAGGGCGTGCTGCTCGTAGCCGGGGTCGACGCCGAGGGTACGCCACAACTGAGCCTCGTGACGATTGCCGAATCGTGACCGGCAGGGTCGGACTTCGCCGGACTTGGCCGCTTCGTGTCGCCGCCTTGATCGGGCTGCTCCCCGGAGCTGTCGCCGGCCAATCGATCGCCGGAGTCGTGCGAGACGAGGCCGGTGTGCCCGTCTCGGGGGCGGCGGTCGTGGCTCACCGCGCCGATGTCCGAGCGGGGAGGGCCGTGACCGACGCGCGCGGACGGTACGAGGTGGCGGTCGACAGCGCAGGCCCGATCCTCGTCCGCGTCGAGAGACTCGGATACGGAACGGCCGAGGCCTCCGTCCAGGTCGGGAACCAGGGTGTGACCGCGCTCGACCTCGTCGTATCGACGGTGCCGCTACCGGTTACCGGTGTGGTCGCCGAGGTAGAGCGAGGGTGTCGGGATCCGGAGTCGCCACGGGTCCTCGCCGAGCTCTGGTTCGAGGCTCGTGACATCCTGGAGGCGTTGACGCAGCCGCCCCCGCCCGGTGCCGATACGGTGCCCGTACTCGTGGTGCGGCGCGACCTCGGGCCCTCGGGTCGAGTCGTCCACGGCGAGTCCACCGACACCGTCTGGAGCCGGAGCAGGGCGCCGATGGGGGCTACGGTCCCGGTCGCCGACGAGGCGCTCACCTTCGTCGAGGTCGTCGGCGACTCGGCGGTGTACTTCGCGCCGGACGCCCGCACGGTCCTGAGCGACCGCTTCCTCGCCACACACTGTTTCGGCATGAGCCCAGCGGGGCTGACCTTCGAGCCGCTCGCCGGGCAGACCGCCCCGGATGTACGCGGTGTCTTCGAGCTGCCCTCCGAAGGCGGGACGACGGCCGCGCTGGAGTTCGAGTTCACGGCCCATCCGTGGGAGGTCGCGGCAGACGACATCTTTGGCGGACGCGTGTTTCTGGAGCGCTCGACGTCGGGCGGGTGGTTCGTCGAGCGCTGGAGCATGACGGTCCCCCGACCGCTCGCCGTATTGTCGAACCTCCCGATCGTGGAGCGCCGGGAGTGGTCGGCCGAGGTCATCGAGCTGGAGCCGACCCAGGCCGACGATACTCCGGCCTGCGCTGGCATCGCCGGGTCGTGGACGCTCTGGCCCGAGGAAAGTGAGGTGTTTTCGGATGCGTTGGGCCGCCGCACGAGCTTCAAGCCGATTCGTGCGGTGGCCGCGGCCCTCGAGATCGCCCCGAGTCTCTCCATCCGCTTCAACGGGGGCGCCGCCGTGCTCCAGCCCGAAGAGCTGGCGCCGAAGCGCGTCCCACTGGGCACCGGAGCGCTCACCTGGACCACGGGCAGCGACGAGATGACCCTCTCGGCAGTGTGTAAGGGCGAGGACCTCGTCGTTCAACGGGCTCGCAACGACGGGTTCACCTCGAAGGAGTTCCATCGGCTCCGGGAGGGGGGGCAGCTCCTCGAGATCCGTCGCGAAATGGACTGGCCGGGGCTCGGGAGACGGATCCACTTCACCCAACGCTACCGGCGGGATCCAGCGTAGTTCGGCTCAGAACTCTCCGATCAGTCCGATCTCGGTCTGGAGTTCGTAGCCGGTCTCCCGCGCCACGGTGTCGCGCGCCAGATCGATGAGCCATCGCACTTCGGTGGCGGTGGCCCCGCCGAGGTTCACGATGATGTTGGCGTGGCGGTGGAAGATCTGCGCGGCCCCGTGCACGGTGCCCTTGAGCCCACATTCGTCGATGAGGCGCCCCGCACCCACGCCCTCGATCTTCTGGAAGATCGAGCCCGCGCAGGGGTAGAGCCACAAGTCGGGGTGGCGGGCGTCACGCCACTCCAGATTGGAGCGAACCACCTCGCGCAATTCGACGACGTGGGTCGGCTCGAGACGGAAGTCGGCCGAGAGGACCACATCGTCGCGGTGGTGCAGGATCGAGTCGTCGTAGCCGAAGGCGAAGTAGTCGCAATCGACGACGCGACGCTCCCCCTCCTGCGTGAAGATCACGGCGCGCTCCAACACCTCTTCGATGAAGCAGGTACGGGTGCGATCCGGCGCGAGGAAGTGGAGGTTCTGCCACAGTGCGCCGCCCACCGTCGAGGGGATCCCGACGTAGTGATGGAGTCCCCCGAGACCGCGCGCGACCGTGAGGTCGGTGAGCGTCGGAAAGGTGTGGACGCCTGCGCCGGCGCGCACGGTCGTGTCATCCACCCACTCGATGCCGTCGATTTCGCTGCGGATCACCACGCCGCGCACGCCGCGGTCGCCCACGAGGATGTTGGCGCCCGCACCGAGCAGCACGTGGGGCACACCGGCCTCGCGCACCACCTGGAGGGCGACGACCATCTCGTCGGCGGTGCTCACCCGGACCAGCAGATCGGCCGGGCCCCCGATCCGGAAGGTGGTGAGGGGCGCGAGAGGGGCGCGGCGCACCACCCGCGCCGGATCGAAGTGGGCGGCGACTGCATCGAGGTCGAACGTCGTCATGGGGGCGAGCGATGAGCCGTGCGAGGGAGGCCGGTGCGAGGCGGCGAGAAGATAGCGACCACCCTCGCGGCCGGGTACCTTGGCCCCCAACGCCGGCCTGGGGCCGACCTTCGAACGCACACCCGACGAGTCAGCGATGAGCAGAGCAGGGGACCTTCGCTTCGTGATACTGCGCGACCTGGATCGACTCGCGGCCGAGGTCGAGGCGTATCCGGCCGATGCCGACGTCTGGATCGAGCACCCCGGGGTGGCCAACCCCGGCGGCACACTCGCCCTGCACCTCGCCGGCAACCTCCAGCACTTCGTGGGCGCCGGGATGGGACACACCGGATATGTACGCGACCGATCGCGGGAGTTTGCGGCGCGCGATCTGTCGAAGGGCGAACTGCTCGAGGAGATCGCCGCGGCGGGCGCGGCCGTCGACACGACGCTGTCCAGGATGTCGGACAACGACCTCGACGCCCCCTGGACCGGGGGAGGGCCGCTGGGGGATGGCGCGACGGTCGGCTTGATGCTGCTGCACCTGAGCGGACACCTCATGTATCACACAGGCCAGGTCAACTACCACCGGCGGCTGTTGGTCGGGGGGTGAAGGCGGGGGGGGGGTAGAAGGCCCTCAGCGACCCCGCCGCAGCACCCGCCCGGGCCGCACGTCGTCGAAGCGACCGTCGTCGACCGTGACCGCGCCGTTGACGATCACCCAGGGGATTCCCTCGGGGTACTGGTGGGGATCCTGGAAGGTCGCTCGGTCGCGTACGGTCTGGGGATCGAAGACGACGATGTCGGCGAACGCGCCCTCCTCCAGACGGCCGCGGTCCGGGAGGCCGATCCGGCTGGCGGGGAGCCGGGTCATCTTCCGCACCGCCTCTTCCAATTCGAGCACGCCCTCGTCGCGTACGTAGCGCCCCAACACACGCGGGAAGGTGCCGTACCAGCGGGGGTGCGGGTGCCCCGAGCCCGGCTGGGTGAGGCGACCGTCGGAGGCGATGGCGGTGAAGGGGTGCGACATGATCGCCTCGACGTCGGCCTCGTCGAGGGCGTGGTAGATCGCGGAGGCGCCACCCCGTCGCATGGCCTCGACCACGAGCTGGGCGCCGACCGCCGGTGTGGGGTCGAGCCCCTCGCGCTCGGCCCAATCCCGCAGGGTGCGGCCCTCGAGGGTGGGGTCCCACGACACCCGGGCGAACTGGACACGCGAGAGGTCGTTGCCACCGCGGTCGTTGATGATCGCCCACTCGATGTCGGCCAGAATCGAGTCCCGTAGCTGCGCGTCCTCGAAGCGTTCGGCGAAGGCGTCGGGCCCGTCGGCCTGCGCCCATGCCGGGACGAGGATCGAGATGCCGGTGTAGGTGGCCGTGTACGGGTACTGGTCGATCATGGCGTCCGTCCCCGCCGCGCGCGCCGAGTCGACCATCGCCAGCGTAGTGGCCGCGGCGCCCCAGAGAGGTTGTCCCACCACCTTGTGGTGCGTCAGCACGATCGGGATCTCGGCCCTGCGGCCGATCTCGAGCGCCTCGCCCACACCGTCGATCAGACTGAGCCCCGGCGTGCGTCCGATGCCCTCCTCCCGGAGGTGCGAGGTGTAGAAGCCGCCGGAATCGGCCGCGACTCGGCTCAGGGCCACCACCTCATCGAGTTCCGAGAAGGCGCCCGGGAGGTACTTGAGGCCCGTGGAGATCCCGAAGGCTCCTTCGCCCATGGACCGGGCGACCCAGCCGCGCATCTCGTCGAGCTCGCCTGCGGTCGGCGCCCGGTTCTCGAGTCCCATCACGGCTCGCCGCACGCTGTTGTGGCCCACGAGAAAGGCCACGTTCATGCCCAGCCCCAGCGCCTCGGCCTCGTCGAGGTAGTCGCCGAGAGGGAGCGGTCCGCCGCCGTCCGGGGCGCCGAGCGCGGTCGTGACGCCCTGCCGCACGTGGCTCTCGGCCGAGGGCAGACGGAGGAGGGGGTCCAGGTGCGTGTGGAGGTCGACGAAGCCCGGGGCCACGATCATTCCCTCGACCTCGATGGTCCGGGCCGCAACGCCGTCCGCGAGGTCGCCGATCGCGACGATCCGGTCGCCGCGCACGCCCACGTCGGCCACGCGCCTCGGGGCTCCACTTCCATCGATGAGGGTGCCGCCTCGGATGAGGAGATCGTAGGACGCACTCTCACCACAGCCCGCGAGACAGGCCAGGGCGAACAGCAGGGCAGGGGAGGGTCGCACGGTTGGCATCTCCGGCAGGGGCGAGGTCCCACATGGGCGTCGGGGGCGCGGCGTCGAAGGCCCGGAAGATTGCGCTCCGTGGCCCCGCGGCGCCGAACGCTCAGGCTACGGGCGCGCTCGGTTTCCGACCAGTACGGCGGCCCGACGAGTGAAGCGTTCGGAGGGCTCGCAGTCGCGTCAGGAGAGTGTCCGGTTATGGGACGCCGGGTCCCGGGTGTGGACATGCCAGAGCATCGGGCGGCCGGAGCGATGACGTCGTAACCGACGTGTTCACATGCACATGCATGGAACCCTCGAACGTGGCACGGTTCGTTCATTACCGGGGGGCGGCAAGACGGTCCTGTGGGGCGTCCGACGGGTGTGGATGATGTGGGGTGGTGTGGCCGGTCGGGGCGACCGGCGTCGGATCAGGCCCATGGGACCGTCTTCCACCCTTTCCAAGAGATTCCCGGGAACCCGTCAGATAGGAGGTCGTTGGTGAGCCGATCCACCTCTGCCCCCACCTCATCGACCCCGCGGTCGCGGGTGAGGGCGATTGCGCGGACGCGTGTGTCGGCGGAGCGCCTCGCCTCGGCGCTGGTCGCGGCGCTCCTTCTGCTTGCGTTCGCCGCCACCACGCTGGTGGGCCAGGAAACGCAGGCGCTGTCGCTCGCCGAGGCGATCGAGACGGCGAAGCGCAACAACCCCACCTATCAGATCGCGGCCAACGATCAGGCGGCGGCGGATTGGTCGGTGCGGGAGGCGTACGGCAGCCTGCTGCCCAGAGTGACCGCGTCGGGGTCGGCGACCTACACCGAGGCCGGTGTGCAGCGCTTCGGAATCGTCGACCTCGGGGTCCAGACCACCGACTGGGGTTCGTCGGGGTATTCGCTCAGCTTCAACTGGAATCTCTCGGGCAACAGCCTCTTCGGGGTGAAGAGCGCCCGGGCCGCGCAGGAATCGACTGCGGCGGGGATCCACGCGGCGGAGTTCACCCTCGAGAACCAGGTTACGCTCCAGTACATGGCGGCTCTCCGCGCCCGCGACGCGGTTTCCGTCGCACGGGATCAGTTCGATCGCGCACAACAGAACCTCGACATCGTGCAGCTTCGGGTCTCGGCCGAAGACGTGGCCGCGACGGAGGGGCGCCAGGCCGAAGTCGATCTGGGCCGCGCTGAGGTGGCGCTGCTCCAGGCCGAGCGGCTGTACCGCGCCGAGAAGCTGCGCCTCATGGAGCAGATGGGATCGGTCGTCGACGGCGAGCTCAAGCTCGTCAGCGAGTTCGAGATCTTCGAGCCGCAGTGGGAGCTCGACGCGCTTCTGGCCGATGCCCTGGCCGCGCACCCGTCGCTCCGAGCCGCCCGTGCTCAGGAGGGCTCCAGCCGGGCGCAGCTTCGCCAGGCGCGGAGCGCCTACTTCCCGAACCTCAACATCAATTCGTCGGTGGGCGGGTTCACGCAGCAGGCGCTGAACGAAGACTTCGTGATCCAGAGTGCGCAGGATCGGGCGAGGGGCAACCAGATGGGGTGCGAGCGGAACAATGCCCTAGCCAATGCGATCGGTGGCCTGCCCGGGTGGAACGTGCAGGATTGCGGAGCCCTCGCCTACACCGACGCGCAGGGCGCTGCAGCCCTCGCCTCCAACAACGTCTTTCCCTTCGACTTCACGAAGATTCCGGTGAGTCTCTCCGTCAGCCTCTCGCTCCCCATCTTCCAGGGGTTCACCCGCCAGCGGCAGGTGGAGCAGGCCGAGGCCGGTGCCGCCGACGCCCAATACCTCCTCCGGCAGGAGGAGCTGAGGCTTCGCACCGCGGTCACGCAGTCGCTCGACAACCTGACGGCGGCCTACCGCCTCGTGGAGATCGAGACCCGCAACCAGGAGTTGGCCACCCAGCGCCTCGAGGAGGCGCGGCAGCGCTACGAGGTCGGGAATACCTCGGTCCTCGAGCTCATGGACGCGCAGACTTCACTGACCACGGCCCAGCGCGACTACCTCGTGGCCGTGTATGATTTCCACCAGTCCCTGGTCGGCCTGGAGGCCGCGACGGGTCGGTCGCTCCGTACTGCCGCCGACGGCGCGTAGGCTCCCCCGCTCTCGAGATTCCAAGAGGAATTGAAACGTGGACATCATCCGCGATACCAAACCGAAGAAGCGCAAGCGCTCCTTTCTGATCGCCGCCGGTGTGGTCGGCCTCGTCGCGATCACCTTTGCGGTGCAGAGCCTGCCGTCGGCCGCGCCCACCGTCGATCGTGCGATCGTCTGGATGGACACCGTCGAGCAGGGCACCCTCATCCGGCAGATCCGGGGACCCGGCACCCTCGTGCCGGTCGATGCGCGCCTGATCACCGCGGTGACCAACGGCCGCGTCGAGCAGATCGTGCTGCTGCCCGGTGAGTCGGTCCAGCCCGGCGACACGATTCTGCAGATGAGCAACCCCGACGTGGATCTGCAGCTTCTCCAGGCCCAGTCGCAGCTGTCGCAGGCGCAGTCGACCCTGCTTCAGACGCGGGCCAACCTGCGCACGCAGCAGCTCCAGCAGGAGGGGGCCGTGGCGCAGCTCGAGACGCAGTGGGCGCAGGCGCGCCGCACCTACGAGACCAACCAACGGTTGTACGACACCAATCCCGCCCTCGTCGCGCGCGCCGATCTTGACCAGAGCCGTGAAGACATGGAACAACTCGAGATGCGGGTGGAGCTCGAGAAGCAGCGCCTCGAAGTCATGATGAGTACCGAGGCCGACCAGATTCAGGCCCAGGAACTGCAGGTGGATCGTCTGCGCGAGACGGTCGAGTTCAACCAGGAGCGGCTCGCCTCCCTGGTGGTGCGCGCACCGATCGCGGGCACGCTGTCGCCGCTGGAGATCCCGCTGCAGGAGGGGCAATACGTCACCTCGGGGCAGCAGATCGCCCGGATCGTGGTGCCGGGTCGGCTGAAGGCCGAGATCCGGATCTCGCAGACGCAGGCGCCCGAAATCACGGTGGGCCAGAATGCCCTGATCGATACGCGCACCGACACGATCATGGGGACGGTGTCGCGCATCGATCCGGCCGTGCGTCAGGGAACGGTCACGATCGACGTGCTCCTGCCGACGGACCTGCCGGCGTCGGCTCGTCCCGACCTCAGCGTCGACGGCAACGTGATCATCGATCGACTCGAGAACGTGCTGCACATCTCGCGGCCCAGCTTCGCGCAGGCGAACCAGCGCGCGAGCCTCTTCCGACTCACCCCCGACGGCGAGTACGCCGAGCGGATCCAGGTGCGCTTCGGTGCGAGCTCGGTCAACGACATGGAGGTCCTGGAAGGACTCCAGCCGGGCGATATCGTGCTCTTGCAAGACATGTCCCAGTGGGACGGCTACGACCGGGTGCGGCTGCGATAGGTCGCGGCCGCACCTGACCCTCCCGGGCTTGCCCCGGACCACCTCGCCGCCACGGGCGGCAAACCATTCGACCGATCGGGAGACGACGACGATGGAGAACGGGAAGTCGCTGATTCATCTGCGGGAACTGTCGAAGGTGTTTTATACCGACGAAGTGGAGACGCACGCCCTGTCGGGGATCAACCTCGACATCGCGAGTGGTGAGTTCGTGTCGATCGCGGGGCCGTCGGGATGCGGAAAGACGACGCTCCTTTCGATCCTGGGACTCCTGGACTCGCCCACGGGAGGCAACTACCTGCTGGACTCCGAGCCGGTCGAAAACCTCAGCGCCGGCCAACGCGCCAAGATTCGCAACCAGGCGATCGGGTTCGTCTTCCAGGCCTTCAACCTGATCGGCGATCTGACCGTCTACGAAAACGTCGAGCTCCCGCTCACCTACCGCGGCATGCCGGGTTCCGAGCGCAAGGAGCGGGTCCAGGCCGCGCTCGAGCGCGTGGGTATGGCCCACCGCATGGGGCACTATCCGAGCCAGCTGTCGGGCGGTCAGCAGCAGCGCGTTGCCGTGGCGCGAGCCATCGTCGGCAAGCCGCTCATTCTGCTGGCCGACGAGCCGACGGGTAACCTCGACTCGAAAAACGGCAACGCGGTCATGGATCTCCTCCGCGAACTACACGACGAAGGAGCCACGATCTGCATGGTCACGCACGACCCGCGCTATGCGCACGTGGCCGACCGTGCCGTGCACCTCTTCGATGGCCAGGTGGTGAGCGAAGACGACGCCCGCCGGGCCCACGAGCTCGAGGAGGCCGGCTTCGACGTGTCGTCCGACAGCTGAACACACGCGGCGACGGGGTGGGTCGGGGGCAACCCGACCCACCCCTTCGTGTGTCCAAGAAGGTCGGGACGGACCCCAGGGCTGACCCGGCCTCGCCGAGGGCCTACCTTGAATCGACGGCAGACTACTACAGAAGGCGAGGGCCCGAATGATCAAGCTCAGAGGCGTGGAGAAGTCCTACCGAACGGGGGCCGGCGAAACCTTCGTGCTCCGGCGCGTCGACGTCGACATCCGCGAGGGGGAGTTCGTCTCGATCATGGGGCCGTCGGGCGCCGGAAAGAGCACGCTGCTGGCGATCCTGGGCATGCTCGACGCCGACTGGCGCGGTCAGTACTACCTGTATGAACATGCGGTCCACGCCCTCAAGCCGCGCCACCGGATCGAGCTCAACAAGGAGTACATCGGGTTCGTCTTCCAGCAGTATCATCTGCTGGACGACCTGACCGTCTACGAAAACCTCGAGATCCCGCTCTCGTATCGGAATGTGAAGCGAAAGGATCGACAGGCGATCGTGGCCGACACGCTCGACCGGTTCCAGATCGTGGGCAAGAAGGACCTCTACCCGAACCAGCTGTCGGGTGGGCAGCAGCAGCTCGTCGCGGTGGCTCGAGCCATCATCGCCGAGCCGCGCGTGATCCTCGCCGACGAGCCCACCGGGAGCCTGCATTCGAGTCAGGGGCGCATGATCATGGACCTCCTGAAGCAGCTCAACCGGGAGGGGACCACGATCGTGCAGGTCACGCACAACGAAGAGTACGCCCGCTATGGAAACCGTGTGATCCAGCTGCGCGACGGGTGGATCGTCGACGAGTGAAGCGATGGTGACCGAGGGGAACCCACCGAAGGTGTTGGTGGCCGACGATCAGTCCGACGTACTCGAGGCGCTGCGGCTCCTGCTCAAGGGTGAGGGCTTCGCGATCGTCACGGCGTCGTCACCCGCGGGCGTTCTTCGTGCCGTGGCCGACGAAGACGTCGATGTCGTGCTGATGGACCTCAACTACACCCGCGACACCACCTCGGGGGGAGAGGGCTTCGACCTCCTGTCCCGCCTGCGCTCCGAAGACGACACCCTTCCGATCGTGGTCATGACGGCGTGGGGGAGTGTGGAGGGGGCGGTCGAGGCGATGCGTCGCGGAGCCCGCGACTACGTCGAGAAGCCGTGGGACAACGACCGGCTCATCGCGACCCTGCGGACCCAGGCCGAGTTGGGGCGGGCGCTCCGACGCAACGCCCGCATGCAGGGCGAAAACCTCCAGGTGCGCAAGACGGGGATGCCCGAGCTCATCGCCGAGTCGAGGGCGATGGAGCCGGTGCTCGACATCATGGAGCGGATCGGCCCCTCCGCGGCCAACGTGCTCATCACCGGCGAGCATGGCACCGGCAAGGAAGTCGTGGCGCGCTGGCTCCACGCCGTGTCGGATCGCTCGGAGCGCCCCCTCGTGGCGGTCAACGTAGGGGGCTTCAGCGAGGGCGTCTTCGAGAGCGAGATCTTCGGCCACGTGAAGGGGGCCTTCACCGACGCCAAGACCGACCGGGTCGGGTGTTTCGAGATCGCCGACGGGGGCACCCTCTTCCTCGACGAGATCGCCAACATCACCCTGCAGCAACAGGCGAAGCTGCTGCGCGTGCTCGAGACGGGCGAGGTGCAGCGGGTGGGGGCCTCGCGTGTGCGTCGCGTCGATGTGCGGGTCTTGTCGGCCACCAACGCCGACCTGGCCGAGGCGGTCGCGCAGGGCCACTTCCGCGAAGACCTCCTCTACCGGCTGAACACCGTCGAGGTGCACCTGCCTCCGCTCCGCGAGCGCACCGAAGACATCCTCCCGCTCGCCTTGTACTTCCTGCGCCGTGAGGCCGCTCGCTACGGTCGGGCCGTCGACGGGTTCTCGCGAGAAGCTTCCGATGCGCTCCTCCGCCACGCCTGGCCGGGCAACGTGCGCGAGATGGAGCACGCGATGGAACGGGCCGTGTTGCTGGCGCGCGGGTCGGAGATCTCGGTCGGTGACCTGGCCCTGCGCCGGCGCGGCGACGATGGAGCCGGATCTCTCGAAGAGCTCACCCTCGACGAGGCCGAACGGCTCCTGATCGAAAAGGCCCTGGAGCGCTTCGGCGGCAATGTGAGCCGCACCGCCGACGCGCTCGGCCTCTCGCGTTCCGCCCTCTATCGCCGCTTGCAGCGCCACGACCTCCAGACATGACCGGCGGCCCGCCTCTTCACCCGATGGACCGCCCGCGCACGCCGGAGGTCCGCACGGGGGCGGGGCGGTCGATGATGCGGATGACGCACGACCGCCGCGTGCTCGCGATGGCGCTGCTCGCGGGGATTCCCGGGGTCGCGGTCGCTCTCCTCCTGCTCTGGCTCGGCGACTATCCGCCTCGCGTGCTGTGGCTCGCTGGGGGCGGCCTCGTCACCGTATGGCTCGCAGCCGGCCTCGCCCTCCGGGAGCGGGTGCTGCGCCCTCTCCAGACGTTGGCGAGCATCCTCGCCGCGCTGCGCGAAGGCGACTTCTCGATCCGCGCCAGGATTCCAGAGGAGCACGCCACCGACCCGTTGTCGCTGACCTACGCCGAACTCAACGCGCTCGAAGAGGTGATGCGCGAGCAGCGGATCGGCGCCGTGGAGGCGTCGGAGATCCTCCGGAAGGTGTTGGAGGAGGTCGATCTGGCGATCTTCGCCTTCGACGAAGAACTGCGGCTCAGGCTCGTCAACCGGGCGGGGGCTCGGCTCCTCGGACAGCCCGCCGAGCGGGTCCTCGAGCGCACGGCGGTCGAACTGCGCCTCGACGAGGGGCTCTCGGGCGTGACGCCCCGCACGATCGAGCTCGCGCAGCCGGGGGGGCAGGGACGATTCGAAGTCCGACGCAACGTCGTGCGCCAGGAGGGCATGCCGCTCCAGCTTCTGGTGCTCTCGGACCTCAGCCGCGCCCTTCGCGAGGAAGAGCGCCAGGCGTGGAAGCGCATCGTGCGCGTGCTCTCGCACGAGATCAACAACTCGTTGGCGCCGATCACCTCGATCACGGGGAGTCTGACCAGTTTGCTGCGTCGTCCCGAGCGTCCGGACGACCTCGATGAAGACCTGACCCGAGGGCTCGATGTGATCCGCGGGCGAGCCGAGTCGCTGGGACGCTTCATGGCGGCATACGCGCGGCTCGCCAGGCTACCCGAGCCCGACCTCGCGCCGGTGGCGGTGGGCGACCTGGTGCGGCGCTCCGCCGCGCTCGAGACGCGCATCCCGGTGGTGGTGATGGGCGGGCCCGAGATCACGATCCAGGCCGACGGCGACCAGCTCGAGCAGGTCTTGATCAACCTCATCCGGAACGCGACCGACGCCACGATCGGCGACGATGGCGCCGGACCCTCGACCGGGGGGGTGCAGGTGCGCTGGATCGTGCGGGGAGACCGGCTCCACCTCCTGATCGAAGACGAGGGCCCCGGGGTGGCCGACACGGCCAACCTCTTCGTGCCGTTCTACACGACGAAGCCGGGGGGCTCGGGGATCGGGCTGGTCTTGTGTCGGCAGATCGCCGAGAGCCATGGCGGCGGGCTCGAACTCGAAAACCGACCCGATGGGCGGGGGGCGTCGGCGCGCCTGACGCTGCCGACGGATCTGTAGCCCGGTCGCGCGGGGATCTGGTGCGGGGGCGCGGTGCGGAGGGGCGCCACTTCAGCCGGCGCCGCCGACTACCGAGAGCGGGTGGCGCACTTCGGCGGTGCGTCCGTCGGGCGCCTCGACGGCGACGATGATCCACCACGATCCGACCGCCGGAAAGTCGACGGAGATGGGACCATACGTGCCGGCCACATCAGCGGGGGGCGCGACCTGTTCGGGTAGGGAAAGTGTCGTCTCGCTCGCGCCGGCCTCCCCTCGCACGCGCACGACCGCCGCCTCGAGGGGCGTCCCCTCGGATGTGACCTCCAGGGTGATCTGGTTCGCACGCTGCACAGCCGGGGTCGGTGACACGCGGATCCGAGCGTCGAGGGTGGGGTCGCCCGAGTGCTGTGGACGATCGGGGCCACAGGCGCTCAGCGAGGCCCAGCACAGGGCGAGGGCGACGGCCGCCCTCCTCACGTGCCCCCTTCGAGCACCCGCTCCACCACTTCACGGAGCACGTCGCCCCGGGTCTCCGGGAGCACCTGCGCGACGAGTCGGCCACCGCGGTCGATGACGAAGGTGCGTGCGGTATGGTCGACGAGGTAGTCGTCGCCCATGCTCTCTGCGCCGCCCGAGGCCGAGCCACCGCCCGCCTCGCCGCTGACGATGCCCGGGGGTACGCTGTCGGCGGGCCCGCCCGCCCGCGGCCGGTACACGAACCCGATGCCGTACTCCAGCACCTGGGGCCTCAGCTCTTCGATCGGACCGGTGAGCGCGACGAGGTCGGGGTGAAGTCGATCTCCGAACCGCTGCAGCTCGGCCGGCGTATCGCGCGCCGGATCGAGGCTCACGAACACGATCTCGAGCTCGCCACCGGCGTCGATCTCTTCGTCGAGGCGGGCCAGCTGCGCGAGGGTGATCGGGCAGACGTCGGGGCACTGCGTGTACCCGAAGAAGAGGGCCACGACGCGGCCCCGGAAGTCGGCCAGCGAAACGGACCGTCCGTCGGGGTCGGTGAGCGTGAGCGGCGGCGCTTCGACGGGGGAAGCCAGGAAGGGGTCCTGTCCCCCCAGCGGGTCGGGGGCTTCGGGGCCGGTGCCTCGAATACCAAGGTAGAGCAGGGCGGCGAGCAACCCGGTCACGGCGCCCAGGGCGAGGCGAAGCAGTCGAGGCATGGCTGGAAGTTCGCTCCGCGCCTCGGTTGGTTCCAGAGCCAGGGGCGCGGGGGGCGCAGCCCAGGTGCAACGGTCCTTCGACGAGCTGTGTCCCACGCATGAGAACACGGACGAAAGACTCCGACGAGCCGCCAGGGCCAGGCCTTTGACCGACAGAGAATTCATCGACCGGGTGCGCTCGGGCGACGCCGCGGCGTTTCGGAGCCTCTACGAGACCCACGTGGACCGTGTGTACCGGCTGGCCTACCGCATGTGCGGAGACGACGACATGGCGCGAGACATGACCCAGGAGACGTTCATCCGAGTGCACCAACGGCTCGGGCAGTTCCGCGGCGACGCGGCGTTTTCGACGTGGCTCCACTCGATCGCCGTCTCGGTCACGCTCAACGGACTCCGGAAGCGGACCCGCATTCGCAGTCGGGAACAGGAACTCGACGAGGTGCCCACGGTGGCCGCCGCTCCGACTCCTCGAGCGGAGCCCGACCTTCGAGAGCGGCTCCGCGCCGCGATCGACGCGCTGCCCGACATCTACCGGTCGGTGTTCGTGATGCACGATTTGGAGGGATACAACCACATGGAAATCGCCACGGCACTCGACGTCGCCGAAGGCACCTCGAAGGCTCGCCTGAGTCGGGCCCGTTCCCGGCTGAGGAAGGCGCTCGACGACTTCGCTCCGGAGTATGCGCGATGACCGACGAACGCCGCGAATCCGACGAGTCGGCACCGCTCCCCGAGACCTGGCTGGCCATGGCGCGTTCGAGCTATCACCCGCCCCGTTCGGCCCCCCGCGACGAGATCTGGGAGGGGATCCAACGCGCCCTTCACGAGTCTTCCGCGGGCGGCGAGGCTCCGTCCCGGCCCGCGGCGTGGGCGAACACGCATCCGACCCGGCGGCACGGTCTTCGTCTGCCGCGTTGGTCCGCCCTCCTGGCCGCCGCCTCGGTCGCCCTCCTGCTGGGTGTGGGGTTGGGTCGTTGGTCTGCCGACCCGGGGTCGGTGGGACCCGAGGGCGGCCCGGTCGACGCGACTTCACCCGTGGCCTCTGCGGCCGGATCCGAGGTCCGGCGTCCTGAGTCGCCGAGCCCCTCGGTTCGGTTCGCCACGGCCCGCCACCTCACCGATGTCGAGGCCCTTCTCTCGCTCGTCCAGGTCGACGCGCGACAGGCCCGCGTCGATCAGGCGGTCGGGGTGTGGGGGCGCGAGCTCCTCACCGACACCCGGCTCCTGCTCGATTCGCCGGCGTCGAATGACCCCGCGGTGCGGGGCGTGCTCGAGGACCTCGAGTTGGTTCTGGCCCAGATCGCCCTGCTCGCCGATCCGCGGGCCACCCCCGAACGCCTTCGTGGTGAGCTCGAATTGATCGCGCTCGGGGTCGCCGAAGGTGGGGTGCGCGCCCGACTGCAATCCGTGCTCCCCTCGGTCGATCGGATGCACGCTTCCGCCGACGACTGAGCCGATGAACATAACCCTCTCGCGAGGAACGACGATGCGACAGATGTGGACGATGGGATGCGCCCTGGCCGTGGTGTGGGCGGGGGCGATGCCGGCGGCGGGACAGTCCGTCGCCGAACGCGAGCGTGAACTCGAGCGGCTGCGTCGCTCCATCGAGTCCCGCAGCGAGATGCTCCGCCGGAGTCGACCCGACGTCGAGTCCGTCGAGGCCCGGCTGCGAGCGGTCGAGGCCGAGCTGGCGGCCGAGGCGAACCGACTCGACCTGAATGCACTCCGGGCGAGGCGACTCGCGGATCGTGGGGTGGCGACGAAGCGGGCGGCGGAGCTGGCCACCCGTGAGGCGCGTGAGGCGCAGCTGGCTACCCGTGCGGCGCTGGCGCAGCAGGAGGTGGAGCTCGCCACCCGCGCGGCGCGGGTGCAGCGGGAGGGGCAGGTCGCGAGAGGGGCCCTGATCGGCGAACGCGATGTCGAGCGCAGGGCTCGGCTCGCCGAGATCGAGATGGAGCGATTCCGGCGCGACGCCGAGCGGCGAACCCAGCTCGCCGAGGTCGAGATCGCACTCCGCACGCGTGAGGTGGAGCAGGAGGCGCGCCGGCACGCGAATGCGGCCCGGGTGTGGGGGCAGGTCCAGAGTCGCCGTGATCTGGAGCGCGACCTCGCCACCGAGCAGCGCCTTCGGATTCCCGAGGCCTGGTTGCCGCAGGATCCGGCAGACTCGCTGTACCGAGCGGCGCGGAGCCGATTGAATGCGCGCGCCTATGCGGATGCCGCGCGGGGATTCTCGACGATCCGCTCGGACTACCCCCGGTCCGGCTACGTACCCGACGCCTACTACTTCGAGGCGCTCGCCCGATCGCGGATGGGGGCGCGCAACGAGCTCCGCCGCGCCCTCGAGCTGCTCTCGGTGCAGCGCGTCGACCACCCCGAAGCCGCATCCATCGAAGACGCCCGCGCTCTCGCGGTGCGCATCGAGGCGCAGCTGGCCCGCCGGGGCGACGCGCAGGCGGCCGAGGCGCTCATCGGGGCGGCGCGCGGTGTGGGTACGATCGCGACGGGACAGGGGCGGGTCGCCGCCGGCCGACCGGTCTACGCCAGCGGGCGGGCGACCGCCCTCGGGGCTCGCCGGGGCTCTCTGAATACGGAGGGCTCGCTTTCGTCGCAGGCGGCCTGCGATGAAGAAGACCAGGCGCTGCGGGCCACCGCCCTCAGTGCGCTCCTCCAGATGGACGAGGAGCGCGCCCGCCCCATCCTGATGGAGGTGCTGCGCACGCGCGACGAGTGCACGGCGCATCTGCGGTCGCAGGCCGTCTTCATCCTTGCCAACGACCTCGACGAAGACGCCGATCCGGCCACGATCGAGCTGCTGCTCGATCTCGCCGTCAACGACCCGGATCCCGATCCGGAGGTGCGGCAGGCGGCGGTCTTCTGGCTCGCGCAGACCGGAAGCGACCGCGCCGTCGACGCCTTGATCACCCTCTTGAACTCGGATTCCGCGACGCCCGAGATGGCCGAGCAGGCCATGTTCGCCCTGGGCCAGACCGAAAGCCCGCGCGCGGTGGAGGTGATGCGCGAGCTCGCCCTCGACCCGACCGCCGACCGGGAGCTGCGCGCCAACGCCATCTTCTGGCTCACGCAGATGGGCGAGACGTCGGGGCCGTTCCTGCGCTCGTTGTACGACACCCTCGACGACCCGGAGCTCAAGGAGCGGATCTTCTTCTCGATCGCCGAGACGGGAGACGAAGACACGCTCGACTGGCTCACGGCGCGGGCGCTCGATCCCTCCGAGTCGGTCGAGGTGCGGACCATGGCGCTCTTCTGGGCCGCCGAGGTGGGGCTCAGCCCTCGTCAGGCGCTGGAGATCTACCGTACGAGCGACGACCCCGAGTTGCGCGAGCAGGCGATCTTCGTGCTGACCCAGGTGGCCGACGACGAAGAGGCCGTCGAGGCGCTGATGGAGATCGCGCGATCCGAGGAGGACCGTGAGGTGCGCCAGCGCGCGATCTTCTGGTTGGGTGAAAGCGACGATCCGCGCGTGGCCGAGTTCCTCCTCGAGATCATTCGGGGTGGGGGAGGGGCGTGACCCGGGGTGCCTGGACGCTCGCAACGGTGGTGGCGGTCGCCGCGCCGCAGGCGCTGATCGGCCAGTCGGCGACACCGTCCGGGGGGCAGGACCAGCTCGGGGCGACCATCGCCGCGGCATCCGACGCCCGTGTCGCCTTCCACTTCGACGTCGACGCCGATGTGACCGTCTGCGAACATGGCTTCTACAGAACCGAGGGCGATGGTCGGCAGGTCTGGGGGCGGTGGGACGCGTCGGCGGCGTGTCCCGGCGGGCCGCTCGAGGTCGTGGTCCATCGGCAGGGGGCCCGTGTCGACGCTCTGGAGTTCGGGCCGGTGGGCTTCGCCGACGCCGACCGCGACCTGGGGCGTGTGGACGCCGCCGAAGCCGCCCACTGGCTCGTGTCGGTGCACGACGCCGGGGCCGACGCCGACGTCGCGGGAGAGGCGATCGGGGCGGCTGTCGTGGCCCTGGGCGATCCTCCCGTGGAGCCGATCCTCGCCCTCGCGCGCGACCGGCGGAGACCGTCGGAGCTGCGTCGCTCGGCGCTGTTCTGGAGCGCGCAGTTGGCAGCGGCGGGCATCGACCACACCCTCGCCGGCATCGCAGCCGACGAGGCCGAAGACCAGGAGGTGCGCGACGCCGCCATCTTCGCGCTCTCCCGCCGCCCGGAGGGCGAATACGTACCCGTCTTGATGGATCTCGCGCGGACCGCGCCGCACGCGCGGACGCGAAAGACCGCGCTGTTCTGGTTGTCGCAGGCCGACGACGCGCGCGTGCCCGACTTCTTTGCCGAGCTCATCCTCGGATCGGGCGGCGGGTGAACTGTCCCGAGGGGCTGGCGAGAAAGCGGTAGCGGGGGGTTGTGGCCGGGTGTAAACTGCAAATCTTCATCGGCCCACCCGCACCTTCCGCATGACTTCGATTTCCCAGCCGCTTCTGGTCCTCCTCGTCGAGCGCGATCCCGCCGGCGGAGACCGGCTCTGTGCCCTGCTCGAGCAGCCGGACGGGATGGACGATGTCGAGGTGGAGGTCGAACAGGTCACGACGCTCGACGCTGCGCTGGAGCGGCTCGCCGCGGGCGGCGTGGACGTGGTCTTGCTCGATCTCGACCTCCCGGACTCCGTCGGGCTCACCACCTTCGAGCGCGCCTCGGCGTTCGCCCCGGACGTGCCCTTCGTCATCTATACCGACACGGGCGATGCACAGCTCGCCGTGGGGTCGGTGCAGGGCGGCGCCCAGGACTATCTGGTGCGTGGCGAGGTGCGGCCGGCGATGCTGTCACGTGCGATCCTCTACGCGATCGAGCGGCATCGCCTCATCGCGGCGTTGCGCAGCTTGTCGCTGATCGACGATCTGACGGGACTCTACAACCGGCGCGGCTTCACCGAACTCGGTGAGCAGTACCTCAAGCTCGCCTGGCGGTCGGGCCGGGCGATCACCCTGGTCTATCTCGACGTCGACCGGTTCAAGAGCATCAACGACAGCCTCGGGCACCACATGGGGGATCGGGCCCTCAAGCGGGTGGCCGACGTCCTCCGGGCCACCTTCCGCCGCTCCGACATCGTCGCTCGACTCGGCGGTGACGAGTTCGCCGTTCTGGCACTGGAGACCACGGGGGAATCGGCCGAGTGGTTGGCCCAGCGCCTCCGAGAGGGTGTTTCCGTCGACAACGCCTCCACCCACGAACCCTTCCGCCTGGCCGCCTCGGTGGGGGTGGCGCGCTCGATGGGCGACGAGCGGGTCAGCCTCGACGACCTCATGGCGCAGGCCGATGCGGCCATGTATCGCGAAAAACGGGCCAAGCGGCAGGCCGCGTACCTGTGACCGACCCGGGGTCCATGGGGCCCGGCGATCCCGGCGTCGCGGGACCCGTCATCGTGATCGACGACGACGACGACGCCAGACTCCTGCTGCGGGCCGTCCTCGAGCACGACGGGCTCGAGGTGGTCGAGGCCTCGGGCGGCATGGAGGGCATCGAGGCCATTGCGGCGCATCCCGACGCGGCGCTCGTGATCCTCGACCTTCTGATGCCCGACGTCGCGGGTCGTGACGTGCTGGACCGGGCCGGCGCCGCGCTCCGTGCGCGGGCGATTCCCGTCGTGATCCGCTCCGGGGACCTGTCTGCCGAGGGGGTACAGGAGCTGCGCGGGGTCGGGGCCTCGGCCTTCCTCTCGAAGAGCGACCCCCCAGCTCGGCTGCTCGCGGTGGTGCGTGCGCTGGTGCGGCGGACCCCACCTGGAGACCCCGTGGTACCGAATTGACACTCCACGCCCTCGTCGTCAGCTTAACGGGCTGTTGCGGGTAACGGGTCCAATTCATTGAACCACGCGGGCCGTATGTTCAAATCGGTGCGAGGACGCCTGATCACGGTAATCATCGTCGCGCTCGGGGCGATGTGGCAGTTGTACACCAACTACCGAGACACGGGCTCGCCCCTCAAACTCGGACTCGATCTCCAGGGCGGAATGCACCTGGTCCTCGAGGTCGACGACTCTCTGGGCACGCTGACGCCAGAGGCGCGGGCGGCCGGGATCGATCAGGCGGAGCAGGTGCTCCGGACTCGGATCGACGAATACGGCGTCGAGGAGCCTCTGATCCAGAAATCGGGGAGTGACCGCCTCATCGTCGAGCTCGCGGGCCTCACCGATCCCGATCGCGCGCGCGACATCATTCAGAGAGCGGCCTTCCTCGAGTTCAAGAAGGTCGACGTAGCCGGCCTCTCCGACCAGGTGCTGGCGCGGATCGACCGCGCCATCGTCGCCTCGCTCGGGGTCGATTCCATCCGCGCGCTCGGGCGCGACGTCGTCGCCCCGGAGGGTGACCTGCTCGAGGCCATGTTCGGCAACGACAGTGCGTCGGCCTCCGACAGCGCCTCCGCCGCGGCCGACTCCGTCGCCGAAGAGCAGGAGGCGGAGCCCGAGGCGCCCAACCTGCGGCCGTTCTCGAGCCTGCTCGCCTTTGGGCAGGACGCGCCGGGCACCTTCCTCATCGCAGCCGAAGACGTGCCCGCGGCCCGCCTCTTCCTCGCGACGCCGGCGGCGCAGAGTGCGTTGCCCCGCGGGGTGTCGCTCCAGTGGGGAGACGAGACCGTCGCGCTGAGCGCCCGCAACTACCGACGGCTCTACGTGCTGGAGTCCGAGGCGTTCATGACCGGAGAGTATCTCCAGGACGCACAGGCGCAGCGCGACCCGCAGTTCAACCAGGCGATCGTGAACTTCCAGTTCAACCGGGCCGGTGGACGGCAGTTCTCGCGCTTCACCGGTGCCAACGTGGGCGAATACCTCGCGATCGTGCTCGATGGCGAGGTGATGAGCGCACCGGTCATTCGGGATCGCATCGGCGCGTCGGGCCAGATCGAGCTCGGGAATTCGCCCCTCGAAGAGGCCCGTGACCTCGCGCTCGTGCTCCGCGCAGGCGCGCTCACCACGCCGCTTCGGATCATGGAAGAGCGCACCGTCGGGCCCTCGCTCGGGCAGGATTCCATCGACCAGGGCGAGGTCGCCGGCATCATCGGCGTGATCCTCGTGCTGGTCATCATGATCGGGTACTACCGGGTGGCGGGCGCGCTCTCGATCGTCGCGTTGACCATCTACCTGATCCTGGTGATGGGGGGGATGGCCGGTATCGGAGCCACCCTGACGCTGCCGGGCATCGCCGGTCTGATCCTCTCCGTCGGGATGGCGGTCGACGCCAACGTCCTCATCTTCGAGCGCATACGCGAGGAACTCGCGGCCGGGCGCGCGACGCGGACGGCGGTCGACGAAGGGTTCGGCCACGCTCTCTCTGCCATCGTCGACGCCAACGTCACGACGCTCATCACGGCCCTGATCCTCTTCCAGTTCGGTACCGGACCGGTGCGGGGCTTCGCGGTCACGCTTTCGATCGGTATCGTCGCGTCGTTCTTCTCGGCCATCTACGTCACCCGGACCTTCTTCCTGCTCTATCTCCAGGGCAAGAAGGCGTCGGATCCCATCAGCATCTGAGCCCATGCGTTTCTTCGCGACCGCGGACTACAAGTTCATCGACAAGCGCCGCAAGGCCTACGTGGTTTCGGCGATCGCCATCCTCGTCGGCTTCGGCGCGATGGTGGCCAACATCGGGCTCATCGGGTCCTGGCAGAACTACGGCGTGGACTTCACGGGTGGATCGATGGTTCAGGTGGGCTTCACAGAGGCCAAGGGGGTCGGCGAGGTGCGTGACGCCCTGGGTGGGGCGAGCGGCCCGGAGGTGACCACCTTCGCCGGAGAAAATGAGTTCGTGATCCGTGCGGCCCTGATCGAGGGGCAGTCGGTCGACGAGGTGCGGCAGGGGATCGAGTCGCAGCTGGAGGCGGCCTTCGGTGGCGGCGCCTTCGAGATCTCGCGCACCGAGCTGGTCGGTCCGAAGATCGGAAGTGAACTCCAGCGTCAGGCGTTGCTCGCAATCCTGTTTTCGTTCGTGCTCACGCTCGTCTATCTGGCGATTCGATTCGAGCTGCGCTTCGGTATGGCGGCCGTCATCGCCACCATGCACGACATCCTCATCACGCTGGGCTTCCTCGCGCTGTTCCGCGTCGAGATCGCCCTGCCCACCGTGGCTGCGATTCTGACCATCGTCGGCTACTCGCTCAACGACACGATCGTCGTCTTCGATCGCATTCGCGAAAACATGGCGAAGAAGGGCGCCCGCAAGCTGGACCAGATCACCTTGATCGACCGCTCGATCAACGAGACGCTCCCGCGCACGGTCCTGACGTCGGGTACCACACTCGCCGTGCTCGGCGCGCTTCTCCTGGTCGGGCCGGCCGTGATCCGTGACTTCTCGACGGTGCTGATCCTCGGAGTCCTGATCGGGACCTATTCGTCGATCTTCGTGGCGTCGCCGGCGCTCGTGGAGATCCGGAAGCGGATGGGTGACGGGGGCGACAAGGACCGCAAGAAGAAGCGCCGTCCGCAGGCCGCCTCCGTCTGATCCGCCGCGACGCCCGCGGGATGTTGTTCGACAGCCACTGCCACCTCACCGCCGACGCCTTCGACGACGACCGCGATGACGTGCTGGCGCGAGCCCTGGCCCAGGGCGTCGACCACGTCGTGACGATCGCCTCCCACGCCGACGATGCACGCGAGGCGATCGCGCTGGCGGAGGCGTTCGACGGCGTGTGGTCGACTGCGGGTGTTCATCCGCATGAAGCTCGCCGGGCGTCGGCCGATGAATTGGCGCGCGTGCGCGAGCTGCTCGATCACCCACGCGTCGTTGCCGTGGGCGAATGCGGGCTCGACTTCTTCTACGATCATGCGCCGCGGGCCGAGCAGTTCGCCGCCTTCCGCGCTCAGGCGGCCTTTGCCGTCGAGACCGGTCTGCCGCTGGTCGTCCACTGCCGGGACGCGGACGCCGAGATGGCCGAAGAGCTGCGGGGAGAGGTGGGTGAAGCGGTGGGGGTTCTCCACTGCTTCAGCGGTGGAGACGCTCTGCTCGACGTCGCCCTCGAGCGCGGCTGGTACATCTCCTTCAGCGGCATGGTCACCTTCAAGAAGTTCGATGCGCAGGCCCAGGTGCGCCGGGTTCCTTCGGACCGCCTGCTCGTCGAAACCGATGCCCCCTATCTGGCGCCCGTCCCACGTCGCGGGCGGCGAAACGAGCCGGCCCTCGTGGTGCACACCGCGCGAGCGCTCGCTGAGATCCGCGGCGAATCGTTCGACGACCTCGCGGCGGCGACTCTGCGCAACGCCCGTCGCTTCTACGGACTCGACAGCGAGGCCGCCTCCCCGTGACCCGCCGGATCCAGGTCCTCCCGGATGCGGTCGCCAATCAGATCGCGGCCGGTGAGGTCGTGGAACGGCCGGCCTCGGTCGTGAAGGAACTGGTCGAAAACGCGATCGACGCCGGAGCCCGGCGTATCGAGGTCGAGATCGACGCGGGGGGCAAGCGCAGGATCCGGGTGGCCGACGACGGCGAGGGGATGTCGCGGCCCGATGCGATCCTGAGCCTCGACCGGCACGCCACCAGCAAGATCAGCCGGGCCAGCGACCTGCAGGGGATCCGCAGCTTCGGTTTCCGGGGCGAAGCGCTCCCCTCCATTGCAGCCGTCTCTCGCATGCGCATGGAAACCCGCACCACGACGGATACGGTCGGGACGGCGCTGCGGGTGTCGGGCGGCCAGTTGCGAGACGTGACGGATGTGGCCCGTCGCGAAGGTACGACGATCGAGGTGCAGGGCCTCTTCTACAACGCGCCGGCGCGGGCCCGATTCCTGAAGTCGGCCGCCGCCGAGGCGCGCGCCGTCTCGGAGGCGCTCACGTCGCTCGCGCTGGCCCACCCCGAGGTCGGGATCGGTCTCACGTCGGGCGACCGGACCCTCCTGAACGTGCCGCCGACCGACGATCCCCGTCAGCGCGTCGCGGCGATCTGGGGCGATGAAGCGGCGGACTCGCTCGTAGCCGTATATCTGCCGATCGGCACGACGGTCGTGCGAGGACTCGTACAGCGGCCCGACGCCGCCCGCCCAGGCGTGCGACGGGCGCATCTCTTCGTAGGCGCGCGTCCCTTCCGTGAGCCGGCCCTCATCAAGGCGGCGGAACGGGGCTACCGGACCACGATCCCCCCTCGGGCACGCCCCTGGATCTTCCTGTATCTCGACGTACCGCTCGGTAGCGTCGACGTGAATGTGCACCCCGCGAAGGCAGAGGTGCGTTTCCGCGATCGGGCGGCGATCGAAGAGGCCGTCGAAGCCGCCGTGCGCGCGGCCCTCTCGGACGCGCCGAGTGCGGCGCCGTTGGGGCGCTCGGGCCCCGTATCGGCTCCGACGTCCCACCGCTCCGCCACGGAGCGTGAAGGCTCGACGGCTCGGGTGCGCGAGAGGCCGTCGGGACGACCGTACCGGGAGTCGGTCGAGCCGACTGCCCCCGACCAGATGGCCCTCTTCGTCGCGGGGGCGGATCCGTCGTCCGAGGCCGCCTCCGCGCCGGCACCCGACGCCGACGTCGGGGGAGCGCCAGAGGGCGCGCCCGGTGAGGCCGGGGAGTTGCTCGAGGTGATGCGGGTCGAGCGCCCGCGCCTGATGCAGTTCCATCGCCAGTGGATTCTCGCCGAAGCCCGCGAGGGGGTCCTGATCATCGATCAACACTCCGCGCACGAGCGCGTGTTGTTCGAGCGTCTCATGGTGGCCTACGAGGAGGGGGGGGCCGAGGCACAGCGGCTGCTCTTTCCCCTCACGTTGCGATTCACGGCGCAGGAGTTGCGCCTCATCGACGACGTGCGTGGGCTGCTCGCCCGGGCGGGTTTCGAGGTCGAGGTGTTCGGGTCCGACACGGCGATCGTCCATACCGTGCCCAATCCGCATCCCTGGTTCGATGCAGAGCGGTGCTTTCGTGAAATGGT
Organism: Longimicrobiales bacterium; assembly: GCA_028279425.1. Lineage (GTDB taxonomy): Bacteria > Gemmatimonadota > Gemmatimonadetes > Longimicrobiales > Gaopeijiaceae > Gaopeijia. Next base: position 25,661 of record JANQNV010000065.1, on the reverse strand, counting down.
GGCCGAACTCACCGAGGGTACGAGCGATCTCATGCGGTCGGCGCGGAATCAGCACGAGCGGATCGCGATGACCTTCGCCTGCAAGGGCGCCATCAAGGCGGGGCAGGCCCTGTCGCAGAGCGAGATGCAGGAGCTCTTCGATGCGCTGTTCGCCACCGAACTCCCCTGGCACGACGTACACGGCCGGCCGACCGTGGTCCGCCTGTCGAACGTCGAACTCGAGCGGAAGTTCGGTCGATGAGACCGCGTGCCCTCGCTCTCACGGGCCCGACGGCTTCGGGGAAGACCGACGTCGCCCTTGGTTTGGCTCGCCGGCTCGACGCCGAGATCATCTCCATGGATTCGAGGCAGGTCTATCGAGGCATGGACATCGGCACGGCCAAGGTGACGCCGGCCGAGCGCTGGGGAGTACCCCACTTCGGGCTCGACCTGGTCGACCCCGATGAGAGCTACTCGGCTGGGCGGTGGGCGCGGGAGGCCCGGGGCTGGGTCGACGAGATCGAACGTCGTGGTCACGTGCCGCTCGCCGTGGGTGGAACCGGCTTCTTCCTCCGAGCCCTCCTGCAACCGATCTTCCGCGAACCGCCCCTCGATCAGGATCGTAAGGGCGCGCTCCGTGCGAAGCTCGACCGCATGCCGCTCGAACGGCTCGAGGCGTGGGTCCGCGTGCTCGATCCCGCGCGGGCCGACACCTCCGTCGAGGGGGGGCGCCAGCGCATCAGCCGAGCCCTCGAGGTCGCTCTGATGAGTGGTCGACCCCTCAGCTGGTGGCATCGGCACGCGCCGGTCGACGGACCCGCGGTCGCCTGTCTCGTGGTTTGCCTCGAGGTCGAGCGTGCGGAGTTGGATCGGCGCATCGACCAGCGCGTCTCGACGATGGTGGAGCGGGGTTTCGTGGACGAGGTGGCGATGCTGCTCGAGGCCGGCTTCGGCCCGGATACACCCGGCATGACGGGGACCGGCTACCGCGCGATCGCCGAGGTCGTGCGGGGGAAGCGGTCGCTCAGCGAGGCGCTCGACGAGGTGCGACGCCAGACCCGACGCTACGCCCGTCGTCAGGTGACGTGGTTCCGGAACCAGCTCCCCGCCGACACGCTTCGACTCGACGCGGCGAAGTCTACCTCCGAGTTGGTCGCACGGATCGAGGCGGCCTGGCACGCCGCGGTCGCCGTTCCCTCCAACGCCCATTCCTCGTGAGCGCATCATGGTGAGTCTCTGGGAGGCACTGATCCTGGGGATCGTGCAGGGGGCCACCGAGTTCCTGCCGGTGTCGAGTTCGGGGCACCTCGTGGTCGCGCAGGAGCTTCTCGGCATCCAGGTAGACGGCGTGCTCTTCGAGGTCGCGGTTCATGTGGGGACTCTGCTCTCGATCATGTTGGTGTACCGCGAACGTCTCACCGACCTGGTGTCCGGGATCCTGAGCCGGAAGCGAGAGGCGTGGAGCTACCTCGGGCTGCTCGTTGTTGCGACGATTCCGGCCGCTGTGCTGGGGCTCACCTTCGAAGACCGCCTCGAGGCGCTGTTCGACGATCCGATCGTGCCCGGCGTCGCCTTCCTCGTGACCGGTCTGGTGCTCTGGTCGTCGCGCTCCGCCCTGGCGCGCAATCCGTCTGCGAAGCCGGTGCTGCGGGCGGCGGTGATCATCGGTCTGGCGCAGGCGTTCGCTCTGATCCCCGGGATCAGCCGTTCGGGGAGCACGGTGATCGCCGCACTCTGGCTGGGCATCGCCCCGGCCGAGGCGGCCGCCTTCTCGTTTCTGATGGCGCTCCCGGCGATCGGCGGTGCCGCGATCCTTCAGGTGCCCGATGTGCTCGCGGGTCCTCCCGACATCTCGACGGCCGCCCTGCTGGTGGGGGGAATCGCCGCCGCCGTGACGGGCGTCCTGGCGATCCGTACCTTCGTGGAGATGCTCAAGAAGCGCAGCTTCCATTACTTCGCGACCTACCTCTGGATCGTCGGGGTCGCCTACCTCGCCTGGATCATCCTGCGATGACGACGTCGAGACCTCCTGCGAGCCCGCCCCATCGCGGCGCGCTCCGAACTGGGAGCGGCGCAGGATGACGCCCCCGGGCGCCGAGAGGCGGCCTGGAGCCTCGGACGCCGCACCGGACGGCGCGCGGCAGCCTCACGCCTCGGACTCCGCACCGGACGCCGAGCGGCAGCCTCACGCCTCGGACGTCGCAGGGGACGACGAAGTCGCCCTCACCGCGATGATCGATGCCGCACTGCGCGAAGATGTCGGTCCTGGAGACGCCACGACGCTGTGGACCGTGCCCGAAGAAGCGCTCGGGCGGGCCGAGATCCGGGCCAAGGCCGACATCGTCATCGCGGGCCTGGCGTCGGCCGAGGCAGTGTTCCGAACGGTCGATCCGGGTCTCGCGTCGACCGCATACGTCCAGGACGGGGCTGCCTGCGGCCCGGGTGATCTCGTGTTGTCGGTCGAGGGGGCGCTGCGCAGCATCCTCACAGCCGAACGCACCGCCCTGAACTTTCTCGGCCGGCTCTCGGGTGTCGCCACGACCACCCGTCGATTCGTGGAGGCGGCGGGTGAGACGCGGGCGCGCGTCATCGACACCCGCAAGACCACGCCGGGCTGGCGGCGCCTGGAGAAGGCGGCGGTTCGGGCCGGGGGCGGTGTCAACCATCGGATGGGTCTCTACGACATGGTGTTGATCAAGGAGAACCACATCGCCGCCGCAGGAGGGATCGAGGCTGCGGTGCGGGCCGTGCGGGCGCGGAATGCCGTGGAGCTGCCGGTCGAAATCGAGGTGCGCGACCTCGCCGAACTGGAGGCCGTGCTGGATATCGGGGTCGAACGGGTCCTGCTCGACAACATGTCGCCGCGACAGCTCGAGGAGGCCGTGGCCCTCGCGCGCGCCACACCCGGGGGAGGGCCGGAACTCGAGGCCTCGGGCAACGTGACGCTCGGCACGATCGCCGCGGTCGCCGCAACAGGCGTCGACTACATCAGCGTGGGCGCGCTCACCCATTCGGCCCCGGTGGCGGATCTGTCGTTGCGGGTGGTCGCGCGCCGATGACGTCGGACCGGCCGGCGGCGAACGGGCCCGGCTCGACGGCGATCCCGTCGAGGAGCCACGGGGGCGACGACGAGGTTCTCGAGACGCACTGGCAGGGCGAGCCCCTCGCGGTGTGGGAGTCGTTGTGGGGGATCCCCCACTTCGAGGCGTGGACCGGCCTCGACTCGACCAACGACCGGGCGCGGGCCCTGCTCCGGGAGTCGGCACCGGACTGGAGTGTCGTGGTCGCGGGCGTTCAGCGCCGCGGGCGCGGGCGATCCGGGCGCTCGTGGCAGTCGGCGGCCGGCGCGGGCCTGTGGGCGTCGTTCGTCGTTCGCCCCCGCGCGGCTTCGCAGTCGGCGCTCGCGCCGCTGTTGACCGGCCTCGCGCTGGCTCGGGCCATCGAGGACGCCGGCGACGGTCGGGTCGGACTGAAATGGCCCAACGACGTGTTGTGGTCCGGGCGAAAGATCGCCGGTATTCTCTGTGAGGCCACGACCGCGGGCATCGTGATCGGGGTCGGGATCAACCTCCGCGAGCCCCCGGGTGGGTTCGACCGGGCGCATGCCGCCCGGGCCGGTGCGCTGGAGCCGGTCACCGGCCGCCGCTGGTCGGAGGCGGCGCTGTTGGGAGCGATTCTGCGACAACTGCGCGCGCTGTGGGAGCCGCCCGTCCTTCGTTTCGACGGGGAGGCAGCCGAGGCGTGGGCCCGGCGCGACGTGTTGGCCGATCAGGTCGTGCGCGTCGGCGCCGTGGCGGGTCGCGCTCGGGGGCTCACCCCCGATGGGGCGTTGCGGGTCGAGACGCCCGAGGGCGACATCGTCCCGGTTCGAGCGGGTCATGTGGAGTGGGCGCCCGGCGGCGCCCTGGGTTTCGCGCCATCCGAGTACACGGAGTAGGAGGATACGATGCAACTCGTTGTCGACGTCGGAAACACGGAGGCGGTCATCGGGGCGGTGTCCGGGCGGACGGATGTCCAGGGCCACTGGCGCGTCTCCACCACCGTACCGCGAACAGCCGACGAGTTCGCCTACCTGATCCGGGGGCTCCTTCGCGACGACGGCTTCGAGGGCGCCACGTTCGATCAGGCGGTGCTCGGATCGGTCGTGCCGTCGGCCACGGATGTGTTGCGCCCTACGCTCTCCCGCATCGTCGACGGCCCCGTCGTGGTGGTCGACGCGACGTCGGATCTACCCATTCGCCTCGACGTCGACGAGCCGCTCACCGTCGGGGCCGACCGGGTCGTGAACACGCTGGCCGCCTGCCAGCTGTACGGTCGCGATACGATCGCGGTCGATCTCGGCACCGCCACGACGTACGACTGCATTTCGGCGGATGGGGTCTTCCTCGGCGGCGTCATTTCGCCCGGTGTCTCGGTCGGGCTGGAGTGGTTGGGCCGTCGTACGGCGAAGCTGCCGCGCGTCGAGTTCAAGGCGCCCGAGCGCGTGATCGGGACCCGTACCGACGCGTGTATCCGCAGCGGCATCTACTACGGCGTAATCGACGCGATCGACGGGATGGTGGCGCGCATCAAGAGCGAGTGGGGGCGCCCGGACGCCTTCGTGGTCGCCACGGGGGGATACGCCTCGACGGTGGGGTATGCGGCGCGGTCGGTCGATGAGGTCGCCCCCTTCTTGACCCTCTACGGGCTGGCGATCGCCGGCGAACTGCTGGCGGGGGACTGAGGGCGCCGGCTGGAACCTCCGAGGGCCCTCTAGGAAGCAGGGGGGCGAGCCGTCCGCCGCAGCCGTGCACCGTACCAGCGGATCCACCCGTTGCTCCAACCGAAGAGTCGGGAGTCGCGCACGATCGCGGTCACGTCGGCGCGGCCGATCTTCGTCTCTTCGTGAAACACGCGGGGGTTGGCTCGGGAGATGGCCAGCGTGCGCACGGCGAAGAGGTACGGCAGCAGGCAGAACAAACGAATGCCGTGGCGTCGGCGCGGTAGGCCGGCCAGATAGCCCCGGGCGGCCTCCAGGTGACGCTCCGCCTTGTCGACGAGTCGATCGAGAATCACCCGCTCGCTGTCCGGGTCCCGGACGGAGCCGTCGAGGAGAGCGACCGGGTCCGGGGCACCCACCGGGATGAACGAGCGGGGGATGAACACCCAGCCCCGCTCCCAGTCGCCGTGGAGCCCCCGAATGACGTTCACCGTCTGCAGCGCGAGCCCGAACTCCCGACCCAGGTGGCGGAGCCGGGCATGGTCGCGCTGGACCGTGGGCAGGTCGAGTGCGAACAGGTCGGTCAGCAGCCACCCGACCCGCCCGGCCACTTCGTGCATGTAGTCGTCCAGATCCGACTCGTCGGCGATGTCGGGGCCGCGGTCCACCCATCGGGCCATGCCGTCGGTGGAGTCGGCCGTATGTTCGACGATCACCTTTCTCGACTCCGGCCGCAGCGTGGTGAGCGTCGCGAGAACCCGGTCGGCGTTTCGCGCGACGAGCGCGTCGGGGGTGCCGTCGTCGACCGTGGCCAACGTCGCGAGGGCAGGGGAGGCGCGGCCGCTTCGCAGCGCCGCCGACCACGCCTCGAGCAGCGTGATCTTCCGCCCCCGCTCCATCGACTCGTTGTCTTCGAGATAGTCCGAGACCCGAAGCACCAGGTAGGCGAGTTCGACCTCGGAGCGTAGCGGCTCCGGGAGCAGATCGATGCCCAGGGCGAAGGTCCGGCTCGCCGCATGGAGCAGTTCGTTCAGGCTGGGAGGGGTCATGCAGGAAGGTACTCAATCGAGACGCGCCCGCGAGTGGCGCGGAGCGACCATGAGGAGGACGCCGAACGCCCCTCCGAGCTCGTATCGGGATCGTGACGCGAGTGGGGTCGGGCGCGCCTTGACACGATCCGCGCCCCTTCTAGCTTTTTGGGCGTTGTTAGCACTCTGGGCTGTCGAGTGCTAACCCGGTTCTCAACCCATCTCCATCACTGTCCCAGGAGGCAGGCGATATGACTACTTCCGCTGCGACGAAGATCCAGCCGCTCGCGGACCGCGTCGTCGTGAAGCCGGTAGACGATGCCGAGCAGATGCGCGGTACTCTCTACATCCCCGACACCGCCAAGGAGAAGCCCCAGCAGGGCGAGGTGGTGGCCGTGGGCCCCGGCAAGATCGCCGACAACGGAGAGCGCGTCGCGCCCGAGCTCGAGGTCGGAAACCGTGTTCTCTACGGCAAGTACAGCGGCACCGAGGTCACCGTGGCTGGTGAGGACTACCTGATCCTCCGCGAGTCCGACGTTCTCGCAGTGCTTCCCTGACGAATCCGTGCGAGGCGGGTGCTGCGTGATCGCCCCCGCTCTCGCTCCCACGCGCATTCAAGCTCACGCGTAAAACAGGAGTTCAAAGCATGGCTGCAAAGGAACTCGATTTCGATATCGAGGCCCGCACCCGGCTCAAGGCGGGCGTCGACAAGCTCGCCCGCGCCGTGAAGGTCACCCTCGGCCCGAAGGGTCGGAATGTGGTTCTGGATCGCAAGTTCGGCTCGCCGACCGTCACCAAGGACGGTGTATCGGTCGCCAAGGAGGTCGAACTCGAGGATCCGGTCGAGAACATGGGCGCGCAGATGGTCAAGGAAGTCGCGACCAAGACGTCCGACCTCGCCGGTGACGGCACCACCACCGCGACGGTTCTGGCCCAGGCCATCTTCGGCGAGGGGCTCAAGAACGTGACCGCCGGGACCAACCCGATGGGCATCAAGCGCGGCATCGACAAGGCGGTCGAGAAGGTCGTCGAGGAGCTGCAGAGCATCTCGTCGGAGACCAAGGGCAAGAAGGAGATCGCCCAGGTCGGCGCCATCTCGGCCAACAACGACTCCGAGATCGGCGACCTCATTGCCGACGCGATGGAGAAGGTCGGCAAGGACGGCGTGATCACGGTCGAAGAGGCCCGCGGCCTCGAGACCACGCTCGACACCGTCGAGGGCATGCAGTTCGACCGCGGCTACCTCTCGCCGTACTTCGTGACGGACCCCGAGCGGATGGAGGCGGTCCTCGAGGACCCGATGATCCTCATCCACGACAAGAAGATCTCGTCGATGAAGGACCTCCTCCCGATCCTCGAGAAGGTCGCGCAGATGGGGCGTCCGCTCCTCATCATCGCCGAGGACATCGAGGGCGAGGCGCTGGCCACCCTGGTGGTCAACAAGCTGCGCGGCACCCTGAAGGTCTGCGCTGTCAAGGCGCCCGGCTTCGGGGATCGCCGCAAGGCAATGCTCCAGGACATCGCCGTTCTGACGGGTGGTCAGGTCATCTCCGAAGAGGTCGGCTTCAAGCTCGAGAACACCGTGGTCAGCGACCTCGGTTCGGCGAAGCGCGTCGTGATCGACAAGGACAACACGACGCTCGTCGATGGTGCGGGTGAGGCCGACAAGATCAAGGGACGGATCGACGAGATCCGGGTCGCGATCGACAAGAGCTCGTCCGACTACGATCGCGAGAAGCTCCAGGAGCGCCTCGCGAAGCTGTCGGGTGGTGTGGCCGTCATCAACGTGGGCGCCGCGACCGAGACCGAGATGAAGGAGAAGAAGGCTCGGGTCGAGGACGCGCTGCACGCGACGCGCGCCGCCGTCGAAGAGGGCATCGTGCCCGGTGGTGGTGTGGCCCTCCTGCGGGCGCAGCGTGCGCTCGCCGACTTCTCGCTGGAGCGTACCGACGAGCAGGTCGGTGTGGAGATCCTGCGGCGGGCCCTCGAGGCTCCGATCCGTCAGATCGCGACCAACGCCGGTGCGGAGGGTTCGATCATCGTCTCGCAGGTGCGCGACGCCGACGACATCAACTTCGGCTACAACGCACTGACCAGCGAGTACGAGAACCTCGTGGAGGCGGGTGTCATCGACCCGACCAAGGTCGTGCGCACGGCGCTTCAGAACGCCTCGTCGATCGCGGGACTCCTCCTGACCACCGAGGCCGTGGTGGTCGAGAAGCCCGAGCCCGAGGCCGCCGCCGGCGGTGCTCCGGGTGGCATGCCGGGTGGCATGGGCGGCATGTACTGAGCCGACTCCAGTCGCCAGGGTGCGCCGCTTCGGCGTCGCACTCAGAGGCAACGGAGCCCGGTCCCCTTCGGGGGGCCGGGCTTCTGTCGTGTGGGGCTCAGGTGCCGGCCAGGAGCCGGCGTTCCCGCTCCAGGCGGGTGGCCATGCGCAGTCGGAACGGCTCGTCGAGTTCGACCTCCCGCGCGCGGTCCGGCCAGGATGCGACGGCATCCAGAACCTGGTCGATGAGCGCTCGCGCGCGCGGTGTGCGAATGTCGAAGGCGTCGGCGACCCGGAGGCAGTCGGCCCGTGTCACCTCCTTGAAGCGACCCGCCACCGACATCTGGTGCTGCGCGGTCCAACCGTCGTTTTCGGCGAACGAGACGTCGTAGGCCGGCGCAAGGTGCCACGCCCCTGACGGCTCCATCAGGAAGGCGAAGTTCTTGAGATGATCGTCGTAGTTCACGGTGGCCAGACTGAAGACCATGCGGCGAAAGGCCTCGACGATCGCCGAGTGCGGTAGCCCCAGTCGACGAATCGCGTCGAAGTAGTCCTCGTAGCCGATCTGGTACTGCACGTTGTAGTCGAGGTGGAGCAGTCCCCCGAGCGTGTGCATATGCAGCTTCTGCGTTCCCGTGGGGTCGCGATCGAAGCGGCGCGTCATGAAGTGGGCGAGGCCCGCCCGGTCTCGGAAGAGGTGGGTCTCCGCCATCTCGATCCCGGCCTGGGCCGCCATCCCCGCGTAGACGAACTCCAGGCGGCCCCACGGTCCGCTCTCGTGCGTCACCGTGTTGGTCACACCCCCGGAAGCCCGGGTCACTCCGTCGAACTTGATGATCCAGTGCTCTTCGCCCGGCTCCGGGTCGGCGTGGCCGGAGCGCACGCGGTTCGTCTCCCGATTCCAGAGGATCCGCGCCTTGGGCCGTGCTCCCCCGACCGTCGCTCCCACACTGATGATCTCTGCGATCGCGTCGGAGGCGGTTCCTTCGACGACACGCCGTGCCTGCGCCACCAGCTCCTGCACCTCGAGGGCCTCGTCGACCTCGGGGGCGGTCTTGGCGGCGGGGCGGTACTCGAGCGCTCCGGGGCCCCGTTCGCCCACGTAGAGCAGCTTCTGCAGGGGGGAAACGGGTCGCCCATCGAGCGCGCGATCGAAGTGGGCCTGAATGAGAGCAGTGCCGAAGCGGTCGGGGAGGGAATCGGCGACCACCCCGGGAAGCCCTTCGAAGGCGGCCGAACGGGCCAGCTCGGGGAAGGTCCGGGGTGCAACGTCGGCCGTGGGCAGGTTGAGGGGGGAGATCTCGACGGCGCCGCGGGCGAAGTCGGGATCGTACTGGAAGACGTGGCGTCCGTCGGGTGCTTCGAGGAGCCCGGCAACCCGGGTCCCCCAGAGGTAGACGTCGGCGCGAACGTAGTCGCTCACCTGGGTTTCGACGCCCGACGCCTCGGGCCGCCCCGCCCGGGCGAGATTTCGAAGGGCGACACCTCGACGTCGGGCAGGATCGCGTCGAGGTCGCCGAGGTGATTCAGGGCTCGCAGCACCTGAATCAGCGTCCGCAGATTGGCGTTGCCACCGGTCTCGAGCCGTTGGAGTGTGGCGATGCCGACGCCGGCCGCCTCAGCCAGATCGGCCTGAGTCTGATTTCGAGCGAGGCGGAGGCGCTCGATGCGGCGGCCCACCTCGGCGAGAACGCTGGGCGTTCGGGATGTCTGTCGTATGTTCATAAGACATCGTGTGCGATGTATTGATGCGGTTTCACCCCTTCAATATATCGTATGCGATGTGTAAACGACAGTCGGAGCCCTACGGGTTCCCCTGGACGGCGTCCAGAAGTTGGGGGCCGGTCATCGAGCCGAGCCCCAGACTCTCCAGCGACCGGGGGCTGGCTGCCCGGAGATCGCGGCCGAGCACGGTCGAGACCAGGGTGATGACCGCGTCCATGTGGGGTGTTGCGACGCCCACCACCCGCGCCAGGTCGGTCAGGAGGATCAGGCCGTATCCGACATCTTCGGTGAGGTAGCGGTGCTCGAGCGAGGTTTGGGCCTTGATGCCGAGGAAGCCCGGAGCACGGCTGTAGGCCGTGTCGTAGTTCTCTTCCTCCATGTAGCCCTGGATGACGCCCACCGCCGGTTCGGAGAGGATCGGCGCCCCGAGGGCGTCGGCGATCGCGAGTCGCTCCGCGTCGACCGCGGCCATCAAGCGTCCCACGCCCGGCGTCACCCCCTCCTCGTAGAAGAGGAAGTCGTCGGGCGACTCGATCCGGGCGACGTTGAGCAGCGACACCGCCGGATGAATCACGTTGTTGCCGTTCTGCAGAATCGTCTGGAAGACGTTGTCGTAGGCCGTCGCGCACGGGTATACCGACGCCATCGACGACACGACCGCGCCAGCCCGGCCCGAGGGAAGGGCGGCGACGTAGAGACCCGCCTTCAGCTTGAGGAAGACGTGGAGGCGATTTCCGCCCACCAGGCGGCAGGCGTAGGGCAAGGTGGAGGTTTCGGAGACGACCACCGAAGGGTCGGAGAGGTCGAGGCCCAACGCCCGCTTGAAGACGATGGCGCCACCGTTGGTGCCGGGACACACCACGACCGTGGGACCGGGCCGCATGACCTCGCGGTAGGCAACCGCGAAGGGTTCGGTCGCGTACGATGGACCCACCACGTAGACGAGGTCGGCGTCGGCGACCGCCGTCCCGAGATCGTGGCCGACGTAGCTCAGCCGGGCCGTGCCCTGGACGTCGCCGGTGACCTCGATGGTCGCGTCGGCTTCGCGAATCGCCTGGATCGTGTCCCCGAAACGCTCGAAGTCGAAGAGGCGCACATCGTCGCCGTGCAGCGCACAGTCGGCGGCCACCGCACACCCGCCGTTGCCCGCTCCGAGGACGGCGACGACCTGCGGTTCACGCTCCACGGCGGCCCTTGCGGCCACGGCCCTTGGGGCCGCGCTTGCTCACGGCGTCGGCCATGGCCTCGAGGGCTTCGCGCTGGGAGCGGAGCCGGAGGTGCAGGAAGAACGCGGCAGTCGCGAGGACTCCGACGACGATCCCGGCCACCGGCGTCCACGCCAGAGCGGCGACGGTCAGGACCGACAGAACGATGCCCGCCACGAGGCTCGCGAGCCGCCAGCTCGCCAGCATCTTCTTCGATTCCTCGGGAGTTCGCTCCGCGAAGAGATCGACCATGCGTTCCTGCGCGGCGTTGAGGTCGCCCAGCTGCTGCTTGGCGGCGTGCTTGCGGAGTTGAGGCGGCTCCTTGCCCGGCCGGAAGCCCTTCACACCCTGCGAACTGCGTCGACCCATGGATCCGTTCCCTCTGTGACTGCGGCGTGCTCCTCGTGACGACTCCATACGTAGGGGAAACACACGGCCCGGGGAAGGGTGGCGAGTCGGCTCAGATCAGCCTGTGCGCGAGCCAGGCGCCGACCCAGGCGAGGGCGAGCATGTACCCGAATTGGAGCGCCGGCCAGCGCCACCCCGCGGTCTCGCGCCGCATGACGGCGACGGTCGACATGCACTGGAGCGCGAAGGCGAAGAAGATGAGGAGGCCGACCGCGCTGCCGAGGTCGAGCTGTTCCTGAAGCGCCTGTTGGAGCTGCAGTGACCCGGCCTCCTCGGCTTCTTCGACCCCGTTCAGCGTACCGAGGGTACCGACGATGACCTCGCGAGCGGCGAGCGACGAGATCAGGCCGATCCCGATCTTCCAGTCGTACCCTAGCGGCTCGATGGTGGGCTCGATGATCTGTCCGGCCCGGCCCAGCAGACTGTCTTCGATGGAGGGCGGTGCGCCGTTCTGCAGCGGCACCTGCGTGAGTCCCCAGAGCACGACGGTGACGACCAGGATCACCCGACCGGCGCGGCGCAGGAAGATGCGGGTTCGCTCCAGAAGACGCATGCCGAGGGAGCGCACCGAGGGGATGCGGTAGGACGGCAGGTCCATGAGGAAGGTGCCGGGGGTGCCGCGCAGGAGGGTGCGCTTGAGCACGAAGGCCGTGACGATCGCGGCAACCGCTCCGAGCAGGTACAGCCCCAGCAGGGTGGCGGCACGTGTGCCGAGGAAGGGCCCCAACACCGGCCGCTCGGGGATGAAGGCGGCGATGAGCAGCGCGTATACCGGGAGTCGGGCCGAACACGTCATGAAGGGTGCGACGAAGATCGTCGCCATGCGGTCCCGCTCGTCTTCGACCGTGCGCGCGGCCAGGATCGCGGGTACGGCGCAGGCGTACGCCGACAGCAGGGGCAGGAATGCGCGACCCTGCAGTCCCACGCGATGCATCAGGCGATCGGCGATGACCGCGGCCCGCGCCATGTACCCGGAGTCTTCGAGGATCCCGATGAACAGGAACAGGATGAGAATCTGCGGAAGGAAGACGACCACCGAACCCACCCCCGCCCACACGCCGTCGATCAACAGGTCGCGGAACCAGCCTTCGGGCAGGAGTTCGGCCAGCCAGAGCCCCGAGCCGGCGATGGCCCACTCCACACCGTCCATGAGCGGAGTGGCCCAGGTGAAGATCGCCTGGAAGACGAGCAGCACGATGGCGAGAAAGAGGGCGGGTCCCCAGACGCGGTGCAGGAGGACGTTGTCGAGCCGTTCCGTCAGGAGCGACGGGCCGGCCCGTCGATAGCCGGCATGGCTCAGGATCGTCTCGATTCGCCGGCGTCGCCGAGCGAAGACGTCGACCGTAGGGAGCGCGACGCCCCGGGCGCTCGTATTCGACACGGCAGGGCACGGCCGGTCGGGAAGTGGGCCGCGCTGGTGCACGTGATCGAAGAAGGAGTAGACCGCATCGAGCCCTCGTCCCGTGCGCGCAGCTGCCCGCACCACGTCGACTCCGAGCTCGTCGCCCAGCGCCCGATCGTCGATCTCGCCGCCCCGCCGTTCGAGTTCGTCGGCCATGTTCAACACGAGGAGCGTCGGCACGCCCACCTCGAGAATCGGCTCGCACAACATCAGCTGAGATTCGAGGCGGGTGACGTCGACGATCAACACGATGGCGTCGGGAGCGGGAAGACCCTCTGCCTTGCCCTCCAGGACGTCGCGGGTCACCCGCTCATCGAGCGTGCGGGCCGAAAAGCCGTTCACCCCGGGGAGATCGACGAGATCGAGTAGCGCGCCTCCCACCAGGCGAACGCGTCCGACGTGCTTCTCGACGGTCACACCGGGGTAGTTTCCGACCTTCTGCCGCAGACCGGTCAGGCGATTGAAGAGGGTCGACTTGCCTGAATTCGGGGGGCCCACGAGCGCCACGACGGCAGGTCGCGTCGCGGTCGGCGCCACCGGAGCGGCGCTCGATGGGGGAGGTGGCGGCACGAGCGTGGCGTCAGGCGGGCCGCGGAGCCGGCTTGCCGGTGCGCCGCACGCAAATGCAGCCTGCGAGCTCTCGGCGAAGCGCCAGCATCGATCCGTCGACCTGGATGATGGGGTCCCCGGAGGGCGAGCGTCGAACCGGACACAGGAGGCAACCCGGGAGGACACCTCGCTCGAGGAGCGGCTCGCGCTGGTCGGCGGGCAGGTCGAGGCGAATCACCTCCACGGTCTCGTGGAGCGGAATCTCGGCGAGCCGCAGCTCTCGCGGCGACTCCGTCGTCTCGTGCGCCGTTTCCGTCGTCTCGCGCGGCTCGGCCGAGACCGGGTCGGGAGACTGCTCGGGAGATGAGGCCACGGGGCGCCGCCGTCTGATGATGAGAACCACTCTCAGACGAATCTACACCCCCGCGCAGGCCAGGAAAGGTCGCGACGGTGCTGCCTCGGCGGCATCTTCAACGCGGCCCTCGCCCGGGGTATCTTCTTCCGCATCGAATCGGCCCACAGGTAGGTGGGGCGGCGACCATACATCCCGGGACCATTCCAATGAGCGGCGACCCCTCGTCCGAGGCTCCTCTTCGCGCAGTTCTTCCCGATGGCTCCGTACGTGAGCTTCCCCCCGGTTCATCGGCGGCCGATGTCGCGGCCTCGATCGGGCCCGGACTCGCCAAGGCGGCGGTGGCGGCGGTGGTGGACGGAGAGACCGTCGATCTGGGACGACCGCTTTCGGGCGAGGTCCAACTCCGCCTCCTCACGGCGCGCGATCCCGATGCTCTGCCGGTTCTGCGACACTCGGCGGCGCACGTCCTCGCTACGGCCGTGCGAGCGATCCGCCCGGGCGCCGGGATCGGCTTCGGGCCGGCGATCGACGAGGGCTTCTATTACGACTTCGAGGTCGACGAGCCCTTCACGCCGGACGATCTGGCGACCTTCGAAGCCGAAATGCAGAAGGTGATCGCCGAGGATCAACCCTTCGAGCGACGCCGCGTCACCGCCGACGAGGCGAGAGAGCTCTTCGCCGACGATCCGCTGAAGCTGGAGCGGCTCGAGGAGTTCGATGAAGACGAGGTGATCACGGTCTACCGCAACGGGCCCTTCCTCGACCTGTGTCGGGGTCCCCACGTGCCGAGCACCGGTGCGCTCGCCCACTTCAAGCTGCTCAGCGCGGCCGGGGCCTATTGGCGGGGCGACGAGCGCCGGCAGATGCTCCAGCGCATCTACGGCACGGCCTTCTTCAAGAAGCCGGAACTCGCGGCCCACCTCGAACGGCTCGAGGAGGCCAAGAAGCGCGACCACCGGGTGCTGGGGAAGGAGTTGGGGCTGTTCAGCACGGATCAGCGGGTGGGGGCCGGCTTGATCCTGTGGCACCCGCGCGGTGCGCTGGTTCGGATGGAGATCGAGAACTACGAGCGGGAGTTGATCCTGCGCCACGGCTACCAGCTCGTGTATACCCCCCACGTCATGAGTGAGCGGCTCTTCGAGATCTCGGGACACCTCGACAACTTCGCCGACGGCATGTTCGGGGCGATGGAGGTGGAGGGCGCGCGATTCCGCCCGAAGCCCATGAACTGCCCCGGGCACATCGCCATCTACCAGTCGGGCCAGCACTCGTACCGCGACCTGCCGATTCGTATGGCCGAATTCGGCACCGTCTACCGCTACGAGCGCAGCGGCGTCCTGCACGGGATGCTCCGCGTGCGCGGCTTCACGCAAGACGACGCGCACGTGTTCTGCACTCCCGAACAGGTGTCGGGCGAGATCGAACGGCTTCTGGACCTCGTCGATGAGATGCTCGGCACCTTCGGGTACCCCTACACGGTCGAGCTCGCCACCCGGCCCGAGAAGGCGCTCGGATCCAACGAAGACTGGGAGCGGGCCATACGCGTGCTCTCCGAGACGCTCGACGCGCGGGGTGTGGCGTACGACGTCGATGAAGGCGGCGGCGCCTTCTACGGCCCGAAGCTCGACTTCAAGCTGATCGACGCCATCGGCCGCAAGTGGCAGGGGCCCACCGTCCAGCTCGACTTCAATCTGCCCGAGCGCTTCGGTCTGGAGTACGTCGGCGAAGACAACGAGCGGCACCGGCCGGTGATGCTCCACCGTGTCCTCGTCGGCTCGATGGAGCGCTTCGTGGGAGGGCTCATCGAGCATTACGCGGGGGCATTCCCGGTCTGGCTCGCCCCCGAGCAGGTACGTGTACTTCCGGTCTCGGAGCAGTGGATCGGCAGCGCCCAGGAGCTGGTCGATCGCCTGCGCGAAGCGGGAGTCCGTGCGGAAATCGACGAGCGCGACACCCTCTCGTCGCGGATTCGGGCCGCGGAGATCCAGAAGGTGCCGTACATGGCGGTGGTGGGCGAGCGGGAAGCCGAAGGGGGCACCGCCGCGGTGCGGCGGCGCGGGCAGGGGCGGAAGCAGGAGGTCATGGACCGACAGGCGTTCATCGACCTGGTGGGCCGGCAGGTCGCGACCCGCGCGCTCTCCCTGGCCGAGGAAGAGTAGAAACAGCGGTTGACGCCGCTCCGGTGTGCGGCGACACTTGAAGTCTTGCCGCCACGGTGTGGCGGATCGGTACACAATACGGAAGCGAGTCGACGGCGGTCGGCTCCACCCACGTCGTCACTACGGCGATGCTTCGGGTTCGACGCGGCGCCCCCGCCTGGGTTCGGGGGGCGACTGAGCGCGGCGAGCCCGGTCCGAAGTCCGGGCTCTTCGTGTTTCTGGAGCCCCGCGCGGATGGGTTCCACTGGACACGCCTGGAGACAGCATGCCCAAGATGAAGACGAACCGCGCGGCCGCGAAGCGCCTGAAGCGCACGGCCAGCGGGAAGCTGAAGCGGTTCAAGGCCAACCACAGCCACATCCTCACGAAGAAGGACCGCAAGAGGAAGCGTCGCTTGCGTTCGTCCGACCTCGTCGACCGTTCCGATCAGCCGCGCATGGATCGTCTCATGCCGTACGGCAAGTAAGGGGGACTCGAAATGCCTCGTACCAAGGGCGCGGTCCCGCGCAACGCACGGAAGAAGAAGATCTTCAAGGCCGCGAAGGGATACTTCGGCGGCCGCAAGAACCTCTACCGCACCGCGAAGGACGCGGTCGAGAAGGGGTGGGAGCACGCATACCGCGACCGGCGGAAGAAGAAGCGCAACTTCCGTCGCCTATGGATCGCGCGCATCAACGCGGCGAGCCGTCAGCACGGCATGTCGTACTCGCGATTTATGAACGGCTTGAGCCGCGCGGGCGTCGATCTCGACCGCAAGGCCCTCGCCGACCTGGCCGTTCACAGCCCCGACGCATTCGAGGCGCTGGTGGAAAAGGCACAGGAGAGCCTCGCTGGGGCGTCCTGAGGCACTGGTGCCGAGAGTTCTGGAGGAGGGGGCTCCGCGGCGCGACCGCGGGGCCCCCTTCTTCGTTGTGATTCCTACCGAGCGATTCCCATGAGTGATGCCGCGTCCCTGATCCAGGAGCTCCAGCGTCTCGAGGCGGAGGCGATCGAGACACTGGCCCACGCCGCCGACACCGCTGCCGTCGAGGCAGTGCGCATCGACTTCCTGGGCCGGAAAGACGGTCGCGTGTCTCGGGTCCTGCGCGGGATGGGGCGGCTCGACCCCGCGGACCGCCCCGAGGTTGGAGCGGCGGCCAATCGGGTGAAGGCAGCCCTCGAGACGGCTCTCACCGCGCGTCTGGCCGAGTTGGCCGCCGGCGAAGCGGGGCCGGGCGTCGACCTCACCCTCCCGGGTCGGTCGTCGTGGGAAGGGGGGCGTCATCCCGTGACCCGCGTGATGGACGAGATGTGGAACGTGTTCCGGGACATGGGTTTCAGTCGCGCCCGCGGCCCGGAAGCCGAGACGGACTGGTACAACTTCGAGGCGTTGAACACCCCGCTGGATCATCCGGCGGCCGACGAGCAGGACACGCTCTACCTCGAGCACTCGCACCTGTTGCGCAGCCACACATCGCCGGTCCAGATCCGCACCCTCGAGCAGTACGCGCCGCCGATCCGGATTCTCGCACCGGGATGGGTGTACCGACGCGACACCTACGACGCCACGCACACGCCGGCCTTCCTGCAGGTGGAGGGGCTCGTCGTCGACGAGGGAGTCAGCTTCGTCGACTTCAAGGCGACGCTCGCGGAGTTCGCCCGGCGCATGTGGGGGGAGGGCACCCAGATCCGCTTTCGGCCCTCGTTCTTCCCCTTCACCGAACCCAGCGCCGAGGTCGACGTGAAGCGAGTGATCGAGCTCCCGGACGGCTCGAGCCGTGAAACGGACTGGCTCGAGATCATGGGAGCGGGGATGGTCGATCCTGCCGTGCTCGACGCCGCCGGCGTCGACTCGGAGCGATACACCGGCTTCGCCTTCGGCATGGGCCCGGCACGGATCGCCATGCTCAAGTACGGCGTCACCGACCTTCGCACCTTCTTCGAGTCCGACATGCGCTTCCTCGAACAGTTCGTTCCGGAGGCGGCCCGATGAAGGCGTCGTTGGCGTGGCTCCGCGCGCTTTGCCCCGCATTGGCCGACGAGCCGGTGCCCCAACTCGCCGAGCGACTCGCCGCCCTCGGGTTTCCGGTCGACGACGCGGCGCCTCTAGGGGATCCGCTTGCCGACATCCGCGTGGCACGGGTGGTCGAGGCGGGGCGCCATCCCAACGCCGATCGGCTCTCACTGTGCCGGGTCGACGTGGGCGGGGACGAACTCGTCGATGTGGTGTGCGGTGCGCCGAACGTCCGCGCAGGCGCACTCTACCCATACATCCCCGTCGGCGGCGTCCTCCCCGGGGGCATGAAGATCCGGAAGGCGAAGATCCGAGGCGAGACATCGTACGGCATGCTGTGCTCGGCCAAGGAGCTGGGGCTGGGGGTCGACCATTCCGGAATCCTCGAATTGCGGACAGACGCGCCCGTGGGGTCGTCGTTCGTGGACGCCTACGGTCTCGCCGGCGACGTACGGCTCGATGTCGAGGTCACCGCGAACCGAGGCGACATGCTGAGCCACTACGGGATCGCTCGGGAGGTCGCCCCCACGGGGGGTGTCGTGGCCTTGCCGGAGATCCCCGGTGCGACCCCCGTGGCGTTCGAGTGGACCCGCGGTGCCGAGCGGGCTGTCGTCGACGGCGTCGAGGTGTCGATCGATCGCCCCGACCTGTGTCGTCGCTTCCTCGGGGCCGTCGTGCGCGGGGTCACGGTGGGCCCCTCGCCCGACTGGCTCCAGGCGAAGCTGCGCGCCATCGGCGCGCGGCCGATCAACAATGTGGTCGACGCGACCAACTACGTGCTCTTCGAGCTGGGCCAGCCCACGCACGCCTACGACCTCGACCGACTGAAGGGCGGGGTGATCGGAGCGCGCTGCGCCCGCGAGGGAGAGCCGGTGCGGACTCTCGACGAGGTGGACCGCACGCTGGAGAGCGACATGCTCGTGATCGCCGACGGCGAGGGGGTCGTGAATGTGGCTGGCATCATGGGCGATGCCGTCTCGGCCGTGAGCGACACGACCACCGACCTGTTCATCGAGTGCGCGCACTTCGAGCCCCGACAGGTGCGGCGCACCAAGAAGCGTCTCGGCATCCAGTCCGATGCGGGCTACCGCTACGAGCGCTGGGTCGACCCCGAGGGCCAGGAGCAGGCCCTTCGCCGGCTCCTCGAGATCCTCATCGCGACGACGGGCGGCACGCTGCACCCGGTCGTCGCCGATGTATGCCCGGAGCCGTGGGTCGCACCTGAGGTGGCACTTCGACCGATCCGGGTCAATCATCTGTTGGGTATTCCCTTCGAGGCGTCGACGATCATCGAACTCTTGACGCCGCTCGGCTTCCGGGTCGCGTCCGGCGGCGAGGACTCCCTCACGGTGACCGTGCCGGGATGGCGGGCCTACGACGTGACGCGCGAAGTCGATCTCATCGAAGAGGTGGCCCGCCGTCACGGGTTCGAGGCCTTTCCCGAGACGCGGGGCGGGGAGCGTGGAAACACCGTACCCGATCACCCCCTCTTCCAACTCGAGGACCGCGTGCGCGACCACCTCGTCGGGGCGGGCTTCTTCGAGGCGCAGACCCCCGCCTTCGTGCCGGAGGCCGAGGGTGAGGTGCGCCTGTCGAACCCGCTGTCACGAGAGGAGCCGGTCCTGAGGCGCGATCTCGTCCCCTCCCTCCTGCGCCGGCTGGAGCGCAACCTCGCCCACGGGGTGCGCGACGTGAGGCTGTTCGAGCTCGCCACCTCGTTCACCCTTCCTGAGCCGGGAGAGCGGCCGGCGGAGGAGCCGCGGCTCGCGGTCGTGATGACGGGTGCGCGGGCGCCGGAGCACTGGAGCGCGCCGTCGGCTGCGATCGACCTGTGGGATCTGAAGGCGCTTGCGGCGTCCGTGTTGGGTCGCGTGTGGGCGGGAGCGGCCCGCGTGTCTCCCCACCCCGAGCCGGTCGACGGGTGGGATCCTGGAGCCTGCTTCGCGTTGTTCGCCGACGACCAGAAGGTCGGCGTCGCAGGTCGCGTCGACCCGGCATGCCTCGATCTGCCGCGTTGGGCGGGAGAGGTGTTCGCGCTCGAACTCACCCTCCCGGCCTCTCCCTCGCCGGCCCCGGTGGTCACCGCTCGCCCGCTGCCCGCCTTCCCGGGGGTCGAGCGCGACGTCGCGCTGCTCGTGCCCCACGCCGTCAGCGCCGGTGCGGTTCTTGATCTCGCGCGGGGCGCGGGCAAGCGGCTGCTGATCGGGGTCGATATCTTCGACCTGTACGACGGGGACGAGCTGCCGGAGGGTGTACGATCGATCGCCTACCGCTTCCGCTTCCGCTCGCCGGAGCGTACCCTGACGGATGAAGAGGTGGAGCGGGCCTTCCGCTCCATCTTGGCGCGGCTGCAGGAGGAAGCGGGTGTCCAGGTCAGAGGATAGGGAAGGCGTAATGCCGCCGGGGGCGGCGCTCGACGCGCTGTCGACGGCCGTCGAGCGCTCCCTTCAGCGCATGTCCCGCCTTCGTCAACGGGCCGAGGCCGCGGAGGCTCGTCGAGACGAGGTGGAGGCCCTTCTGGCGAAGATGGCCGACGGCACCGCCAACCCGGCCGACATGCAGACGCGGCTCCAGGCACTGGAGAAGGAAAACGCCGACCTGCATCGTCGCATCGACGAAGGGCGTCAGGGGGTCGATCGACTCCTCGCGAAGATTCGATTCCTCGAAGAGCAGCGCTGAGCCATGTCCGATCGTCGTGCGGTGACCGTTCGTATCGCCGGGGAGGAGCACGCCATCCGCTCGTCGGCGCCCCCGGAATACACCCGGGAGTGCGCGCGGCTCGTCGACGAGCGCATCAACGAGATTCGGCGCCGTTCCGGACTCGTCGAAGGCCATCGCGCGGCCATTCTCGCGGCTCTGTCGATCACCGACGAGTTCTACCAGGCGCGCGAAGAACTCGAGCGACTCCGGGAGCAGGTCTCGGCCCGCGCGGGAGACCTCTCGCGCCGCATCGACGAGGCGCTCGCCTCCGACTGACGCCCCGCTCGGCTTGCGCCGGGGATGTGGCGATTCCTATGGTGACGCCGATTGACCATCGCAGTCCCTCTATGCGCATGCGCGCTGGAGCGACGTTGCCCTGACGTTCATGGCCGGGCGCTCCGACGCCCGGATTCGGAGTGATATATGGGATCCCCGCTCATTCTGGCGGCGGCGATCCTGGGTGGCCTGGTGGTGGGCCTGATGGTGGGCATGGCCCTGGCCGGCGCCCGGGAGAAGCGGAGGCGACAGGAGGAGATTCGCGAGGCGAAGGACGAAGCGTCCCGGATCCTCGCGCGCGCCACGGAGGAGTCCTCCAACACGGTCCGAGCGGCCGAACTCGAGGCCCGAGACCAGGTTCTGGGCCTTCGGGAGTCGTGGGAGCAGGAAGAGGGACGCCGGCGGGAAGAACTCGATCGCGCGGACCGGCGGGCCGAAGAGCGGTCCGACAACCTCGATCGCAGGGCCGATCTGCTGCAGGAGCGCGAGTCGGGTCAGGATCGACGCACGCGCGAGTTGGAGACCCGCGAAGAAGGCCTTCGGGTGCGGGAGGCCGAGGCGGAGCGCGCCCTGCAGGAGGCCCGGCGTCGCCTCGAGTCGCTGGCCGGGCTGTCGGAAAAGGAGGCCCGCAAGAAACTGCTCGACGAGCTTCTCGATCAGGCCCGCGCCGATGCGGCCAACCGCACGCGTGAGATCAAGGACGAGGCGCAGCGCACGGCGGAGCGGGAGGGTCGCAAGATCCTGGGCCTCGCGATTCAGCGGATGGCGGCGGAGACGACCGCCGAGATGACCGTCTCGGTCGTCCAGCTCCCCTCCGACGAGATGAAGGGGCGGATCATCGGACGCGAGGGTCGCAACATCCGAGCCTTCGAACAGGCGACCGGGATCGACGTGATCATCGACGACACGCCGGAGGCGGTGGTGCTGTCGGGGTACGACCCAATCCGTCGCGAGGTGGCCAGGATGTCGTTGGAGCGACTCATCGAGGACGGGCGAATTCACCCCGGCCGGATCGAAGAGACGGTCGAGAAGGCCCGCGAGGACGTCGAGCAGTCCATGACCGAGGCGGCCGAAGAGGTGTTGTACGAGTTGGGCATCCACGGTGTCCACCCCGAGATCGTGCGCATGTTGGGGCGGCTGCGCTTTCGCACGTCGTACGGGCAGAATCAGCTCCAGCACTCGCGGGAGGTGGCCCTCCTGGCCGGGAGCATGGCGGCCGAGATGGGGCTCGACGCCCACATCGCGAAACGAGCCGGCCTGCTCCACGACGTAGGCAAGGGGATGACGCACGAGCACGAGGGCACGCACGTCGAACTCGGCTACCGGCTGTGCAAGAAGCATGGCGAGGGCGAGGTCGTGCTCAACGCGATTCGGGCACACCACGACGAGGAGCCGCACTTCTTCGCCGAGACCTTCCTGGTTACCGCCGCCGACGCCATCAGCGGCTCGCGTCCCGGGGCGCGTCGGGAGATGTTCGAGGGGTACGTGAAGCGCCTCGAGAAGCTCGAAGAGCTAGCCATGGACCACCCTGGAGTCGCGCGCTGCTTCGCGATTCAGGCGGGTCGTGAGCTTCGAGTGATGGTCGAACCCGATCGTGTGACCGACGACGACATGACGCGGATCTCCGAGGCCGTGGCGAGACGGATCGAGGCGGAACTGCAGTATCCCGGCCAGATCAAGATCGTCGTGATTCGCGAGACCCGCGCGGTCGACTTCGCTCGCTGACGAACGCGTTATATTCCGGCTCCCTTCGAGCGCCACACAGCCACCAAGGAGCTGCCGCATGCCGGCCCAGCTGATTTCAGGTCGAGATATCGCCGCCACGATCCGGGAGGAGATCCGCGAACGTGTGGCGGCACTCAAGGAGTCGGCGGGTCGCGTACCGGGGCTCGCCACCGTTCTGGTCGGCGATGACCCGGCGAGCCAACTCTACGTCGGCATGAAGAAGAAGGCGGCCTTGGCGGCCGGTATTCACTCCCAGCAGATCCAGCTGCCGGGCGACACGCCACAGGACGAGTTGCTCGGCGTGGTGCATGGGCTGAACGCCAACCCGGAGATTCACGGAATCCTGGTCCAGCTGCCGCTGCCCGACCACATCGACGAGCAGGCGGTACTCGTGGCGGTCGATCCCGCCAAGGACGTCGACGGCTTTCACCCGGTCAACGTGGGCAAGCTGTCGACCGGGGCCCTGGACGTGCTCGCCCCCTGCACACCCTGGGGGGTCGTCCAGATGCTCCTACGCACGGGTAACGATCCGTCGGGGAAACATGTGGTGGTGGTCGGCCGCTCCAACATCGTCGGGCGTCCCATGGCTTCGCTCCTGCTGCGACGGGGCAGGGGGGGCGACGCCACCGTCACCGTGGCCCACAGCCGCACCCCCGACCTGCCACGCGTCACCCGCGAGGCCGACATCCTGATCGTCGCGGTCGGTCGTCCCGATACCGTCACGGCCGATATGGTGAAGCCCGGTGCCGTCGTGATCGACGTCGGCACCAACCGCGTCGACGCCCCCGACACGGAGCGTGGCTACCGCGTCGTGGGCGACGTCGACTTCGAGGCGGTGAAGGAGGTCGCAGGGTGGATCACCCCCGTGCCCGGTGGCGTGGGCCCGATGACCATCGCGATGCTCCTGTCGAACACCGTCGACGCCTTCACGGCGTCGCTCGACCGAGACTGAGCCCGCGTGGCCGACGACGGTCTGACGCTCGACCTGTTCTCGCCGCCGTCCGATCCTCCGGCCGAGGCCAGGGCCGAGGCCGAGGGCGACTCGGCGTCGCCGCCGACGGCGGCTCCGACGGCGGCTCCCGCCCGCAGGGAGTCGGTGGCCCCGGCAGGCCGGGTGCCTCCGGCTGAACGTGAAGAGCCCGAGGTTTTTACGGTGTCACAGGTCAACCGATCTGTGAAGCGGTTGATCGAGAGCCGCATGTCGTCGCTCTGGGTCTCCGGCGAGGTGGCCAACTGGAAGCGGGCGGGCTCTGGGCATCGCTATTTCACCCTCAAGGACGACCGCGCCCAGATCCGGTGCGTGATGTGGCGCACCGACGCGGCCCGACTGCCCATCGATCCCGAAGACGGCATGGAGATCCGGGCGCACGGCAATCTGACGCTCTACGAGGCGCGCGGAGAGTACCAGTTCGGGGTGCGCCGGATCGAAGCCGCCGGGTCGGATGGCCTTTGGCGCATCGCCTTCGAGAAGCTGCGCGCTCGGCTCGAACAGGAGGGGCTGCTGGATTCCGCGCGGAAGCGGCCGATTCCTCGGTTCCCGCGCACCGTCGGCGTCGTCACCTCGACGTCGGGTGCCGCCCTTCGCGACATCTTGTCGGTCGTGCGACGGCGTGCACCGTGGACGCGCGTGCTGGTCATGGGCGCCCGGGTACAGGGCGAGGGCGCGGCGCTCGAGGTGGCACAGGCGCTTCGGACGCTGGGGCGTTCGGGACGGGTCGACGTCGTGATCGTGGGGCGGGGCGGGGGCTCCATCGAGGATCTGTGGGCGTTCAACGAAGAGCCCGTGGCGCGCGCCATCGCGTCGTGTCCGGTTCCGGTGATTTCGGCGGTGGGCCACGAGGTGGATGTGACGATCTCGGACCTCGTCGCCGACCTTCGAGCTCCCACACCCTCCGCGGCGGGTGAGGCGGCCGTGGTCGACGGAGCCGCGGTGGCCCGGTATCTCGGCGAGGCGCCCGCCCGCCTGGACTCCGCGCTCCGGAATCTGGTCGCCCGGAGACGGCAGGCGGTCGTCGACGGCATCCCGCGGCTCCGACGCGCCCTCGGCCGACGGATCGACCCGACCCGTGCCCAGGTGCGCGTGGTCGACGATCGCCTGGAGCGCGCGTTTCGCGCCCTCCTCCAACGCCGCCGGCAGCGCGCGGCGGTCCGGGAGCGGCTGGAGCGCGCCATGGCCGTGCTCGTCGAACGCCGGCGTCAGCAGCTCGCAGGGCGCGCTGGACGCCTCCAGGCTCTTTCGCCCCTCGCGACCCTCGAACGCGGCTATGCCGTACCGATGCGACCCGAGGGCGGGTTGCTGCGCTCCGTCTCGGAGTTCTCGCGGGGCGAACCGTTCACCCTCCGCGTCGTCGACGGGCGAGTGGAGTGCACGGTCGACGCCGCCCAGCCCGACGACCTCCCCGGCCCCCCGCCGCCCGCTCACCGCAACCAGGCCCCCTGATGAGTACCTCCGACGCCGATACGACCCCGATGACCGACTCCGCCTCGCCCCCGACCGCATTGGGTCTCGAGCAACGCCTCAAGCGGCTCGAGGGGATTCTGTCGGCGCTCGAAGCCGACGAGCTCGACCTCGAGAAGGCGCTGGAGCTCTTCGAGGAGGGAGTGGGACACGTCCGAGCGGCCGAGCGGGTGCTGGCCGAAACCGAGCTTCGCGTCGAGGAACTCCTCGGCGACGGGGCGGAGACCCGTCCTCTCGACGGGAGCGACGCGTGACGCACGTCGTCGACCTGGAAGCGCTCCTCGCGGGCGAGGTCGAGTCGGTCGACGCGGCGCTGGAGAGGGCGCTGAAGCAGGCGCGCCCGGGACTCCCCCCGGCAACCTTCGCCGCGATCGCGCACGGCGTGCGATCGGGCGGCAAGCGACTTCGCCCCATCCTGTGCGTGCAGGCGTACCGAGCCGCATCGCGCCACGAGGCGTCGAAGGAGCGTGTCTACGACCTTGCCGTAGCGCTCGAGATGATCCACGCCTACTCGTTGATGCACGACGACTTGCCGTCGATGGACAACGCCGATCTGCGGCGGGGGGCGCCGACGACCCACCGGGTTCACGGAGAGGCCGAGACGATCCGCGGGGGCCTCGCCCTGATTCCGCTGGCGGCGCTTCAGTGCGTGAGGGCGGCCAGTGCGCTGGGCTGTGACGCAGAGCGCGTACGGGCGCCCGCGGCCTGGAGAAGACGGCCCGCGATCGCCC
>JANQNV010000037.1 GCA_028279425.1 Longimicrobiales bacterium | reverse complement strand
CGAGGAACAGGAGGATGGACTCCAGCACGACCCATCGGAGCTGCCGGAATCGTCCCGCACCCAATGCGGCGCGGACCGCGATCTCCCTCCGACGTGCGGCGGACCGCGCGACGAAGAGGTTGGCCACGTTGGCGCACACCAGCAGGAGGATGAACGACACCGCGACGGCCAGACTCTGGAGCGACGCCGCCTGCGTACGGATGAAGTCGTCTCGGGCGGTCTGGACGCCGAAGCCGTCCAAGCGGGCGGTACCCGGAGAGCTGGCCCTCAGCTCGGCATACAGGGCGTCGACGTCGGCTCCGGCCGATTCCAGATCGACGCCCGGGGCCAAGCGGGCCACCACATTCAAGCCGCTCGCCCGGAAATCGGCCGGGTCGGCTCGCCAGGGGGTCCACAGGTCGGCGTCGTAGGGGTACGCGAACCGCGCCGGGAGCACGCCCACGATGCGCAGAGTGCCGCCGTCGTACCGCAGATCGCTGCCGATCGCGGAGGGGTCGCCCCCGAAGCGCTCTAGCCAGAGGGCGTGCGACAGCAGGGCGACTCCGGCGTCTTCGCCGAGGCGCTCCTCCTCGGGGGTGAAGGCCCGGCCGACGACCGGGTCGAGTCCGAGCATCCGAGCCCACCCCTCCGACACGGCGATGGCCTGGGCTCGTCGCGCGGGCCCATCGCCAACCAACGAGATCGAGCGGCCCGACTGGGCAACCACGCCCGAGAAGGAGCGGTTCCCGTCGCGAATGAGCGCGAAGTCGCGTGGTGTGACGTTGAAGAAGAACGGTCCTGCGGCGCCGACCGCGCGTGATCGAATCCGCACCACTCGGTCCCCGTCTTCGAAGGGCAGGGGACCGCGGAAGACGCCGTGCACGAGGCCGAGGATCGTGGCGGCTCCGCCGATGCCCAGGGCGAGCGTCAGCACGACGCCGAGGCTGAAGGTGGGTACCCGCACGAGGGCGCGTGCCGCTGCGCGCAGATCGAACCACGCCGAGGCGAGCCCCGACGCCAGCGCGGGCCGCGGTACCACCTTCAGGGCAGCGGCCTCCTCGATGCGAAAGACGAGCAGCACGCGCGGCCCAGGCCGCACCAGCAGGTGCACCGAGATCCCGGTTCCGTCGAGCGCGCACCGCCAGGTGCCCGTTGCATCCTGCCGCTCGGCGCCGTCGGGAAGCCCCTCCGCCAGGCCGTCGAGGAAGGTGTGAAGACGCGCCTCGTGCACCGGTGCGATCGCGCGCACCTGATCGGCGGCCGTCGTCGAAAGCTCGACGCGCCAGGGCGCCTCCGCGTGTCTCACTTGTCGAGAGTTTCGCGCAGATCAGCCCACGACACCGAGGTGCCGTCGGCCAGCTCCCTCAGAGCCTGCTCGGCGTCGCTCTCGCCGAGAATGCGTCGGAGTCGCTGAAGCAGCGTGAGGTCCTCGACGGGTACGATGGCCGCGATCCGACGGCCGTGGCGCGTCACGACCACCTGTTCGCCTGCATAGGCCACCTCGTTGAGGAGGTCGGCAAGGTTTTTGCGGGCTTCGGCTGTGGTGACGTCGCGCATCGGGGACCCCGGTCTGGGTTGTCTGGATCGGCGAGAGATCGTGTACGTAGTGTACGTTTTGTACAAAACTTACCGCAAGGTCCCCGAGCTTTGGGTGCAGTGGCGGAACGGCGTCGGCTTCTGCTATGCTGTGAGTCCACGGGTCCCCTCGCTCGAGCGCCCTGCGCGCCGGAGCAAGCCATGCGACACCGCGTCAGCCCATCGGACCAAGACTTTCGTCGTGACTTCGAAGCGGCTCGGATCTCACCGGCCGACTTCGATCATCAGGCCCACGTCCGTCTCGCCTACGTCGTCCTCGCCGAACACGACGATGCGACGGCGATCGCGTTGCTCCGCAGCGCACTGCTGGCGTTCCTGGATCACCATGCGGTGCCGGCGTCGAAGTATCATGAGACGCTGACGACCGCCTGGATGCTCGCGGTCCGGCACTTCATGCAGGCCACCGAATCGGCCACATCGGCCGACGACTTCATCGCTCAGAATCCGCGACTCCTGGATTCGTCGATCATGCTGGGTCACTACTCGCGCGACCTGCTCTTCTCGGATCGGGCCCGCGCCGCATTCGCCGAGCCCGACCGGGTCGCCATCCCCCGGTACGGGTAGGGCGACATGGAACACCTGCGATTCCGCGGCCGCGTGCGCACGATCGAAGAGGTGTTCCGGCCGGCTCGAGCGACGACGACATCGCGGCCGAGCTCGAGGAGATCCGGGAGTATTGGGTGGTCCGACGCCGGGAGGGCTGGATGAACCACATCGGGTTCGTGGCGCTGAGCTGGATCGTGTTCGGGAGCGGCACGAAGGTCGATCTGTTCGTTGCCCTCGGTCTCTACGTCGTGTCCATGTGGGCGCTGCACCGTCTGGGCCATCGCAAGATGGCCCGGCTGGAGGCGCGCGCGGCCGAACTCGTGGAGGCGAATCGACTCCAACCCGAGTCCCGATCCACCGAACCGAGGAGCTGACCCATGTCCATCGATCCGAGACTGGCGCGCCTGATGCGCTGGGCGGCTGACGGGGAGAGCACCGGCCGGCGCGCGGAGGGACCCTTCGTCGCCGTGGTGGAGACTTCCGAAGACGGGGCCACGCGGCACACCCTGATCACGGAGGGGGGCGAGCCCCGGTTGGAGTCCTTTTCGGCGACGAGTGAGGCCGTGCGGCCGGCGTTCTACCCCGACGACCTCCCCTTCGTCCCGGGCACCTCCGTCGCCGTGAGCCCGAAGATGGCAGCGTGGACGCTCGAACAACCGCGTGCCGGGGACTACCTGGACGGCTTCACCGATGCCATGCAGGAGCTACGAAAGCGACCGGTGTTCGACCAGCTGACCTCGATCTGGAAGGATGTCAGCGAAGGGGCCGAGAGCAGGGCGGACATGGCTCGGAAGGGGATGGAAAGGCTGGCGGGTCTGGGTGCCGATTCCATGGACACCATCCAGGAGCTGTTCGGTGGGTTCTTCGGGGACACGGGAGCGGGGCAGGACGTGCTCGACGCGGTGGTGAGTTTCCACGAGGAGCGCGGTTGGGTGGCCGACTCCGCCACCGACGGCGGGATGGGACAGCGCCGCCGCCTCACACGCGACGGGGTCGAGCGCGTGGTGCATCGCATGTCGATGCCGATGTCGACGAGCGTGATGCTCTCGCTGGAGCCGGACGACGGGTGACCTCACCCGACGGAGCCGTGTCGGCCTCGACCCTCCCCCGGCGCTGGCTGTTGCTCGGCCCCGGAGGGGCAGGGAAGTCCACGCTGGCGCGGCGGATGAGCGACGCGCTCGGCCTGCCGCTGATCCATCTGGATCGCCACTATTGGCGCCCTGGCTGGGTGGAGTCGTCGCGCGAGGCGTTCGACGCGCGCGTAGCGGAGCTCGCCGCGGGTGAGGCGTGGATCATGGACGGCAACTACGGGCGCACCTTGCATCTGCGCGTGCCGCGAGCGCAGGGTGCGGTCCTCCTCGATCCGCCTCCGTTGCAGTGCCTGTGGGGAGTGATCTCGCGTTCCCTCACGAGAAGTGGGCGCTCCCGTTCGGACCTCGCCGAGGGGTGTCCGGAGCAGTTCCCGGAGCTGCAGTTTCTTCACTACATCGCCATGTATCGGCGCGTGTCCCGTCCGAAGGTGCTCCGGCACATCGAGGCCTCGCCGCACCTGCGCTTCCATCACCTGCGGAGTCGCGGCGAGGGGCAGGCGCTGGTCGAGGCTCTGGCGCGGGAGTGGGCCGCGTCTCGCTAGTGTCGCGTTTGAAGAGTCCCGAGGGTATTCGAGGAGGTGAGCATCTTGTGTGGAGGTCGTTGGAACTCCTTGCCGTAGCTTTGGCTACGCCGCGTCGCTCCGCCTCGCCACCCAAGCCCACACCCCCTCTCGGTACGCTCCGGACTTCTCAAACGGGACACTAGCGGGTCGGCTTGGCTCGAGCGCGTCCCACCCTCTTCGACCCGAGATCGGGGTCGGGTCCGGAGACCCCGTCTCGCCCTGCGTCTTCGGTGCCGTGCGTCGCGGCGTCGTGCGTCGCGGCGTCGTGCCTCGCGTCGTCGTGCCTCGCGTCGTCGTGCCTTGCGTGGTCGTGCGCGGCGATCTCGCCGAGCAGCACCCGGATATCGTCCGCCAGGCGTTCCATATCGAGGCGCAGCGTCCCGGCGTACACCCCGCGGATGCGGCGGTGCGCGTCGAGCAGGACCACGTTTTCGGTGTGCTGGAGGTCATCGACGCCGTACGCGGTGCCGTCCGCCAGATTCACGAAATAGTCGTCGGAGGCGACGCGGCGAATCTCGGACTCGGTTCCGGTCAGCAGGTGCCAGCCGACGGGGAGGTCGTGCGCCTCTGCGTACGTGTGTAGAACTTCGTGCGAGTCCATCTCGGGCATGACCGAAAACGAGGCGAGCACGAGGCCGTCTTCGCCGGCGAACTCTTCGCGCAACCGGGCGAGGTTGGCCCTCGTCGTCGGGCAGATTCCGGTGCACTGGGTGAAGAAGAAGTTCACGACGGCGATGCGCCCGACCAGGGCCGCCTCCGTGACGACTTCGGCATGTTGATTCTCGAACGCGAAGGCTCCGGCGCGGTGCATCCCGTCGCTCGCTGCCTCGCCAGCCGTCAACCACTCGGGGGTGAGGTCGGCCGATCGGTAGAAGGGCAGTGTCTCGGGCGGATCGGCCGGCGACCGCAACAACACGGCGGCGACGAGCAGGCCGAGGACCCCGAGCGAGACGAGAACCGATCGCGCACTCATCGGTCGGCTCCGGCGCCCTGGCTGGTGCACCCCTTCGTCCCGATCAGGCCGAAACGCCGTCCATCGCGCACCACGTAGTTGGCGCGGATCGAGCCATCCGGATTCCACCACCGCTGGGCTCCGGACTCCTTGCCGTCTTCGTAGTGGAAGCTCCGCAGCGGCGATCCGTCCGGATACCACTCGATCGCGTCGCCCTCGTGGAGTCCGTTGGCGAACTCGTAGTGGAACTTGGGCGTGCCGTCGTCCCAGAACCCGAGATGCGTGCCGCTCTTGCGACCGTCGCGGTACGTCCGGGTTTCGGCCAGTCGACCGTTGGCGTGGTGCACCGTCGACGCGCCGTGACGTCGTCCCGCCGCCCACTCTTCGCGCAGGACGGTGCCGTCGAAGCGGGTGTGGATGGTACGGCCGGTGAAGGGCTGCCCATCGAGCGTCAGCCGGCCGTCCAGCCTGGCGAGCCCCGGGTGGGCGAGGTCCAGTTCGAGGTCGGGGGCGTCGCGGAGGCCGTGATGGAGGAGCACGGCGCCCGCGGCGCATACCGACAACAGTGAGATCGTGAACGGGCTCATGGTCGGCTCCCTAGTTGCTGCGTGTGCCGGCCACCCCGAAGAACCCGTTTCCGTTGATGTACGGGTCCTCTGCGGTGACGTGGTAGTGGTAGATCCCATCCGGGAAGTGCTCGGTCGGTCCGAAATGGCCGTGGTAGGCGTCGAGGTCGGCGTTGGTCACCAATCGCCCGTCTTCGTACGGGCCGTAGACCGGAAACCCGTCCAGGAGCACGCCGATCAAGGCGTCGTTGCCCATCGTGCCGGTGATGGACAGGGGCTCGATGTGGTAGTGGTACTGACCCGCCTGCTGGGGATGCCCGTTGAACTGATCGAACGAATCGATCTCGAAGGTCAGCGGCTGATTCGGCCCGGCGTACTGGTTGTAGATCGGGACGCCGTTCACCGCGACGCCGATCGGCCCGAGCGGCGTGGCCTCCTTGTTGGTCGACTCCTGGGGGACGCGCGGGATGCGGTACGTGGTCTGAACCGCCGCGATCCGATTGGGATTGAGCCGGAAGTTGGGATTGGAGCCGTCGTAGGGCGTGTAGCGCGGATCACCCGAGTCGAAGTACGGGCTGTCGTGATCGGGCACACCGTCGCTCCGGATCACGATGAAGTCGCCGTCGACCGAGATGTCGAGGTCGTCGGCGAAGTACTGCAGCAGCGACGAGATGTCCTGCGCGGGGGCGTCGGGGAGCGTGATCCCGCCATCGTCGTCGGGGTCCTCCAAGCCGGTGGCCGACGACGAACAGGCCAGCAGAACGGCGACGAGAGCCGTCGTTGCGAGGGGCGGGGAGGCGGAAGGCATATTCATGGCTCGCTCCAACTGCGAGAGGAGTGCACGTTGTCGTTCGTCCTCTTCGACAACGCCTCCACCCGGTTCATTCCATCGAGCTCGTGATCCTCCCGCTCCCGCTCGAGTCGGACCCGCTCAGGTCGGCCCCGCTCGAGATCGACTCGCTCGAGTCGGACCGCTCGGCTACTCCTGGCGTCGTCGGCCGCCCTCGGGGGCCCCGTTTGCGGACGGAGGGAATGAACTCCGTGATCCGGTTGTCCAAGGGGCGAACGCGTGGATGATGGCGAGTGCGTCGAGCGCGCGCGTGCCGGTGACGACCGCGCGTTTCGTACGCTCGTCGAGCGGTATTCGGCCACGGTGGCCGGCGTGGTGATCCGCATGCTCGGGCCCGGAGACGAAGCCGATGACGTCGGACAGGAGACCTTCATCCGCTTCCATCGCGCACTGGCGGAGTTTCGCGGCGATGCGGCGCTCGGCACGTACCTCACACGGATCGCCATGAACCTCTCCCTCAACGCACTCAAGCGCCGGCGGCGCGACGAGCAGCGGCAGGCCCGCCTGGCACCGGCGGCGCTCGAGCGACTGCCCGGCCAGGCCGATCCGGTGGGTGAGGTCGTACGCCGAGAAGAGGCGGCACGCATCGACGACGCTTTGGCGCAGCTCGGTCCGGACCAGCGCGCCGTGGTGGTGTTGCGGCTGCGGCAGGGGCACTCGACGCGCGAGGTCGCGGAGATTCTCGGAGTGCCCCAGGGGACGGTGATGTCGCGTTTGAAGCGCGCACTCGCCAAGCTACGAGACCTGCTCGAGACGGAAGAATCCGAATGACGGAGCATCGAGACGACAGAATCGCCCACGCGCTGACGGGTGAGTGGGACGCCGACGAGGCGCAGGCCTGGGCCGACGAGGTGGCCGCCGACCCGGCTCTGGCGCGCGAGTTCGAGTCGCTGCGGAGCGTGGCTGCCCGGGTGGGTGATCTGCCCGAGGTCGCCTTCGACGCGGGCTTCGCCGATCGCACGATGGCGCGTCTCGAGGCGGAGCGAGCGGAGGCCGATCGTGTCGTCCCCCTCGAAGCCGCCCTGCGTCGATCCTTCCGATGGGTCGCCCCGTTGGCGGCGGCGGCCGCGGGCGTCCTGTTCCTTCTCAACGTGGGCGTGTTGGATCGGGAGACCCAGAGTACCTGGGAGGCGCTCACCGGCCTCGATCCGATCACCCTCGAGAGTGTCTACTCCATCGGCGAGGGCATCCTGTGAGCCGGGCGATCGGAATCCTCGCGGCGACGCTGCTGCTCGGGATCGTGCTCGGAGTGCTCGGTGCCGGCGCGCTGGCCAACGCCCGCGCCTTGAAGATCGAGGGCGCGCGCGGTCCCGGCGGATTCGTGAATCACATGGAGGAGATCATCCAGCCCACCGCGGAGCAGACGGCCGCGGTGCGCCCCCTCCTCGAGGGCTTCGACCAGCAGAATCGCGAGATCATCCAGGGCGCCGACCAGGAGCTGCGCGACGTCATCGAGAGCATGCGCACGGAGCTGGAGCCCCTCCTGACCGACGAACAGAACCGCCGGCTGGAGGAGTTCTCGCGACGGCCTCGGCCCCGGCCGGGTGGGCCGCCGGGACTGGGCGGGCCGCCGGGGGCGGGTGGCCCCCCTGGAGGGGTTGGCCCTCCTGGAGCGGGTGGTCCTCCCGGGGCGAGGCCGGGTGGGCCTCCACCTGGTGGGCAGCCGGGAGCCCGACCGGGCCCCGGTGGCGGCGATGGCCGGCGTCCTCCGCCGCGGCGGCCGGGGGGCGGGGGGTGAGCGGGGGCGGTCCCGTATTCGAGAGCGACCGCCTCAAGGCCTTCGACTGGCACGACGTGTCGCCGCCGGCCGCGACCGAGTCGTTGCTCACCGAGGCCTCGGACTCTGCGTCGTCGCTCGCGGCGTCATCGCTCGCCGCGCCCTGGCTCGCCAGGGTGGTCGAGGCAATGCTCACCCCCGCTGTGACCGCGCACCTTCCCCCGGCATGGCAGGGTCCCTTCGACTCGGACCGCGCTGCGCGGTGGATTCGCGAGCGAGATGCGGAGGGGCGAGTACTTCTCGTGGTCGAGCAGGAGTCCGGTTCACCGGTCGGGTTGGTGATGCTGCACCACGCCGATTCGTCGGATCCGGCGGCCGAGGTGCGCCTCGGGTACCTCCTGGCCGAATCGAGCTGGGGCAGGGGGTACGCGACGGAACTCATCCGAGGGCTGACGGAGTGGGCGGGCCGCGTGGGCGTCCGCTCCGTCGTCGGGGGTGTGTCGCGCGAGAATCACGCCTCGATTCGAGTGTTGGAGAAGGCCGGGTTCGAACGGCTCCGGGAGGAGGGGCCAGGCGACGAGGTGTTCTACCGCTGGGTCCCCCCGGCCTTCTAGTCGCTCCGCAGAGCCACGACCGGGTCGACTGCCGAGGCGCGACGAGCGGGAATCCATGCGGCCGCCGCGGTGATCGCGAGCAGAGTGAGCGCCACGGACAGGTAGGGGCCCGCAGCGGCCGCATTCGCCCCGAATACGAAACGCGTCATGGCCCGCCCCGCTGCCCAGGCCAGCGGTAGCCCTGCGCCGAGGCCCGCGAGCGCCACCACGATGGCGCCCCGCACGACGCTGGAGCGGACGCGCCCGCGGCGTGCACCGAGCGCCATCCGAATCCCGATTTCGTGCGCCCGTCTCGCCACGGTGTAGGTGGTCGAGGCGTACACCCCGACGACGGCCAGGAACAGGGCCGCGAGCGTCATCGTGCCGAGGAGCTTGGAGAAGGCGAGGATCTGGCCTCCCGATTGGCGCACGACGTCGTCGAGTCGGCGTACGTCGCGCAGCGCCAGATCGGGGTCGATCGCGGCGATCGCCTCCCGGATCGTTGGGATCGGAGGATCGCTGGACCGGGTTCGGACGACCACGGACAGGCCGCGCGAGGGCCACTGCGCGAGGGGGAGATACAGCGCCGGACCCGGCTCGCGCATCGCCGCCTCCTCTCGAACGTCGGCCACGACGCCGACGATTCGGATGTCGCGGCCGTCGACGACGAGGCGGCGCCCGACGGGGTCGTCGGCCCCCCACAGATCGGTGGCCAGCCGCTGGCTGACCATGCCCACCGATGCGCCGTGGAGGTCGTCGTCGCGGTTGAACGGGCGCCCGCGAAGCGTCTCCAGCCCCACGATCCTCGCGTAGTCGGGATCGGCAATGCGGGCGAGAACACGGGGGAGGTTGCCTCTCGTGGCAGGGAGTTCGGCGTCGTGCGTATCGGTTTCGGGGAGTGCGTAGGTCGGACGTCGCCACCCGGCCCCGGGCAGGCCGACCGCGAGACCCGCCGCTTCGATACCGGTCACGCCGGCGAGGGCCCGCTGCAGGCGCTCCGAGCCGCTGTGGATCGCCTCTTCATCGGGGTACGCGGCGGAGGGAAGCCCGACCCGAAAGCTCCAGACCCCCTCGGTCTCGATCCCCGTGTCGACGTCACGGAACGACTGGAACGAGTCGATGACCAGCACCGTCGTGGTCGACAGCACGACGGCGACCCCGACCTGGACGGCGACCAGCGCGGAGCGGAGCCGCCCGCCCGTCGACGCGCCGGCCGGCCCCGCACCGAGAAGCCCCCGCGATTCGACGAGCCGAAGGGTGCGCAGGGCGGGCAGCAGCCCGAAGAGCGACAGCGATCCCAGCGCGATCGCCATCGCGATGGCAATGGTCCGCCCGTCCAGACGGAGTTCGCTCACTCGCGCCATGTCGTCCGGCGACAGCGAGACGATCCCGCGCAGCCCCAGCGACGACAGCGCGACACCCAGCGCCCCTCCTGCCACGGCCAGGATACCGGCTTCGATGAGGAGCTGTCGCAGGATCCGTCGACGCGGCGCGCCGATCGCCTGACGGAGGGCGAGTTCGTGGGCGCGGTCCGTCCCGCGAGCGAGTAGCAGATTCGCCACGTTGGAGCACGCCACGAGGAGGACGAGTACGGCCGCGGCCAGGCTCATCCAGAGCGACTGGGCGACGACGGGCCCGCCCCAGATCTCCTCCATCACCCGCGCCACCGGGAACGAGCGCTCCGCGTTGGTGGTCGGATACCGTTCGCCCAGCCGCGGGCGAGGTCGTCGAGTTCCTGTCGCGCGGAGGCGAGGTCGCCGTTCAAGCGGCCGACCATCGAGACCGACCACGCCCCCCGATCCCCGTCGTCGTCGAGGTGGAGCGGCGTCCACACGTCGGGACTCCCTCGGCCGAAGGTGAAGCCCTCGGGGAGGATGCCGACCACCGTCACGGGGCGGCTGTCGAGACGGATCGTCGATCCCACCAGATCGGGGTCGGCGGCGTACCGACGGGTCCACAGACCGTGGTCCAGGATGGCGGCACGAGCGCCCCCGTCATCGACGTCGGTCGGGGCGAAGGTGCGTCCCAACAGCGGCTGGATTCCGAGTACCTCGAAGAATCCAGGTGTGACGAGGCGGCGCGACACCCACGTCGGGGTAGCTCCGCCGAGATTGCCTTCCCCCCCCGGTAGGCGGCGAGGTCGACGGTGCGGGCCGCCGCTCGCAGATCGAGGAAGTCGGCGGGCGCCGAAGGGGTGGAGGGTCCACCTCCTCTCTGGAACGACCCGACGAAGACGAGGCGGCGCTCGAGGTCGTAGGGGAGGGGACGCAGCACCAGTCGATCGACGGCGGTCCAGATGGTGCTGACCGCGGCCATCCCGACGGCGATCGACAACACGGCCGGCCAGAAGGCGCTCGCGCGGGAGCGAGCCGAGCGCAGCGCATAGCGCGTATCGCCGACCCACTCCGACCAGAGCCCGGCGCGCCGCTTCCGGGCGCGCCGATTCGAGACGCTGCGCACGAGGTCGGCCCGCGCGTCGGCGATCGGCCCGAACTCGGCCTCGGCGCGCGCCTGGGCGGCATCGCGGGTCAGCCCACCGGCGACGAGCTGATCGATGCGCTCCGCGATGTGGAAGGCGATCTCGTCGTCGACCTCTTCGCTGGGCCGGCGACCGAGGCCGACCCCATCTACGTCTTCGAGGGGTCGAGGGTCGGGCGGAATGCGCCCTGTCACGGCCCGCTCTCCAGCGCGTGGTCCAGGGCGGCCGAAAAGGTGGCCCAGACGTCCCGTTCGTGGGCGAGCGCCGTCTGTCCAGCCTCCGTGATCCGGTAGTACTTGGCCTTCCGTCGCTTCTCGGATCGCCCCCAGCGAGAGCGAATCCACCCGCGCGCCTCGAGGCGGTGCAGCGCCTTGTAAAGGGCGCCGTCCGGGGCTCGAAGCACCCCGCGCGTCCGCTCGTGAACCCACTGGGACACGGCGAACCCGTGCCGCTCCTCGTGGGCGAGGCTCTGCAAGACGAGCAGGTCCATCGATCCGAAGAGGAGGTCCTGCGGCGACTCGGGCATGGCGGCGACTCCAGGGGCACGGGCATTCCACTCACCGGGTGAGGGGAACGTGGGTCCGGGGACCCGGCTCGGCAAGAGTCTTGACCGAAACGGGGTCCCTGGAGCATCATCTACGTGCGAAGACTGCAATGCAGTAGTTGCACTGCAGGGTTGTTGGGTGGGGCTCGTTCAGCAGGGGAGGGGAGATGCCGAGGGGTTTGGGGGAGTTCGAGCAGTTGCTCTTGTTCGCGGTGCTTCGGCTGGGAGAGCAGGCCTACGGCGTGCGTATTCGGCAGGAGATCGCGGCACAGACGGGCAAGGACGTCGCCGCCGGCGCCGTGTACACCGGTCTCGATCGGCTTCAGGCGCGCGGCTTCGTCTCGTCGCGCGAGGCCGAGTCGGCGCCGAGCCGGGGGGGCCGTCGCCGCAAGTACTACCGGCTCGAGGCCGACGGTGCGCGGGCCTTGCACGCCACGTACTCCAACGTGCGGTCGATGGCGCAGGGCACGCTCGACACCCTCCGCGATCTCGCATCCGAATCTGAGGCCGGGTCGTGACGCCGCGGCCCCCCTGGCTCGGCCGGATCCTGCTGCGGCTCCTCCCCGGTCCGCATCGCGACTTCGTGGCGGGGGATCTCGAGGAGGAGTACCGCGAGACCGTCCGTCCTGCGCTCGGTCGGTGGCGGGCGGACCTCTGGTTCCTCCGCCAAGCTCTGGGAACCGCTGCGGCGTTCGTCTCTCCCCGTCGCGGCCTCGACCGGACGCGGAGGTCATCCCCCCCCGTCCTGCGCGAGGCACGGTACGCCGCGCGGGGTCTCGTTCGGCGACCTGGCTTTGCGGTGCTGGCGATCGGCACCCTCGCGGTCGGCATCGGCGCCACCTCGTCGGTCTTCAGCCTGGTCGATGCGGTCCTGCTTCGCGAGGTGCCCGGCGTCGTCGCACCGGAGCGACTGGCCGCGGTGCGTTTCGCGCGCTCGGGGGATCGGGGTGAGGCGCCCATCAGCCTCCCGAATCTGCTCGACCTCGGGGCGGCATCGCCGGCCGTGGAGGATGTCGCGGGCTACTCCCGGGCGCTGCTGCAGGTCTCGATGGACGGCCGGCCCGCACAGACGGCATGGAGTCAGGTCGTGACCGGCGCCTACTTCCGGATTCTCGGTGTCGAGGCGGAGCGCGGCCGACTCTTCTCGGCCGACGAAGCGGACGCCGTCGAGGGGCCCGCCCTCGTCGTCATCAGTCATGCGTACTGGACCCGGGTGTTCGGGCAGGACCCGGAGGCCGTGGGGCGAACACTCCGACTCAATGGAATCCCCTTCACGGTGGCCGGGGTCGCAGCCGCGGGTTTCCGGGGTATCGAACGCCTCGACTCCCTCGAGATGTGGGTCCCCGCATCGCATCACGTCGCTCTGCGCCACGGGCGTGGGATCCCCGGTTGGGAGCTCTACGGCCGCAGCGCCGCCCACTTCGCCAACACCTTGATTCGGCTGGCCCCCGACGCGTCGGCGGCCGAGGCGGAGCGCCAGTTGCGCGTTGCGATGACGCAGCTCGTCGCAGCCTATCCGGACCACAACGAGACCTACCGCGAAGCCGTGCCCACGGTCGATCCCGGGATCGGGTTGGCCCGCCGCGATCAGGCGAGCCTGGGCCCGACGCTGAAGATCCTCGGCGGCCTCGTCGCGGTGATCCTTCTCGTGACCTGTGCGAATGTGGCCAACCTGCTGGTGTTGCGGGGGCTACGACGTCGAGACGAGACGTCGCTTCGCCGCGCGCTCGGGGCCGCCCGCTCTCATCTGGTGGTGCAGAACCTCGTCGAGGCGCTACTCCTCGCCCTTCCCGCGATTGCGCTGGGACTGATCGTCGCGGTCGTCGTCAACCGAGCGCTCGGGGCGACGGGTCTTTTCCCCGCCGGGGTGGTCAAGCATGCCCTCGTCGACGCCCGGGTCTTCGGCTTCGCCGCGACGCTGGGACTGCTCACCGCCCTCACCTTCGGGCTGCTGCCCGCGCTCCTCCACTCCGGTGGCGAACGCCATGCAGCGAATCGAGGAGGACGCAGGTCTTCGAGCCGCATGGCCGCAGCGCTGCAGGGAGGACTGTCGGTAGCGCAGCTGTCGTCGTCCCTCGCGCTGATCGGCGGTGTGCTGCTCCTCACGCGCTCCTCGCACAACCTCACCAGCGTCGACCTCGGGTTCGTGCCCGAGCAGGTCGTGGTCATGGAGGTGGACGCTGGTCCTCAGGGCTATTCCCCGGCCGAGGTCGATGCCTTTCGGGCCGGCCTCGTCGAGCGAGTGCGTGGGGTGCGCGGGGTCGAGGGGGTGGCGGCGTCCGGATTCCCCCCCTTCGGCCACCTCGCGATGATCCTCGATCTGCGGCATCCGACCGACGCCGAGCAGGAGCTGACGCCTCGCGCGGACTGGGTGACCGACGGCTTCTTCGAGGTCCTCGGGATTCCGCCCGTGGCGGGCCGCACCTTCCGGTCGTCTGAGGTGGCCGAAGTGAGCGAGGGTGCCACGCCGGTGGTCCTCAACGAGCGACTCGCGACCGAGCTCTTCGGCAGCCCCGAGCGCGCGGTGGGGGCCACGCTCGACGCGAGTGTGTTCGGTCGACCCATGCCCTCGCGTGTGGTCGGCGTCGTGGGCGACGTCGTCGACGCCAACCTGCGCCGGGCTCCGTATCCCAAGGTGTATGTCGCGATGCCCGGGTCGCCGCAGAGCTTCACGACCCTGCTCGTGCGCACATCGCGAGCCGCTGATGCCGTCGCGGCGGACGTGCGCAGCGAACTCTCGGTCCTCGACCCCAATGTGCCGCTGGCCGCGGTGAGCCGTCTCACCGACCGGGTCGCTGCGGCGACGGTTCGAGAGCGCACCTTCGCCCGGCTCGCGACGCTGCTGGCCGCGATCGCCGTTCTCCTCACCGGGGTCGGGCTGTATGCGGTGGTTGCCTACGCCACGAACCAGCGGCGGCGCGAGTTCGGGATTCGGATGGCCATCGGAGCGTCGGGTGGAGGCATCACCCGGCTGGTCGTACGGCACGCGCTGGTCTTCGGCGGCGCTGGTGTGGTATTGGGACTGGGGATTGCACTGCTCGGGGGTCGGTTGATCGACGGGGTGCTCTTCGGCGTCGCGCCGAACGATCCGTGGTCGTTGGGACTGGCCGCGGTCCTCCTTCTCACCCTGACCGTGGGTGCGAGTGCGGTGCCCGCGTTTCGAGCCACCCGCGTCGATCCGGTCATCGCGCTGCGGAGCGACTGAGGGGAGGTCGTCGCGGGGACTCCACCGGATCCGGACGGGCTCTTTCTGCGGCGGTGGGTCCCCGAGTTGGCGGGTGTGCCCACGTCGCTCCTGGCCTCGCCCGAGCGGATGACCCTCGAGGCACAGAGTGCTGCAGGCTGCCGGATCGGGGCGGACTATCCGGCGCCAATCGTCGACCACCGGGTGGCCGTGGCCGACGCACGGGCCGCCATCGCCGCGGTTCGCGCCACCTCCGAAGCGCGGCGCCTCGCCGCCGAGGTGCAACGACGCCACGGGTCGCGCCGCGGGAATGCGTCTCGGCGTCGGGCGGCGGCTCGGCGGCGTCCTCGGGACTCGTCCGGCCAGTTGGCACTGGAGCTGTAGCGGGCGTTGGTAGCGCTGGGGTGGCGCCCTCGACTCGTCCGGCGTCATTGGCGTTGGAGCAGTAGCACGCTGGAACTGGAGCACGCGGGGTGTCGCCGGCGTGGGCGGCGCGGAGGTGGCTGGTGCCGGCTGGCTGGCGTGGCTGGCCGCCGCCGGCAAACGCGGAGGTGGCTGGTGCCGGCTGGCTGGCGTGGAGACGGCTGGCGCCAGTGGACCCGTGGTTTCAAGATGCCTTCAGCCGGCGAACGGCCGGCATCGCACACTTTTCGTCACACCCCACGTACCGTACCCGGAGGCCGAAGGTGAGCACCACGTCGCCCGATCGCATCGCCGTCATCGGAGGCGGCAACCTCGGCCAGGCGCTGGCGCGTGGCTGGGTCGCCTCGGGACTCGTCACTGCAGACCGCGTGCATGTGACACGCCGGCATGCGCAGAAGCTCGACACGCTCGCCGCCGAAGGAGTCACCGTGTCGGCCGACAACCGGGCCGCGGTCGCGACGGCCGACTGCGTCGTCCTCGCCGTGCAACCGCCGCAGATGCGCGGGGTGCTCGAAGAGGTGGTCGACCTGATCGGAGACAAGGTCGCGATTTCGGTCGCGACCGGGGTGTCGCTCGTCTCCCTGCGCGAGGTGCTGGGCCACGAGGCCGCGATCGTGCGCGCGATGCCGAACACCGCCGTCGAGACGAGGAGTTCGATGACGTGCCTTGCCGTCGATGCCGGCTCGGGGCCCGCCCTGGACGTCGCGCGACACCTCTTCGACGCGGTGGGACGCAGCCTCGTCATCGACGAAGACATGATGACGCCGGCCACCGCGTTGTGTGCCTGCGGGATCGCGTTCTTCCTCCGGACGATCCGCGCGGCGGCCCAAGGGGGCACCGAGATCGGCTTCCACGCCGACGAAGCCCTGACGCTCGCAGCGCAGACGGCTCGGGGCGCTGCCGATCTGGTGCTCAGCGGCAACACGCACCCCGAGAGTGCGATCGACCGGGTCACCACGCCGCGCGGGTGTACGATCGCCGGGCTCAACGAGCTGGAGCATCAGGGCTTCAGTTCGGCGATGATTCGAGGCATTCTGATGTCTAGCCGACGAGCCGAAGGACTTCAATAGGGGGGATGTCGTGGTGCCGATGCCGGTCCTGACCACCGAGCGCCTACGTCTCGATCCGATCGGGCACGAGGACGCCGACGAGTTGCTCCGGTTGTTTCGGGATCCCGGCGTGCGCGAGTACCTCCTCGACGATGTCGTCGTCCCGTCCGAGTGGGTCGCCGACGAGATCACCGCGAGTGCCGATCGCTTCGCGTCGGGGGGGGCCGGCCTCTGGGCGGCGCGCCTGCACGACGACGAGCGGATCATCGGCTTCGGTGGCTACCGCCCCTTCTTCGAGCCACCCCAGCTGCAGCTTCTCTACGCCCTGCTCCCCGAGTTTTGGCATCGAGGACTCGCCACGGAGCTCGGTCGACGACTGTGCGCCTTCGGCTTCGACGAGGTGGGGTTCGACCGGATTCGGGCGGCGATCGACACCCCGCACGACGCGTCCCGGCACGTGTTGGAGCGTCTCGGCTTCGCCGAGACACATCGCACGCCGGAAGGCGCGCAGGGCACGACGTTTTTCGCACTCGATCGGCCGCGCGATTCGTCGTTCGCGCGAGATCAACGCCCCAACGGAGAGTGAGTGTGGTCGCCGGCACCGGATCCCGAATGATCCCGACTCTGCGATACCGCGATGCGAAGGCCGCCATCGATTGGCTGGGCCGCGCGTTCGGCTTCGAACCACACCTCGTGGTGCCGGGAGATGGCGAGGACATCGTGCACGCGCAGTTGGTGTGCGACGGGCTCATGGTCATGCTCGGTTCGGTGCGCGACGATGATTTCGGAGCGCTCCAGCAGCCGCCCCTGCCGGGCGGCACGTGCACGCAGAGCCCCTACATCGTGGTCGACGACGCCGATGCGCACTACGCCCGGGCCGTCTCGGCCGGCGCCGACATCGTCATGGAGATCGAAGACCAGGGCTACGGCGGGCGGGTGTACTCGTGCCGCGATCCCGAGGGACACCTGTGGAGCTTCGGCAGCTACGATCCGTGGGCCGAGGCGGGGGATCCGGCCGACGCGGGGGACCGGGCCTGAGCGGGGGACCCGGTCGACGCGGGGGATCCGACCTGAGCGGGGGACTCGGTCGGCGCGGCGGATCCGGCCTGAGCGCGGGATCCGGCCGACGCGGGGATCCGGTCTGAGCGGGGCGGTGGCCGTGGACGCGATCCAGATCGTCGGCGTCGACTGCGCGGCACAACCGAAGAATGTGGGGGTGGCCTGTGCCCGCGGGCGCTCGGTCGAGGTTGTCGTGGCCGGGCTGGCCGACCCGGCCGGGGTCGTCGTGGAATGGGTCGACTGGTCGAGCCCCGTCCTGATCGCCCTCGATGCACCCCTCGGGTGGCCCGCGCCGATGGCTGCGGAGTTGGCCGACCACCGGCCGGGGGAGCTGGTCGGAACGGCTCCCAACGCGTTCTTCCGCCGAACCACCGACCGGGTGGTGCACGAGC
Organism: Longimicrobiales bacterium; assembly: GCA_028279425.1. Classification (GTDB taxonomy): domain Bacteria; phylum Gemmatimonadota; class Gemmatimonadetes; order Longimicrobiales; family Gaopeijiaceae; genus Gaopeijia. The sequence continues at coordinate 12,513 of JANQNV010000037.1, read as the reverse complement.
GGATCGGCAAGATGCCGCTCGAGGTCGGTGCGGATCGCATCGCCCGAGCCGCCCACGGCGCGCTCCGACTGCTGGACGAGGTGCGGCGACGCGCGGGTGCGGCGCTGCCGGTGCTGTGGCCGGGCGGTGGGTTCCGGGTCGGGGCAGGGGCGGTCGGCGGGAGGAGCGCTGGGGCGGGTGCAGCCGAGGGGGGCGCCTCCGGAGTGAGTCCGGGCGGGGCGAGTGGGGCTGCAGTGCGGGGGAGCGCGCCTGGTACCGGGGAGGGCGGGGTGATCGAGGTGTACCCGGGCGGCACCCTCAAGGCCCGGGGGCTCCCCTTCTCGGGCTACAAGTCCGCCGATCCCCGCCAGGTGGCTCGGCGGGCCGAACTGCGCGGTCGACTCGGCGAGCTCCTCCGACTCCCCGACGACCCGATCCTCGAGACCAATGCGGACGCGCTCGACGCGGCCGTGTGCGTACTTGCGGGGCTCGACTTCCTGCACGGTGCCTGCATCGATCCGGGCGAGCACCTGGAGACCGCGCGGAAGGAAGGGTGGATCTGGGTGCGGGATCCGGCGTAGCGCCGCGCTCGACCAGGGATGGATGCGCGGGAACCGCGCTCCTTCTCAACCACAACCCTCCACGATGTGGGCGGAAACCAGGTGGTGGAGGGTTTTGGTAGCTATACGACCACAACCCTCCACGGTGTGGGCCCTCGGCGCGGTGATGGAGCCTTTGGGTCGCATAGCGACCACAACCCTCCACGATCACCCGAGCGGCCACACGTTGGAGGGTTTTCGTTGTTTGCACCTACCGGCCCAGGGGACCTTCGTGGCCGGAGCTGGGGTGCATGAGGAGCCCGATCCGGCCGTCCCCTCCGTTCCGCTGCTCATGCACGGCGACGCTCCCTCACCCCCACCTCCCGGCGACGCCTCCTCGCCTCCGCCTCGCGAGGACGACTTGCCGCCCCCACCTCCCGCCGACGCGCCCCCACCTCCCGGCGACGCCCACGCGCCCCCGCCTCCCGGCGCCGACTCGCCGCCCGTATCGCGCCGACGCTTCCTCGTCGGAGGAGGGTTGGGCATAGCCGCGACGGCCGCGGCCGTCCACGGTTTTGCGCTCGAGCCCCAACGCCTCACGATCACGCGCCCGCGTATCGGGTCTCCCGAGCCGGGAGTGACGCCGCTTCGTCTCGCGGTGCTCACCGACCTGCACCTGAAGTCGATCACGGCGTTCCACGAGCGCGTTGCCGTCGCCGTGCGCGAAGCAGCTCCCGACGTCGTGGTCATCGTGGGCGACGCGATCGACGACCGGGACCATCTCCCCCTGCTTCGCGACTTCCTCCGGCTGCTCCCGGCGTCGGTCCCCCGGGTGGCGACCCTGGGCAATTGGGAGTACTGGGGAAGGGTGGACCTGGAGGCCCTGAGGCGCACCTACGAAGCGGAGAATACCCGGCTCCTGATCAACGAGGCGCATATGCTCTCGGACGGCGCCGTACTGTTCGGAACCGACGACTCTCTCGCGGGCGCTCCGACGCTCGACGGCATCCGCGAACTCACTGCCCGAGAGGTCGTCGTCTTGAGCCATTGCCCTGCCTATCGGGACACCATCCCACGTGACCTCCACGGACAACTCCGGGCGATGCTCGCGGGTCATACACACGGGGGGCAGATCGCCATCGGAGGGTGGGCGCCCATCCTTCCCCCGGGGAGTGGATCCTACACCTCGGGGTGGTACGTCGACGACGGAGTCCCCCTGTACGTGTCGCGCGGATTGGGTACATCCGTATTCCCAGTTCGCTTTGGGAGCCCTCCGGAAGTCCCCATCCTTGAATGGTTTGTGGGGCGCACCTGATGCAGTGCATGAATATCCGATCTTCAGTTCGCAAACGGAGTCGTGCGTTTATGAATGTGAACATACGTTTACTAGCCCTGGGTTCGTTCCTGCTCGCCGCGGTCGTTGGAGCCTGTGGCGGGAAGCCTTCCGCGACCGACGAATCGGTCACCGACGCGTCCGACGTGGACCGCTTCTGGGCCGCGTACGATGCCCTCCAGACGGAGTCCGACAGCGCCGCCCAGATACGGCTCCTCGACAGCTTGTTCGTGCGTCCCGGGACTCCCGGACTCGAGGCGATGATGGAGCGGCGAGGGCTGACCGCGGAGTCGTATCGGCAGGCGGTCGCGAGATATCCGCGCTTCTGGTCGTCGGTCCGCGACAACACGCTGCGAGCGGGGGACTACTCCGCCCGGATCGAGTCGGCGATCGACGCACTCGAAGAGGTCTATCCGCGTCTCTCGCCGGCGCGGCTCTACTTCACCGTTGGGGCGCTGATGACGCCGGGCATGACCCTCGACGATGTCGTGTTCATCGGATCGGAAGTGGCGATGACGGACAGCTCCGTCGTGACCGACGAGCTCCCCGACGGCCTGCGTCAGAACCTGCGCGCCTACTTCGACTCGAGTCCGATCGACGACCTCGCCTTCTTGAACCTCCACGAGTACGTCCACACCCAGCAGGGCCGGTTCGGGAGTGAGCTGCTGTCGATCGCGCTTCAGGAGGGCGTGGCCGAATTCGTGGCGACCCTCGCGAGCGGGGAGGTGTCCCCGACGCCCGCGGTCGCCTTCGGCGCGAGCAACGAGCGGGCCGTTCGGGAGCGGTTCGCCACCGAGATGTTCAGCCCGAACACGAACGACTGGCTCTACAACAACTTCGACAATCAGTTCGGCGTGCGCGATCTCGGGTACTACGTGGGGTACGCGATCGCCGAGAAGTACTACGAGAAAGCGGACGACAAGATCGAGGCGGTGGCCGAGCTCATCGAACTCGACTATCGGAGCGAGGACGCCGTCGCGGCCATCGTGGATTCCAGCGGGTACTTCGACCGACCGGTCCGCGAACTCCGAGCGGAGTACGAAGCTTCGAAGCCCGAGGTTGTGATGCTCGCACCCTTTGACAACGGCAGTGAAGGGGTCGCACCCGGCCTGGCAACGCTCAGCGTGACGTTCTCACAAACCATGAGTCCGCGTTTTCGCGGCTTCGACTTCGGTCCCGGCGGTGAAGACGAGGTACTTCGGGTGCAGCAGTTCATCGGATGGTCCGACGACGCGCGCACGATGTCGTTCGAGGTGTCGCTGGAGCCCGGGCGTCGACACCAGCTGATGCTCACCTCTCAGTTCCGAACTGCCGGGGGAGCTGCGCTCGAGCCCTACCTGATCGAGTTCGAGGTGGCCGACGAAGGGGCCGGGTGACCCCGTGCGCAGACGGCGACCCACCGGGAGGCCGCCGGTCGAGCTTCGGGGTGGCGGCTCGGTGACCTCCGAGCCTCCGGGCTAGGGCACGTCGCGGGGGAGGTCGTCCAACGCCGCAGACCACTCCGGGAGCTCCCGACGCCCCTTTGGAGACAGCTCGTAGTGCCCTCGCCGGATGCGTTCGAACCATCCGTAGTGGTTGTCGCGCAGGATGGTGCCGGCGCGACCGACCGAGGTGCGCTCGCGGATCACGCTCACCTTCAGCTCGCCGTCGTGGAGCAGCTCCCGCGCGCACCGGAGCGCGTCCTGTCGATACGCCGTGAGACGCTGCCCCGAGGCGGAGCCGCCGGTCTCGGGGTCGCCCACCCGCTCCGCGAATTCCTTCAGGAGCCGTGCCTTCCGACGCCGGTTTCCCCGAGGGCGGTAGGGGGTGGGGTCGAGCACCGCCACGACCCGTCCCCGAGTCGACACCGTGAGTAGCCCGAGACCCAGTCGCCGAAGAAGCCCCACGACGTGTTTGCGACGCGTACGCCACGACGCGCTGTGTCCCTTCCCGATTCGGAAGGCCACGTACACCGTCTCGGACACCCGGAAGCGGTCGACGGCCTGGAGGATCAGGGCCAGGCTCAGTCGTTCCTTCAACTCGACCACGACGGGCTCGTCGTCGCCGCGCACGGCCACGATGTCGCAGGGGCCGATCTCGCCCTTCACCTCGTAGCCCTGGGCTTCGAGGAATCGCTTGATGGGTTGGTAGAGTTCGGCTTCCGCCATACGCCTCGACCTCGACAGGCTCGCGTTCGCGCGTGCGGGCAGTGTAGGGTGGGGGACGTCGACGAGACAGGGAGAAGGGAGGGCGTGCTCATGCGTGACTCACATTGGCCATCCGTGCTCCGGATCGGACTGCGCGCCGGTCTCGGCGCTACCCTGGTCGTCGGCGTGTCGTCGTGCGCTGGTGGGGCTGCAGCGAGCGAAGAGACGGCCTACGTCAATGAGGCGGATTGCGCCGCCACGGTGTCCCGACACCGAGACGACCCGGGTCGACGCGTCGACACCCCGCCGGTTCCGCTCCGGATGACGATGGCGCCGGCCTCGCCGAGCCGCGATGTGGCGGTTCGCTTCGTGGTCGATGAGGCGGGGCGGGTCGTACCGGGGTCGGTGGTCGCAGTGGACGCCGCCCTGGACGACGACCTGCTTCGAGCCATGGGACGCGGATGGAGGTTCCGGCCGGCGCGGACCGGCACCTGCTGGGTACCGGCCTCCTACGAATACGTGATCAGCGGGGGCGAGTAGCCGGGTCACTCGAAGGCCAGCCCGACCGCGCGCGGTCGGGCTCAGGCGAGTTGGAGGCCCAACGCCACGAACCGCTCGAAGTCGCGGTCGTCCGAAGTGGCAAGGGGCGCACTCTCGAGATACGCCGTCGCCGCGATCAGACGGTCCCCGAAGCTCCCCCGCCGCCGGCCTGAGGCGTTGAACATGCGGGCGGCCTCCTCCGCTTCGGACACGCCGATAGGGACGAGTCGTCGGACGAGTCGCCGGGCCACCTCGGCCTCATCGGTACCGACCGGCCCGCACATGAACTCGCCCCACGCGAGTGCGGAGGCCGTGAGAGGGTGACCAGCGGCTAGCCAGGCGAGTAGGCGGGCGGACTCATGGGATGTCGGGTCCAGAGCACGGATGAGGAAGCTGGTATCGAGATGGATGGGCGAGCGACCCGCCGGAATCACCGATCCAGCCCCTCGCGAATCGCGCGCGCTTCCTGTGCCCACACCTCGACCTTCTCGGGCGTGAGAGCGAGGCGTCCCCGCAGCTCATCGAAAGCCGCGCGGGCGTCTGCGGCCGCGTCGAGTTCCTCGACCAGCGCTGCCGTGCGAACGATCCGCCGCAGAGCCTCGGACTTCGACACCGCCCAACTCGCCGCCAGGCTGTCCAGCGAAGCCACCGTCTCGGGGTCCAGGGCGAAGGTCGATCGGATCGTCATCTTGGCCATGTCCGACGTTATGGCCATAACCCGATCCCGGCAATGGAATGCGATCGATTCCTCATGGACCAACGATGCCGCGACGCGGGGGGTGCCGCGATGGCGCCTTAGGACTCAGGGAACCGGGTCGGTGCTTCCCCAAGGCGCCGGCGGCGTCTCGATCGACTGGCTCAGGTCGAACTCGACGCGGAAGCGCCGGTCGGTCCCTTCGCGGCGCAATTGATACGCGAAGAGTTCAGCGGGAATCAGCTCCACCGTCCACACGTTCGTCGCGGCGGCCGGCACCAGTTCGGCGGTGAACGGGTCCGCCGGGAAGGCCTGTCGCGTGGCCGTGCCCACGTCGACCGTGTCACCCCCGTATTGGGTGACCTCGTCCTCGGTGCCGTCCTCGTGCCGGTGGTCATGCTTGAGGCGCATGGCCCGACCGTCCATCACCGGCGTGAACACCCAGGTCCGGGACCGGTCCTCGCCCACGAAGAAGGGGACGCGGATTTCGGCGTCGGAGCACTCCCGGACGTGCATGACGAGGGCCTGCCCTTCGAAGTCGTCACTGGGAGGCTCGTTCTCGGTCAGGGTGCCGGCGAACGCCTGGCCGCACATGGACTGCAGTGTCGCCCAGAAGGTGGATTGCTCCGAGGAGGCGAAGACCGAGGGGTTGGAGTCCTCGGGGGACGCGTTATCGGATCCGGTGTCGTCCTCGGGTGCCCCGCATGCGGTGAGGAGGCCGAGCAGGAGGAGTGAGGGCGCGAGTCTCGGGCTCTTCATGGGAGATCTCGTATGGGTTGTAGGGAGCCGTCAGGTGGCCCATCGCCCAAGCACTCTCGCACCGAGCATCCGGGGTTTCGATCCTGGGGGCGCAGCGCGGAAGTTCCATCATTCCGCAGTGTGAGGAGGGGGACGGAATCCCGTCAAGGACAAGCCCCCGCCGCCGATCGGTGGGGTGAGCGCTGCCCGGGATCGATCCGGAAGTACTGGATCGGCCCGCGGACCAGGCTTCGTGCAACTCGCTGTATAGCACGGTAGGTTGCCCCGTCCTCGCTTCCCGATTTCGACCGCGACCGCACCGCCCATGAGCCGCTCGATCCCCGCCACCCCCGCCGTTCTCCGCCCCATCCCGAACGCCCCCCGGGGTCCCCGCCCCCACGTCTCTGCCCGCCCCGCGGGCTCTGGCCTCATGGCCGCGGCCCTCTGCGCCGCCTCGCTGATTGCGGCCGGCTCCGCCCCCCTCGCCGCGCAGGAGTTACAGCCGAACGAGACCGTTCACCCCGATCTGCTGACGACCATGGAGTACCGCATGGTCGGCCCGCATCGAGGCGGGCGGAGCACCGCGGTGAGCGGCTTCGCCGACGATCCGCTCCACTACGTCATGGGCACGACGGGTGGCGGTGTCTGGATCACCGAGGACGCGGGCGAGAGCTGGGAGAACGTCACCGACGACGTTCTGCCCGTCGGCTCCATCGGGGCGGTCGAGGTGGCTCCCGGCGATCCCAACGTCATCTATGTCGGCACCGGATCAGCGGGGATCCGGGGCAACGTGAGCATCGGAAAGGGGGCGTGGCGCTCGACGGACCGCGGCCGGAGCTGGCATGCGATCGGTCTCGAACAGACGGGGATGATCGCGAAGATCCAGGTCGACCCGCGCGATGCCGACGTGGCGTTCGCGGCCGCGCTGGGCAACCCGTTCGCGAAGAATCCGGAGCGGGGCGTCTATCGCACGCGCGACGGCGGAGCGACGTGGGAACAGGTGCTGTTCGTGGCCGACTCCGTCGGGGCGGTCGACCTCGTCATGAACCCGAAGAATCCGCGCGAACTCTACGCCGGGATGTGGCGCGCCGAACGCAAGCCGTGGACGCTGATCGACGCGTCGTACGACGGTGGCGTCTGGAAGACCTCCGACGGCGGCGACAGCTGGACGCGTCTCACCTCGCCCGAGGTCGACAACGGGCTGCCCTCCACGGCGCTGATGGGGCGGATCGGGCTCACGATTTCGCCGGCCGATCCCGACCGGGTCTGGGCGCTGATCAACGCCCCCGATCCGCACGGCGGAATCTGGCGGAGCGACGACGCCGGTGGCCGATGGACCAAGGTCACCCGCGATCGGCGGTTCCGGCAGCGGCACTGGTACTATTCGCACCTCGAGGCCGACCCGCTCGACCGCAACACGGTCTACGTGTTGAACACGGGGGTCTACCGCTCGATCGATGGCGGTGAGGACTGGCAGGGGGTCTCGGTCCCGCACGGCGACGTGCACGACCTGTGGATCCACCCCGACGACTCCGAGGCCATGGTGGTCGCCAACGACGGTGGCGCACAGGTGAGCCTCACGGCCGGGCGGAGCTGGTCGACGATGCACAACCAGCCGACCGCGGAGTTCTACCGGCTGGAGGTCGACAACCAGTTCGCCTACCGCCTGTATGCCGGTCAGCAGGACAACTCCACCATCTCGGTGTCGTCGCGTGTGGCGGGTGACCTCGCCCCCGAACAGGACTGGCAGAGCGTCGGCGGGGCCGAGAGCGGCCACGTCTCCGTGCACCCGCACCCCGACTCGGCGCACATCGTCTGGGCGGGCAACTACATCGGACAGGTCGACCGCTCGAATCTGCGCACGGGCGAGTCGCGCAACATGATCCTGTATCCGCAGATGGGCGACGGGGTGGCGCCGCGCGACGCCCGTTATCGCTTTCAGTGGAACGCCCCGATCCTCGTGTCGCGGCACGATCCGCAAGTCGTCTACCACACCTCGCAGCACGTGCACCGCACGACGAACAACGGGATGAGTTGGGAGACGATTTCCCCCGATCTCACCACCGACAACGAGGCGCAGCAGGGTCTCCCCGGGGGACCCCTGCAGGTCGACCACACGGGGGTCGAGGTCTACAACACCGTGTTCGTCCTCAGCGAGTCGCCTCACGACGCGGCCGAGCTGTGGGCCGGCACCGACGATGGCCGCGTGCATGTGACGCGGGATGGGGGGGCGAACTGGGTCGAGGGCACACCGGCCGAGATGCCGAGCGAAGGCACGGTCAACAGCATCGACCTCAGCCCCTCGTCGCCAGGGCGGGCGGTCATGGCGGTCTACCGGTACCGCGACGGTGACTTCCGGCCGTACGTCTTCCTGACCAACGACTTCGGGGCGAGCTGGGAGCTGCTGACCGATGGTACCAACGGCATCCCCGACGACCATCCCGTGCGGGTCGTGCGGGAGGATCCGGACCGACAGGGGCTCCTGTACGCAGGCACGGAGTTCGGCATGTTCGTGTCGTTCGACGAGGGTGCCAACTGGCAGTCCTTCCAGCAGAACCTGCCGCGCACCCCGATCACGGATCTCCGAGTGCACCGCGATGACCTCGTCGTCGCAACCCAGGGTCGCTCCTTCTGGATCCTCGACGACGTGACACCGTTGCACGACCTCGCCGACGAGCTTCGGACTGAATCGCTGCATCTCTTCCAGCCGCGCGACGCGACCCTCGCCCGCTTCGGCGCCCGCGGCGCCCGCGCACCCCAGAACGCGCCCAACGGCATCGTGGTCAATTACTGGGTCGGGGCCGAACCAGGCGCGGACGTCGAGATCGAGGTGGTCGATCCCACGGGCCGGGTGATCCGCGAGTTCGAGGGCTCGGTGTCGGGAGACGTGGCGCAGGATGCCGACGAGTCCGAGGGGTCCTCGGCGCAAGCGGATGACGTCGAGGTCGAAGGGTCGGCGTCGAGTGAGCAGGATGCCGATTCGGGGGATGACGAAGGCGGGGACACCTCAGCCGGCGGGGCGGAGGCCCACGATGACGAGCCCGAGGATGCCAATCTGGAGGAAGAAGACCTCGATGTCGCGCAGGGGATGAACCGCTTCATCTGGGACCTGCGGTACCCGGGCCCCGACCTCATCTCGTCGGCCCGCTTCTCGCTGGCCTACACCGGTGGGGCGTGGGCGCCGCCCGGTCGCTACACGATCCGGGTCGAGGTTGGCGACGACGAGCAGGAGGTGGCGGTCGACCTCGCGACGGATCCACGGATTCCTACCGTGAGCGCCGCCGACCTCCAGGCACAGTTCGAGCTCACGATGCAGGTGCGAGATCACCTGACCGAGGTGCACGACGCGATTCGGGAGATCCGCTCGATTCGGGAGCAAACGAAGGCCTTCGTCGACCGGACCTCCGAGGGTGAGTACGACGAGGCGCTCGTCGACGACCTGAGGGAGCGTGCGGACAGCCTCGACACCGAACTGACGGAGATCGAGGAGGCGCTGATCCAGACGAAGAGCGAGTCGGGGCAGGACCCGATCAACTTCCCGCCGATGCTCGACGACCAACTCGCCTACCTGTACAGCCATGTCACCGGCTCGTACGGGCATCCCACCGAGGGCGCCTACGAGCGCTTCGACGATCTCCAGGGCGAGACCGCGCCCCTGCTCGAGCGCTTCGAGGCCGCCGTGAGCGGCGCCGTGGCGGAGTTCAACGAAGCGCTGGCGGCGGCGGGGGTGGGGGCTGTGGTGACCCGGCGAAGGTGAGCGCGGACACATCGTCTTCGACCGAGAGAGCACACGATGGACCATGCCATATCCCGACCCGCCGCCGTCCGCGACCTCGTGCAGTGCCAGGCTGGCTCGATCGTGAGTCGCCAGATCTTCACGGCCAGCGGGGGAAACATGACCCTCTTCGCCTTCGCGGCAGGGGAAGGGCTGAGCGAACACTCGACCCCGCACGAGGCGACCGTCCTGATTCTCGATGGCGAGGCGCGTATCTCGATTGCGGGCGATGTCCACATCGTGCGCGAGGGCGAGATGCTACACCTCCCGGCCGGAGTCCCGCACGCGGTCCATGGGGACGACGACTTCAAGATGTTGCTCACGATCCTCAAAGAGCCACGTGACCGCGCCGGGTGAGCGAAGAGGTAGCCGGCGCGGCGTCCGGGACCGGGCGTTCGTTGCCCTCGTTCCGGCCCTGTCGGCGCTGGTCTTGGCCTCCGGCGTCCCGGCGCAGGCCCCCGATTCCACCAACGCGGTCGTGGATTCTTCGGCCTCGGGTATCGGCCGCCTCCCCCGCGTCGGCCTCGCCCTCAGCGGCGGTAGCGCGAAGGGGCTCGCGCACGTGGGTGTGTTGCGGGTGCTCGAGCGAGAAGGCGTCCCGGTGCACGGGGTGGCCGGCACCAGCATGGGCAGCATCGTCGGAGGACTGTACGCCCTCGGCGTCGGCGTCGACTCGCTCGAGGTGCTGGCCCGCTCACTCGACTGGGACGCCCTCTTCACCGACCGCGTCGAGCGGAGTCGACTGAGCCCGGATCAGCGCGCCTTCGACGAACGGCAGGTGATCTCGCTCCCCTTCGCCGACGGTCGAGTGCGGCTCCCTTCCGGCGCCGTGGAGGGCTCAGCCATCCAGCGACTGCTCGCGCGGCTCACCTGGCCTGCCGCGACGGTCCGCGATTTCGCCCGGCTGCCGCGGGCCTTCGTCGCCGTGGCGACCGACCTCGAGACCGGCGAGGCGGTACCACTGCGTCGCGGGGTGTTGGCCGACGCGATGCGGGCGAGTCTCGCGATCCCCGGCGCGATCGAGCCGTTCCTGTCGAATGGTCGGCTCCTCGTGGATGGGGGACTCGCGCGAAACCTGCCCGCGGACGACGCCCGCGCGCTGGGGACCGACCTCGTCATCTGCAGCGACGTGTCGGATCCGCTGGAGCGAGCCGAAGAGCTGGTCTCGTTCGTGGATGTGTTGATGCAGTCTGCGTCGTTTCGCGGCTATGCCTCGACGGTCGAACAGCGCGAGCGGTGCGACCTGCTGATCCAGCCGGACATCGACGACCTCTCCCCCCTCGACTTCGCATCGGCTGACGAGTGGCTTCGTCGAGGGGAGGCGGCGGCGGAGCGTGCCATCGCGCAGTTGCGGGAGGCCGCCGCGCGCGCGGAGCCCTGGCCTGCGGGGGCGCAGGGTGAGCAGGGGGCGGCGGCAGCGGCGGGAGCGGTGGGCACTGCGGAGCCAGAGGGGGCGGGCGCCGCGAGGGCCGCGGGCTCAGTCGCCCCCGCATTCGCCGGCCGGCTTCCCGATTCGATCGCCGTCTCCGGCCTCGAGCTGGTCGGTGTGCGCCCGTCCGCCGCCGCGTTCGTCACGCGCACCGTCGACCTGGAGCGGCGTCCCACCGTCAGCGCGATCCGCCTGGATGCCGTGCTCGAGGACCTCGCGGCCTCCGGGCTCGTCGGTCCCGTGCGCTACGAGATCTCTCCGGACTCGGCCGGCGCACTCCCGACCCTCGTGGTCCACGCGGATCCGAGGGCGCGTGACGAGGTCGGGCTCGGGGTGCGGTACGACGACCTGCAACGCGCCGCGCTACTGTTTTCGGCAACCCTGTACGACCTCGTGCAGTTCGGGTCGGCGACCCGCCTCGACGCGCGGCTCGGCGAGGAGCTCCAGTTCCGCGGCACCTATCTCAGTGGGCGCTCCGTGACCGGTAGCTTCAGCCTGGGTGCCGAGGTGGGATGGAGCCAGTCGCCGCTCGACCTGTTCGAAGGCAAGCAGCGCGTGGCCCGGGCCGAACTGGAGGTGGCATCGGCGGCGGTACTGGTGGGGCTCGCGGCCCGACGCGGCTCGCTGCTCGCGGTGGAGTTCCGAGGCGAGCGCGCGGTCGGCTCCACCTCGGTGGCGGTCAGCGATTCGACGGTGTCGGTCTTGTTGGCATCGACGGCGATCTCCTTCCTGCGCGAGACCTACGACCGAGCCGAGTTTCCCCGTGCGGGAGGGCGCATCGTCTTTCGGTCCGAATTCGGGGTGTCTACCGAGGCCGATGGTGGCGGCTTCTCGCACCACGTCCTGGACGTCGACCGTCGGCTCCCCCTTCACTCCCGCGTATCGGCGTTCGTCGGGGTACACATCGGCCATGCGACGGGACGCGACCTCCCGCAGCATCGACGGTTCTTCGCGGGGGGCGATCACCGCTCGCCCATCTTCCGCAACACCCACCCCACCTTCGCGGGGCAGCAGCGACAGTCGCTGTCGGGTACCTCACTCGACATCGTGCGCGCCGGCCTCCAGGTCGAGGTGGCGCGCGATCGATTCCTCACCGTTGGTCTCGACGCCGGCAACGCATCCGACGACCGGCCGATCGATCCAGACGACTACCGCTTCGGGTGGTCGCTGTCGGCCGGGAGTACCTCGATCGTCGGACCCCTGTGGATCACCCTGACCGGAGGTGATGGCGACCTGCAGTGGTCCTTCAACGTGGGGCGGCGGTTCTAGTGTAGTGTCGCCAAAGTCTGGTGACCGCCGAGGGTGCGGAGGCGCCGCGGGGGCGAGGCGGAACGACGCGGCGTAGCGATAGCTACGGCAA
>JANQNV010000036.1 GCA_028279425.1 Longimicrobiales bacterium | reverse complement strand
GCCGGGGTCGCGAAAGACCAGGCCGCGCATGTGCCCGCGGTCGAGGGAGCCGTCGGAGGCGACCATCTCGGCCCCGAAGGCCTCGCGGATCTGCCGTAGCCCGGCCGTGCCCGGCGCCACGACGTCGCGCGCCACCTGATCGGCGCTGACGACCGGCACCCCGGCCTCGCGCCACTGCTCGGCCACGGTCGACTTGCCCGAGGCGGCGTTGCCGGTCAGGGCGACGCGCAGGGTCACGGGCGCGGCCCCGGCGTGGGAGGGGCGGGCGCGGCTCGCGGCTCGAGGTCCGACTCGGGGTCGGGCTCCGCTTCCGGCTCGGGGTCGGGGTCGGGGTCGGGCTCCGGCTCGGGGGCGGGCTCCGCTTCCGGGGCCGGGTCCGGGTCGTGGCCCGCCTCCGCGTCCCGTTCGGCGACGGCCTCGGCCTCGCCCCCTGTCCGGTTCGAGGGCTCTGTCACGACCGCGCCGTGCGGCGGCTTCTGACGGCGCTTGTGGCGGGCCCAGATCACGAGCGCCGCCACGGCGAAGACCAGTGCCCATCCCCCGCCCACGATCGACCCGGCACGCTCCCAGCTTTCACCGGCGATCAGCCCCACCCCCATGTAGAGGGCGGCCCAGGCGAGCAGGCCGGGAATCTCGTAGAGCAGGAAGGTGCCGAAGCGCACTCCGGCCACTCCACTGGCGATGGGCATCACGGTACGCACGAAGGCGACGAGTCGAGCGACCGTCACCGAAAAGAAGGGGTGGCCCGAGAGGAAGCGGCCGGTGGTGGCGTCGTGCTTCGCGAGCGCGCGGGCGGCCATCCCCTGCCCTTCCCGCAGCGCCTGACCTCCGCGGCGCCCGATCCAGTACCCGGTCACGTCACCGGCGAATCCGCCTCCGATGGCCGCGGCGGCGACGGGCAGGTAGTCGAGCTGGCCCTGCGCGGCGAGGGCGGTCGCGAAGGCCGCCGCCATCCCGGAGGGCACGACGAACCCCGTCACGAAGCAGGTCTCCAGAAAGGCCATCAGCGCCAGCAGCCACGGCCCGTAGACTTCGACCAGAGCCGGCAGCGCCCCGAGTGCTTCGAGAATGTGGTCCTCTCTGGTCAGGGACTGCTCCCCGACTCAGCGCCCCTCGCGCCGGAACTCGGTGAACATGTCGTCGCCGGTGTCACGCAGCCCGTCGGGTCCCCACGAGCGGATCCGCATCTTCTGCTCGCGCCGCATGTCTTCGAGCTCGTAGGTGTTGCCCCACGAGTCCCGGGACCCGCCCCCGCTGTACTTGCCCTCGAGCCAGGCCTGGAACGACTTCGTGTCGGGATAACGCCCGAAGTTCTCGCGGGCGTGCTGCTGCATCGCCGTGACGATCTTGTCCATCTCGGACTGGGTCGCCGTGCGAAGAATCGGATTCACGACCGGCGCCGCATTCTCCAGCACCCATGCTCTCGAGTTCGGAAAATACAACGCCACCCCGAGTCCAACGAGAAGCAGGACGAATATCTTCATGTGGCCCTCCGTTTCTCGGATCACGCCTCTCGCGCGCGACCTCACATGTCGCGCCGCATCGCGTGCGCCCAGCGAACGAACCGCTCGAGTTCGTCGTCTGGTGGTACAGCATCGGCATCTCCATACGCGGTATCCATTCGCCAGCGCATGTAGTCCTTCGGCGGGAGGGGGAGGAACGGCGGGCGCCGCATCCATCCCCGGGCCCGAAATGCCCATGCCATCCCCATCAGAGCCGGGATCAGGTGGGGGCGCCGAAGCGCAAGTTTGACGAAGGGTAGGACCACGAATCGACCCGCCTCTGGCCGGAGTGCCGGATGCACGAAGTGACCTTCTCAAGATACCTCGGCCTCGAAGGGCACCACAACGCGTTCGTTGGGCGCACCCAGGCGATTCCGCGGATACCGAACCGCCGTTCGCACCGCGAAATCGAATGTGAATTTCTGTATTCCGCTTGAACTGTAATCGTCATTTTGTTTGTACACATATGTTTACCGACGTTCGTTTATCCTTCTTTGTCAATGCACTTTTAGCGCTTCTGAACGTTGGGTGTGGCCGAAATGCGTGAACATTTGACGCCGGGAGGTCGATACTCATTTGTTTAGAGCGCCCGATTCGCAGGCACCGTCGACCCGCGCAAGCCCTGCCCCGCGCGAGGCCGTTTTGCGTCGCGCACACAGCGCGTGACAGACTTGGCGGGGGCGTGCACGAGGACGCTCGCTGAGATCGCGCCCGAGGCACGCGCGCGGTCGCGCGCGGTGATCGTCATATGGACGCCCGCCTCACGTCACTCACTTCTGAACCCGTGACTCCTGCACCGTTCGGATGGCTCAAACAGCGCTGAATCCCGACGAGCTCGAGGCACGGCTCACGGAGCTCCACGCCGACAGCTACGGCTGGGCGTTGAGCTGCTGTGGGTGGAATGAGGTCGAAGCGGAGGACGTCGTGCAAACCACCTACGTGAAGGTGCTGTCGGGGCAGGCCCACTACGCGGGTCGGTCCAGCTTTCGCACGTGGCTCTTCGGCGTGGTCCGGCTGACCGCGCTGGAGCGGCGGCGGCGCGAAGCGTCGATTCAGCAGCGGGCCGATCGGCTCGCCGAGGGGTGGGTCCCCGAACCCGATGCACCGCTTGCCCCCGACGAGGCGTTGGTGGAGCGAGAGCAGGCCAACCGCCTGCGAGCGGCGCTCGATGAACTCCCGGAGCGACAGCGCGAGGTGGTGCACCTCGTCTTCTACCAGGGACTGAGCGTTGCCGAAGCCGCCACCGCGATGGACGTTTCGCTCGGCTCGGCTCGCACCCACTACCACCGGGGTAAGGAACGGCTGAGGAGTCTGTTGGTGATGGAGGAATCCCCATGAACATCGACCGGCCCGAGGACCGTGACCTCGAGCAGGCGTTCGCGCAGTTGCGTGAGCACGACCGCCGCCGAACGCCGTCGGCCGACGACCTGATCGCGCGCGCGAAGGCGACGATCGAAGAGGACCGTTCGAAAATCGCACTGAGAGCCTCTGAGAGCGGCGATCTCCGTCGGCGAAATCGACGGAGTTGGGGACGTTGGGGTGTGCCCGGCCTTTCCGTGGCCCTCGCGGCGGCGCTTGCATCGATCCTGCTCGTGGATCGAGACAGCGTGGCCGACCGCGAGT